>JAEEZP010000144.1 GCA_016291915.1 Prevotella sp. | reverse complement strand
TTTGCACTTTCACTTACTTTCGAAATACTTTCGAAAATTGGCCGTGTACCGATTAAAGCCGTAGAACGCCGATATTTTCGTTGGTTTCCGTTGGTGCGTGGGAAAGTAGATTTTACATTTTGTTTACTGAGCAAAGAACCATTCAAAGAAATTACCGGGGACAGGCTCCCAATGTGCCTGCCCCCGCCATAAAATCCGCCATCAAAACGGCCATAAAAACGGCCATAAAATCCGCCATAAAATCCGCCATAAAATCCATCATCAACTCAAATCATCAACCCAAAAACTCAAAAACTCATAAGCAACCACCTTAATGTCACACAGTCACATGTCACAATGTCTCACTTTGCTCGAAATGTGTACTACCCTAGAAAAAGTTGAATGGATTTTACCTTAACCCTGCCATAGGTTGAATGCCTGTTGGGTACCTTAATTCTATCTCGGGTGCACCTAAATTACAAAGGTACTGATTATCAGGTTTATAGGTGCCTTTTACCGGGCCAAGAGGTGCCTTTTACCGGACCGGAATGTACTGTTTGCATCTGAATAATCCTATGATGATTTTCAGCTGTTAAATAATGTTGGTAGCCTATATATTTTATCAAAACACTTTTTTGTTATCAATAGTTTCGCTATATTTGTCCCTGGTTAGCCCCTCGGAGTCAACCGACGAGGGCCAAAAGGTTTAATTCCCGCCAATGTCGTGACGCATGCTCAAGGCTTCAAGTGAACCGCCTGCAGAGAGTTTTGTAACTGTTTTTATTAGGCAACGATATAGCAGTTGGCACGGGTGTACATCATAACCGCAACGCGGTTACCGCTGCTGAGCGGTGACGCTTTCAGCGTCATATGCCATCTGCTATATTATTGCGTTTTATTTTGATAACACTGTTGTGTATTGGTTATGAAGTGGACTGTTCTTGTAGATAATCGGACGAGTGACCCAGGTTTGTCAACCGAACATGGTCTTTCCATCCTGCTCGAAACGGAGAGGCATAGCATCCTGCTCGATACGGGAGCCAGCGATATGCTGATCCGTAATGCAGCGAGATTAGGGAAAGATCTCAGCAGGGTTGACTATGTGTTTATCTCTCACGGACATAGCGATCATGCAGGCGGCATGAAGCATTTCCTGTCTGTCAACGATAAAGCCAAGGTTATTGTTTCACCTAAAGCCGTCAGCGGGAGATTCTTCTCAAAAAGAGGGGTTCAGCACAGCATAACAACTGTTTGGCCGGATATGCCTGAAGAACGACTGCTGCTGGTTGGCGAGACCTGTGAGAGGAGACGGATGGGCGACGGAATGTCTGGAATGACAGCCGATGACATTCATGTCATAGCCCACATCCCGCAAGTATATCCAAGTCCCAAAGGCAATCAAAACCTTTATGTAGAAGCAGGTGACGGGCGCCTTGTTCCCGACGATTTCCGTCATGAGCTAGCTCTTTATGTAGGCGGACTCCTGTTTACGGGTTGTGCTCATAGTGGTCTGGAGAATATCCTGGAAGCTTGTCCTTGGCCTGTTCATACTGTTGTTGGCGGTTTCCACTTGCTTGACGGATATGAAACAAAGGAAGAGATAAATGCATTGGCTCAAAGGCTGAAAACAAATTATCCTGATACATTTTTCTATACAAGTCATTGTACAGGTGACCAAGTATTTGAGAAGATGAAAGACGTGATGGGTGAGCAATTACAGTCGTTCAGATGTGGAACGATCACAACATAGATCTTTATAGATCAAAGGATCAGCAATAAAAAAATATAATCATCATGAAGAAATTAGCGATTCCGACACGTGAAGGCATGGTTGACGACCACTTCGGCCACTGTGCCTATTACACAATAGTAACACTCGACGAGCAGCATCAGGTGATAAGCCAGGAACGTCTGGACTCACCTGAGGGGTGTGGCTGCAAGTCGAATATCGCCACTGTCATGCAGGAGATGGGTATCACCCTGATGCTGGCTGGCAACATGGGTATGGGGGCCTATAACAAGCTTTCCGCCCACGGTATCTCAGTCGTCAGGGGATGTCACGGAAAGGTTGAAGAGGTGCTCCAGGCATATTTGGATGGCCAACTGAATGATTCCCAGCAATCGTGCGACCATCATGACTGCAACAACCACGATGAGCAACCAGTGTATGTGATACCGTCATTCAAAAAGTAAAATGATGAGAAAAGCAAGCAGAGAGATGGATGCCACCTTCGCATTGGAGGTGCTGGATAAGGCTCCCTATGTGACTGTCAGCATGACCAGACCCGACGGTACTCCATACGGATTACCCCTGTCGTTGGCTCGAAAAGACAAAAGGACGTTCTATTTTCATTGTGCCTTGGAGGGCGACAAGTTAGACTGCATAGCACACTGTCCGACAGTGTTCCTCTCGGCCGTCACCAAATGTGCGCCTACTGTTGGTCCGAAAGACGGTAGCTTTACATTACAATACAAGTCAGCAACAGCCGTCGGAAAAGCAGAGATAGTGACAGACCGCAGAGAGAAGATCGAAGGTCTGAGAGCCATCTGCCAGCGTTTCCTGCCTCACCACATGGATGCTTTCGATGATGCCATTGCCCGCAGTCTTGAAAGAACGGCTGTGGTTAAGATTACTCTGACAGAACCTCCTGTCGGCAAGCGCAAACAATATGACAAACAAGGAGAAGAAATGACCGGACAGGGCAGTGAGAGCCATTAAGTTTACTTTAATGGCCGAGGTGCGAAGGAGAAAAACGAAGTTCATGGCCGTGTCGCGGAGGTCGAAGGGAAAATAGGTCGAAGGGAATAAAGAATTGAATATGGAGACAAGAACAGAAAACACCATGAAAACGTCACACTTTTTCGGTTATCTGCTGGGACTGCTCATCTTTGTGATAGGCATTCCTGCCTTGATGTGGTTGGTATCTGGTAGACCTTGGCCATACGCGCCTGATTCTACCTTGTTGTGCTTAGTCAGTGCTTTGCTCGCCATTTGCGGACTGGTGCTGAGCATCTACAGCATCGTCTATATGCGTATCGTCGGAAAGGGCAATCCCTTTGATGCCTACGGCCATGAGGTAGCTCCGAGAACGAGTCATCTGATGACAGGAGGCCCATATAGTCTGTGCCGTAATCCGATGCTTGTCGGCATTTATATCTACGATGTGGGCATCCTTGTTTGGTTATGGTCAGTCATGCCTCTTCTGGTTTTCTTGATAGAAGTGATTCTCCTGACCTTGCAAGTGCGTAGTGAAGAGAAACGGTTGGAGAATGACTTTGGGCAAGAATATCTGGATTATAAAAAACGAGTTGGAAGATATTTCCATGTATTATGAATGAGAAGATGACGATTGACTAAACAAATGCAACCAGGATGCACAGTCTTTGCCACACCTATGCAGCCGGAAAACAGGATTAAGACAGAAATGATCCAAGAACAGGAGTGATATCTCTCTGATATCACTCCGAATAGCGTTTAGCAAGTTTCATTGCATCTTTGGTACCAAATGTTCTTCTAATAACAGTTTCTACATATTTAGTTATGAGCGTTTCATCATTAATCAGAGTAAAGATTCTCAGAATTCTTGTCTGGTTGAACCATACAATCTTCACAGATTCATTCAATGCCCTGCTATGTCCGGCTATGCCAAGTGTACTCTTTTCCTCTGTCAACTTATCGAAATTCTTAAGACCGGCCCTGTATTGGTTGTAGACGTGAACCAACTCAGTAGTCGGCCCGCAAGGCATATCTGCGATTGATATGCTATCAATATTATCAAGATCTGCCGACTCCAGATAGGCAGCATGATCAACCATCATTTCCCATCCGTATGGGCGTGTTGCCAAAAGAATATCATACTGCTGCCACAAAACGAATCCAACTTTACTAGAAAGATGTTTTATCTCTTGTATATAACTGATATCGTCTAATATAGACTCTTTGGTTTGTAGATGATTGGGGGTCACCTGCCGTTTACGATTCAAAATTAAATAAATCGTATAAATCAGAATAATGCTGATGCCTATCGTAAGAAGATTAAATAGCGGTGTCATAATGGTTCGAGATTTTTCTAATCTGAGAATTTCTTTATTTTTATTTCAACTATCTGATTATCTTTGCATTCTGCTGGTTTGTCATTTCGTTCCAGAAGTCGGATTCATCAGCGTCGCTGAAACCATTGGAAGATAATTCTTGCAGGATGGCATCGAGAAGTTGTGCTTCGGAAAGGTGCAATCCGGCTTCTATATCGATGGGATAAGTGATAATATCACCGATTGAACCCACATGAGTATTGGTAATAACTAGTTCACCATTCACTTTTCTCACCTGAATACGCTTGTTTGAACCGTATTCCGGCTTTGTTTGGCAGAGCAACTGATATAACGGTGAGGTGCTGTATTGTTCGGGTTCTACCGAATGAATGAGTTCTCGAAGGGTCATTGTTACTTTTTAGTATTTTATTGCAGTATCACTGCACAAACCTTTAACTATATTCACTCATATTTAATGACGACTTTCGTCAATCTGTAAATACTTCAGAAGATTGACGATGACGTAAAGTCAGATCTTTATTCCCCTATAACCGTTACTACCAATTCTCTGGAACCGCCATAGTTACGGTATTCACAGAAGTAGATGCCCTGCCAGGTGCCGAGGTTGAGACGGCCGTCGGTGATGGGGATGGTCAGACTGACACCGCTCAGTGTTGACTTGGCATGGGCAGGCATGTCGTCAGGACCCTCCAACGTGTGCTCATACTCCGGTCGATTTTCAGGAACCAGCCGGTTGAAGATGGTTTCCATGTCCACACGAACGTCAGGATCAGCATTCTCATTGATGCTCAGTCCGCAGCTCGTATGTTTCGTGAAGATGTTCACAATGCCGGTCTTCGGCAGTTTTGGCAACTGACTCACAATCTCCTTCGTTATCAAATGGAATCCTCTGCGTTTCGGTTTCAGGATAATCTGTATTTGTTGTACCATATACTTATTTAATAAATTTGCGACTGTTCTAGTGACATTATTAAACCTCCTCTTTATTAATCAGTAAACATCTTGCTGCTGATTATCGTTGCAAAGATACTGAATAATACTTAATTTAACGATAAGTACGCCATTATTTTGGTGATGAAGGAAAAGGTTGTTACAACCGTTGATCAAGTATATAACATCTTACTGAAGACTATTATAGAAAGCGGTTAGGTAGCCCCTACCCGATCGCCCCTAAAGAGTCACATCTGATGGAAATAACCCATAGCATTTGTATTTCTCGTTTTTTTCGGATATCTTTGCAAAAAGAAAGAAAGTGATCTCGAGAACCATCGGCAGAGGGTAAGACGGGCATCATCCGGGAGAAACTTATCTCATAGAAGATTACAGAATGATATTGAATATTCAGAAATAACCCATGGAATCAAGAAAACAGATAGCAGCAGAGAAGAAACGCTGTAACAGCCATAACTGTGCGCAGGCCATTCTACATACCTATGCCGATATAGCCGGTATCAGCGAGGAAGAAGCCATGAATATTGCCGGTGCATTCGGTGGTGGTATGGGCAACATGGAAGGAACATGCGGTGCATTAGTGGGTGCCGGTATCGTTTTAGGACTTGTGAATAAAGATAAGATAAAGTCCATGAAGCAGATGCGACAAGTAATGAACAAGTTCCAGCAACGCAATGGTGCTACTCAATGCAAACTACTGAAAGGATTGGGCAGCGAGAGCCATCAAGCAGGATTAAATGGCCGAGCCTTGACAGACCTCGACAAAGTCAAAGATACTAGAACAAAGATCGTACTCCGTGAATGCCCGTTGTGTGTGGCCGATGCGGCAGAGTTTTTGGAAGAACAGTTAGAGCAGCCATGAAGCACCTGACAGACATCAGTGATATAGAGCGGACCATCGTTGAAAACCGCCTCTGCCTCTTCTACATCAAGGCTCCCGATTGCGGTGTCTGCAATGTCATGTTGAACAAGGTTGAGCGAGTGGCAGACAATCATCCACAGCTCGTATCCTTCTATACTGACATCACGGAGGAGCCCCTGATAGCAGGTCGTTTTCTTGTGTTTTCCGGACCGACCGTGCTGTTGTTGTTAGATGGTAAGGAGGTCTATCGCGGTTCTCAGTTCATCGATCTGGAAGAACTGGAAAGAAGGATCCATCAACTACGCTTGTGAGTCATCACAAGCAGAACATATATCCCTTTAACTTCCCTTTAACTTCCCTTTATTTTTCCTTTAACTTCCCGTATCTAACATACTTCTCCCACGCCTCCTTGACATCTTCCGTATGGTGATTGCCGATGAAGAATTCTGCTTGACTGTGTTTCTTAAACGGAGCCCAATTGCCGCAGATAATACCATCGTAGGCGATGACCGGTTGGAAGATACCGCTGTTATTGTGGGCCCGGTGCCGGTGTTCGATGGGTAGCACGATATCACGGCTCTTATAACCGATGAGGTATTCGTCATAAGGAGGGATCAGGAGGAACATGTTTTTTCTGAAGCCACGTGTGCGGCAATCGTCAGTCAGATAGTACTCCCGTCCTTTGTATCTCTCGACATGGAGATAACTGGCCAGGAGTGATATGCCTTTGCGACAGTCACTGATATTCAGACCAGACCACCACACGAAATCCTCCAAGGTGGCCGGTTGGCGGCTCTGGAAGTATTTGCGGGTGAAATACATCAGTGCTTCATCCCTATCCATCTTTGCAGATGACTTTATCTTATCACTGGCAAGCGCATAGGTGGCCTTCATCGGCAGCAAGTCACCGCTACAGAGAACACCATTCAGTTCTGCCATGCGGATATGGTAAGACAACCGATGGTCATCCATCCGTATGTCTTTCTCTGTCAATGCACGAACGAAATCTTCCTTTGTAACACTCCCTCTGTCGGCTGCTGTCCGGACAAGAATATCCCTGATGTGTATCAATTCATCATTTGGAATAGAGATTTTATTACTGCTCATCCATCCCTTTGTCACGGCAATCGCCTTGGGCGCAAAGAGTGTTATCATCGACCGATAGTCATCGGCAGACACCAATTGCCAGGTGCCTCGCATCAGGTGAAGACGAACGATCTCCCCTTTGTCGAAGGCATCCTTAAAGGCTTTATGAGATGGTTTTCGCGTACGCATGGCCACGGCCCACCGCATCATACGGTATTCCTGTGCCTGCATGGCTCCCATGTGGCTGACCACCTCGACAGGATCATCGAACAGAGGTGCTGCAAGCTGCTGGTTGAGCAGTCGGATTGCTATCGGATTCATTGTGTCTTGTTAATCTCTTTAATATGCATAAACCAATCCGTATTTGTCATGCAGTCGTCGGAGGGTGCCGTCAGCTTTCATCTGTCGTATCGTGGCATTCACGAATTGCAGCAAGTCATCCTGTCCTTTTCTCATCAGCACACCGATCTCCCCCTTGGTAAACGGCTCATTCAACAATGGGGCTGCCAGTCGGCTGTCCGTCTGCACGTAGTATGGCGCTTCCGTTATCTCGGTAATCATCACGTCTGCTTTTCCTTCTGCCACGAGCGACGGTATTTCCTCATTCTTCTGATGAACGATGATGGTGGCATGGGTGAGGTTGGCATGGGCAAACTTCTCATTCAACCCACCAGGATTAACCATCACACGCACATCGGGTTTGTCGATGTCTGCCAACGACTGATAGTGTTCTGCCTCTGATGCACGACAAAGGATTGTCTTCCCGTTGGCGAGATATCCCTCACTCATCAGCATCACTTCCCGTCGTGTATCAGTGATGGTGATACCACCGATGGCGAGGTCGAACAATGGAGGTTCTGCCAGGACGTCGGCAGTGATGGTCGGCCAGGATGTCTTGACAAACTTAGTGGCTACGCCCAGGCGGGAAGCAAAAGCCTGAGCCACCTCGATGCCAAAGCCCCAGTATGATCCGTCAGACTCACAGAAGGACAGCGGACGGTAGTCGCCGGTAGTACCTATGAGGATCGTGTCACGGTCAACGATCTCTGCAATGACAGATGGATGATGGGCAGTATTCCAGGTAGAAGAACGTGTGCTCAATGAAGTCGTTCCACAGGAAGACAGGCAAAGTAATGCTATCTGAACAGCGAAAAAGATATATTTCTTCATCAATACTACAAATTATAGTCATTAATCATAGTACGCAATACTCAGTTCCTCAGTGACATTGAAATCATCATGAAAACCGTCATCATAGGAATAGGTAATCTGCATGCCACGATAGACAGAAGGAACTTTCAGCACTTCAACCAAATGCCATTTGGGACGGCCGAAATCATAGGATGCCCTGTCGAGAATAATACGGTTGGAAACATAGTCAAAATGGTAGTACCCACCGCCAATGCACTGATCACCAGGCTTCAGCAGGTCTTTATGCTGATTGACCATGCCGAGGCGCAACACACCGTCGAATGTAATGATAAACTTAGGGAGCGTCATGCTAATGATTTAAGTTCTTTTTTATCAATCAGAATCCGTTCACTTGTCTAATGTCCAACCATGATCACCATGATAAATCATCTGATGAGTCATACCACCGTCAATACAGATATTCTCACCCGTGATGAAACCAGCCTTGTCGGAGCAGAGGTACAAAACCATATTGGCAATATCCATCGGATTGCCCACACGCCCTGCCGGTTGCTGAATAGCATCAGGACCTTCATAGACGGTGTAAGCCGTGTCGATCCAGCCCGGTGAAATGGAATTTACACGCACCTTACCGGCAAGACTGACTGCCAAAGCATGAGTCAGTGCGGCAATGCCACCCTTAGCGGCCGTATAGCTCTCTGACTGCGGTTGACTCATACGGTCGCGTGAAGACGAGATATTGACGATGGCAGCACCCTCTGCGAAATACGGTGCAAAGAGTTTGGCAAGATAGAAGGGGGCTGTCACGCCCACACTCAGGGCATATTGAAACTCCTCATAACTGCACGTCTCGATGCCTTTCATCAGCGGAAGGGCATTGTTGATGAGATAATCCACATGACCGTGTTTCTCAATCACTTCTTTAACAAACTCTTCCAACACTTGTTTGTCGGCAATATCACCTATGAAGTGATCACCTTTTTGCTTATCAATCACACAGACAGTAGCTCCAGCCTTCCGGAACTCCTCTGCAATGCATTGTCCGATGCCTTGTGCTCCACCCGTCACCACGGCTATTTTACTCTTGAAATCCATCATTTACTATCATTTATATTCTATTGGGGAAAAGTTTTTCTTTAATAATAACACGCCTGCAATGGCTAAAATCAAACTCGCAATGATTACCTTCATGTCGGGCAGGATGATAACTGGCGTGCTCGTCATCTGCATATCTCCTAATCCCAACCAGCAGTAAACAGCAAGGAGTGTTGCCGTGAGGTTACACCCTGCATGGAGTGTCACGCTACACCAGATGTTACGCGAACCAACAAACACCAAACCGTAGAGCATAGCACTGATGAATGCGCCGGGGAAGTTGCGCACATGGAGTATCCCAAACAAGATGGCCATCACCACACAGACAACAATCCGAGCACCACGGCGGCGGAAAGGAGAGATAGCCATTTGCCTGAAACACAGTTCTTCGAGTATTGGTGCCAGCAACACTGCATGTACGCTGGCCAGAAGATCTTCGCGCAGCTCAGCTGTCGTGTACGTCAGTGGCTCCATCTTGACAGTGTGAAACAGCGAGGTGATGCCATATACGATATACTCTTCCGCCACAAGCCATAGAGGTGCTATCAGCAACAGCCCCACAATGACGGAGATCTTAGGCAACTTCAGGGTATACTGTCTAGCATCAGGAAACACTTTCGGTTCTATATGATGCACGAGAAACAAGGTCAGAGCAATGCCCAACAAGGTGATCAGCCAAGTCAGCAATTCACCAACGAAGCCCGGATGATCGCCGGCAATAGGCATAGCTGTCAGATAGATGATGGCGAAGCCGTAAAGCGTTGCGATGATCGGCATCAGTGGCTTAAGAAAGCTGGTGGTTTTGTTCATGATATATATTCCGCTTTATCGGTGAACCCTACTTTATACCCAATCAAAGTTCTCTTTCCCCGCACCTATCTCAAAATGATATTTGGCGATGCCGAGATCCATCTGCGTATAGCCAACCAGGGAGAAGCCTTTCTTGGCATGTACCTGATGACGGCCGTCCTTCACACCGACATACTCAAACGAGAATTTCTGTTGGTTAATGGCTGTAGGAGCCAGCAAGGCGGCTTCCACGCCTTTCTTAAACCATGACGGAGTGGTGACATTGGCATTACTCACTTGCTCAACCGTCTTGATTTTATGGTTGACTCCCTGCGTCTCTCCATAACCGATAGCTATATAACAGGCAATCTTCTCATCCTCGTCAAGCACATAGGTTCCCGGTATCTTTGTATAACTCAGTCCCACCCAACAGGTGTTCAAGCCCAATGTCTGTGCATAGATTACCAGTTGTTCGCCATAATAACCGATACGCTCATCCAGGTCATCGGCCTTTTTGCCGATCATGACGATGTAATTATTCACTCCACGAAACTTACCATATTTGGCAAATGGTCCCTGGAATGCCTTCGGCTCATTGAGGATCAGTTGAATATGAAGTTGTCCTTCACGATTCTGTTCTATAATCTTCTCCTCCAGCAAGTTAACGATTTCTGCGCTTAACGGCTGCTCTTTGTATGCCCTTACACTGTGTCGGGCTTCAATGGCTTCTTGTATAGTCATCATTGTTTTATTCTTTTTCGATATCTGTTCAACTACTCGTTCCCTTTTCATTACGAGTGTAAAATTACAATAAATTCTTTATTTTATATAAAATAACGGAAGAAAATTTGGTAATAATATACAAGATAATCTAAGATAAATAGATATGCCCTATCGCACTTTCAGTGCTTTGGGTCAACTGATATATCATTGCTGAAATTTTTAAAATTATAAAGCATATTGTTTTGCTTTAGATTTAATCACTTTCTCTGATAGAAAAGATACCCTTTGCTAAGGTAAAACGACTCGTTTTACTTTTTAAAAAGTCACCACGAGAGATGGTAGTAGTGACCTTGAAGCAATAAAAAAACTACATATTCGTTCTGATAATATAAGTATAATCTGACGCACTTTCAGTACTCTAAGTCAGCTGATATATCATTATCTATTATAAAACCTTGATAAAGAATCGCGTTTAAAAAGGAATATAAGAATGAATTGGATTATATTAATTGTTGCAGGACTGTGTGAAGTGGGATTCACCTATTGTCTTGGTCGCGCGAAGGGTGTATCAGGCACAGAATGGTGGAGTTGGATAACCATGTTCGGCATGTTGTATGTTCTCAGTGCAGTATTCCTCGCGAAAGCGACGCAGACGATTCCTTTAGGTACAGCATATCCCGTATGGACAGGAATAGGAGCTGTAGGCGCAGTGGTTGTCGGCATATTCATCTTTCGTGAACCGGCAACATTTTGGCGATTATTCTTCCTTACAACACTTATCGGATCAATCATAGGATTAAAAGCATTATCGTAAGGAAACCATTTAAGGAAATCAAAGAGCAGTGAGAACAGGGCCAAGCTTGTTTGTAACCTGCTGAGTAGCGACAGAAGAAAACCGAAAATCAATCAGTGAGTCATGGATAAGAAGATACTCTTTTTACACGGATTCTATGCAAGTGGTCAGTGTGTGCCAGCGCTGACGTTACACGATTCTTTCAAGGGTCGTGCTGTGGTGCTTACTCCTGATCTTCCGATACACCCCAAAGAGGTTTTGAACTTTATCCGTGAACTGATGGAACACGAAAAGCCTGATCTCCTGGTAGGCAACAGTTGTGGTTCTTTCTATGCTCAGATGGTGGCTCCTACCGTGGGCATACCTGCCCTGCTGGGTAATCCGCATTTCAAGATGACAGAGTTCCTCAAGCAGCGTATCGGTGCACATCAGTATAAGTCACCACGAAAAGATGGCAAACAGCACTTTACTATTGATCATGATTTAATAGAAGAATTTGCCGAGCTGGAAGCCATACAGTTTACCCATTGTCATCCATACGACAAAGACCGTATCTGGGGATTATTTGGAGAACAAGATACGCTGGCGCACTACGAACCTCTCTTTCTGGAACACTATAACCATTCCTTTCATTTCCCTGGTGGTCACACACCTACGGCTGAGGAAGTCCGCACATGGTATGTGCCCTTAGCAGAAAAGATGCTGATGTTATAACCTACTACGGAACAGCCTTCAGGGCATTATTCCCCTGAATTTAAGAGCCAAGCAAATCCTTTTGCCATCCTTTTCTCTGAATCGATGAAGTGATTGCCCGGGTTCCATTCCAAGATCGTATTGTCTATCTGCTCTGACAACAGACTATACTGTCTGCGGATGGCATTACCCACCTGAGACATCACGGGATTCTTGGTTTTCTCTTCCTTGTCACCAAGACTGAGATAGATGGAATTGACAAAGGGTCTTTTCTCTGAAGCATAATCGATCCACTTTGGATACCAGACGGATGGCGAAGCAGCGACGACTCCCTCAAACTTATCCGTCTGATACGCCGTCCATAGGGCAAAGAGTCCTGCAAGGGAGTAGCCGCCGAGCATACAATGTGTGGTCGTCATGTTCCTATCAATAAGGGCAGGTAGCAGTTTATCCACAATAAAGTGGAGTGTTTCCTGTGCACCATTGCCAAAAGGTTCTTTTCCGAAGACAGGTGGAGCACCCCATGGAGTCAGTTCGTGCTGCCATTCATGGATGAGCAGGCCAACTAAGCTAAATGGTTTCCCGGTCATGCTCTTGATGACCTCTATTTCACGATCCAACAGCCCCAAATCATGTTCATCTACTGGCTGGATCAGCAGTTGAGTAGCATCCACATCGTGATACAGAAAATACTTCCTGTCGGACAACAGGTACTCGCCTTTTCTCATTCTTTCCATTGAAAAACAATAATCAAGCTAAATCACTTCATGATTCCCTCTGCCATCCGCTTCCCGGCATCGAAGGCAAGTACTACGGGCATCCGTTTGGGAGCCGTCAGACTATAGTCGTTATAGGAAAGCCAGGGGAATGCCAGACGCTCTAAGAAAGTACGCATCTGACCGGTCACATTTCACTTCTATTTGATCACTTACAGAACTTGCGCCTTCAGCAAATTTCTTGAGTATCGGGGCCGTGTTGAAAGTCTTTCTCGGTCCTCCGTCAATAATGATAATCTTTTTCATTGTTGATAGTGGTTAGCTTTATAATATCCTATCCAGATCAACTGACAAACCCACACTGAAAGAGATCCCCGTGGTCAGTGGTGAGGAATAGTAATACGATTTGGGTTTGAAGTTGAAGAGGTTGTCGATGGCTGTGTTGAGATGAACACCTCGCCAGATATGGTGTTGAAGCATCAGTTTCCAGATGGTATAACCCTGATCGACATCCTTACGACCCGATTGCGGTTTGCCCAGCCAGCGTCCGGAGAGGGCCGCATCGAGGGCATAATGACGTGAGAAACGATGTTCATACCCGGCACGCCATGTCATCGAATGAGAACGGGGTTGGGAGAACTGTGAGAAATACACATTACCGGTCTCATGCATCCATGAATAGTTAATCCTCATGGACAACCCACAATCCCAGATATGAGCAATACTGAGATCCACACCCCAGACAGTTATGCCGTCTTCATTAAGATATAGAGCACCCGGTAATTGCTCATTGGTACTCCCGTCATCATAATCATAGTCAATCGTCGTGATACGCTTGTCGAAGATATTACAATAACCCATGAGGGTGAAGTTGTAGCGTCCGTCCATAAAGCCACTGTTCCTGATACGATTGGTCCTCTCGATGGCGATGTTGAAATTATTACTCTTCTCCGGTTCCAGTTCCGGATTACCGATGAGCATATAACCCATATTTCCCATGTCGAAGTGCATATACATCTCCTTGAGTGTCGGTGCCCGGAAACCACTGGCGTAGTTGGCTCGGAACGTCATCCATGGTTGTTTATACACGATGGCGAGACGCTCCGTGAACGCCTTCTTGGTAGAGGCAGAGAAATAGTCGTATCGTACGCTTCCAACCATGTTCAGCTTATCGGTGATATTCCAGTCGAACTGAGCATAACCGTCGATATTGTCTTGTGAATGGCTGGCGTTGTCGATGAACTGATAAGTTGTGAGATAGTCGTTCATGTAGTCGGCACCCAGGATCAGACTGTTCTTACCAAACGAATGACTATATAGTGCATGTACGACATGTTGCCGATTGCTGTAGTCATGATCGTGGGTACGTTTACCATCCGGCAGGAAGTTAGCCTTGTCATACTGGTCGAAGGCATAGGAGAGATCCAGATGACGGGCATGATCCCATTCATACCTACCCTTCAGTCCGGCACTGTATCCATGGAAATGATAGTCATGGGTATCACGCTCACTTGTACGGAAGAAATAACTGCCTCGTCCGACAAGTGTCAGATGGTCGGTGGCACGCCAGGTCAGGCGTTCTTTGACGTTATATGACGTCTGTCCATACAGGCGACTGATATTGGAATCGTCTGTCAGCACTGACTCATCATAGGGCAAGCCCTGCGCTTTCTTCATCAGTTCTCTTGCTATCTCCTCTGAGGAGTGTGCCTTTGGCAGATCGACAGGATCAATCTTCGTCTGCTGAAAACTCGTCTGGGAGTTCCATTTCGTGTTGTTGAACGAGAAGGTGGCCCCATTACGCCACTCATGCCCAAAGGAGTTATAACGTGAATGGACATTGGCTGTCCAAGGGTCGAGATTCTCCCTGCTGATGATATTGATCACCCCACCGACGGCATTGGAGCCATAGAGGGCTGACGAAGCACCTTTCACAATCTCTATACGTCCTACATTGTCAAGGCTCATCCGGTTGTAATCAACATTATCCATGGTCTCACCGGCCATCCGTTCACCATCCACCAGGAAAAGAACGGCATTACCACCGAAACCACTCATATTGAGTGATGTCTCCTGACTCATAGCAAAGCCGAACTCCAATCCAGGAATCTCCTGAATGAGCATGTCTTGAATATTCGTGGCATCCACAATCTTGATGTCATGAAGCGTAATCAGTCGGGTGACGACAGGAGCATCCTTCAGGGCCTTAGGCGAATGAGAGGCCGTAATGACAACGGGATCAAGCTCCACGGAGTCACGGTAGACGGAGTGGGAACGAGTCTGTGAAGACAGACTGATGGCTGGCATAGTCATCACCATGCCAGCCAAAAAGAAACGTGTATATCTCCTTGTCAAAAAACCAGTCACAACTTACTTCTTTTCTCCTGTAAAGGTGGTTGTCATGATGAATGGCATATTGCCATATTTCAATGAGAAAGTAGCCACCATCTTCTTGTCGCTGAACATCAATGTGACACCGCTTATGGTATAAGCCCTCTCATCACCACTGGCATTCTTCACGGTACCTGTATACGAACCAACATTACCACTGATGGAGTTGCCGTTCTTGGTCAGGGTGATACCCTTTACCAAGAGAGCAGGGATTGTCATAGGACCCATACCCGACGCAGGAACCATAATATCGACAGAGGTGTCTGTCGCCTTGACGATTTCGTAGGTCTTTTCCTCGTTAGACGATTCCTCGTTATCCACCATTATCACCTCATTACCGTTATAAATACCTGCCACCTGTTCAGCCACAGCTACTTCGGGCTCATCATCATCACTACCACATGCACACACGCCAAGCACCAAAGCCACGGCGGCGAACGACATTGTCAAAAAACTTTTGATTTTCATATTCTTATATACTAAATGAATTTATTTCTCGGTACTCAACTGTTGTTTGGAGTAATCATACTCCGACCCGTAAGTGCTGTGAGGAATACTGAAGATCACTATCATAAGCAATACGGCCAGACAGACCACCCACCGGTTGTATTTCCACTTCAAAGTGGCAAGGGCAATCACAAAGAACACAAAGGAGATCAGCGTCTTATTGTCTGTCAGATCTGTTCCGAAGGGGTATCCAGTCCACCAAGGACCGAACGCCACATGTTGTACGAGAGGACCTAAGATAAAGCCTCCTATAAATAATGTTATAACCGTGATCTTCAACCACTTGCTGTATTCCTTTCGAGTGATGGTCAACAAGAATGTATAGACGGCAAACAGCATCGCCGCAAACATAAACAGGATATGTGGTATCAGAATACCGGCAGGCACATCATTACGGAAACGTATCTGGACAGGCTCCTCAGCAAGATAGTCCTTGTCGCCGACAGTGAGATAATACTGCAGTTTTCCGGCAATAGGTTGTACGGGCAAGGCGGCATGCAACACTGACTGCTGATCCTCACCACCGGCATCTTTCAATGAGAAATCCACCGTGGTGTATTCATCAGAAGAAGGATAACGACGGTAATGTATTTGTGCCTTCGTATCTGAAGGAAGGCCCTTCAGCATCACGATCTGATCCTGTTGCACACCGCTTCTCGGCAGTTTTACCTGATAGCTTTGCCCATTCAGTTCAATAGACAACTTCATCGGATGAGTAGGACCAGTCATACGCTGATAAACGCTCAATACCAGGGTGATGACAACAGCAATAAACCAATATACGAATTTTCTCATTTCTTTGCGGGATTCAGATGAACTTCAAATATCAATATCTTTTCTCCACGGAGCACTTTCACCGGGACAGTGGTGTCGGGCTGGAGCTCTGACAGACGCTGCATGTAATCATTCATGTCCTTAACGGGTTTACCGTCGATTTCCTGAATGACATCACCACTTCGGATACCGGCAGTGTATGCCGGTTTTCCAGCCACCACAATGTCTGCACGCAGACCGGGAATACGACTCTGACCCATGACATCTGGCATCAGACCTAAGGTCACCTTGAACTTAGCATGACTCATCCTGTTGGTGCTTGGCACACTGATATAATCCGGTGTCTTGGGCATCTTGGCCAGTCGGCCAACCAGTTCTTGTGTAAACTCCAACGTCTGCTGCATACCGTCGTAGTTTAAGGTTGAGGGCACATCATCAGGGGTGTGATACTCCATATGGCCACCGGTAGTGAGAAAGAGCACAGGGATCTCCACGGCCACAAACGATGCATGATCACTGGGACCATAACCGTCCGGTGTGCAGGTGATATGAAGGTTCGTCTGTTGAGCCACCTCCTCGGCAATAGCTTTGAAATCACTGCTCGTGCCTGTTCCCGACACACTCAGGGCATCATCACGCATACGTCCTACCATATCCAGATTCACCATGGCGACAATTCCTTCTTTCGTAGCAGGAAGGTTTATGCGCCGCTGATCTGCTTGTTTCATCCATTCCAGAAAGTTCTTCGAGCCGATCAACCCTTGTTCCTCTGCACCGAAGAAAGCAAAGATGATACTACGTGGAGTACGCACCTTCTTAAAGTGCTTGGCCAACTCAAGGACGACGGCGTCACCACTGGCATTATCATCAGCACCGGGGTGTACACCTAAGGTGTCTGGACGACGGGAACCGGAATTCTTACCTCCTAACCCCAGATGGTCATAATGCGACCCCACAACGATGTATTCATGCTTCAGACGCTTGTCTTTTCCCGGAAGAACGGCGATGATATTATGGGTGGTACGCTCCTCTGTCCGGTCAGTGCCTTCCACCTTCTTACCATACGTAAAATCATGGTAGAATCCTTTTTCCTTTTTCGCCTTGACGATAGGCTTGAACTTCAGGTTACGCAGTTGGCCGACAATATATTCAGAGGCGAGGGTATCGCCGACAGTCCCTGGGAATCTGCCACCAAGTTTCTGTGACGCGAGATACTCCACCGCTTGCCTCATAGCATCCTGCTTCTGGGCTTGGATGGGTAAAACAAGGGTGAAAAACAAGGAAAGTAATATATACTTATGTCTCATGATCTATCATTATTCGATTACGGTTGCAAAGATACACAATTTATCCTTCTCCTGCAATCCCTATTTATAGGGAATTTGATAGTAAAGGAGTGGACGAGTAGACGAGTAAACGAGTAAACGAGTTGATAGCAACAAGAAAACAATAATAGACGAAGAATGATGCGTAACGAATCGAACATCCCTCCCTGCGCCTGCGGGGAGGGAACGAGGGAGGGGTCTATATGTTAAAAACTGAACTTTTTCGTCACTTCCCCCAAATATTTCATTCTAATTATGTAACTTAGCACCCATATTCAAGGATATACTTGTTGAGATAGATTCGTTGAAAGGTCCTTTGTGCACAAAAGAAGCCAATAAAGCAGCTACTGAGGACATACGAGACATCCTAAAACACCCGTTGGAAATAAAGGATATGCATAGCCTCTCTGCAGAAGCCATAAATGTGTACAGTGACGTCTCCAGGGAAACACGGGTAAAATATTTTTAATAATTATTAGGTATAGAAATACAACATATTGAAAGAAATTATTTTACACTCAAAATAATAAAGAACTGAGATGAGAATAACGAAAAGGAAAACGGTCATCATGCTCTGCATGATTCTCTGGATAGGAATGGCCCAGCAAACGCATGCCCAGGGGATATGGCGCTTAATCCAACATAATGACAGTCTGCTGACAGCACGTTATCGTCGTGGCAATATTGACACGATGTATATCACCCGTCCGGCAACGAAGTTCACGGTGAAGGGCAGGCTCAATGTGTCGGGAGCCAAACTGGAAGTGGAAGGTGTGCAGATGGGCTCATCGCTAAGGTCCGAGATAAGGGCCGACTATAAATCGACGCTGAGCGTGGCGGTCAACTACCTCGGCGTGACACTTGGCATGGCGCTGAACCCCGCCAAGCTGATGGGCAAATACAATGACTTTGAGATGAATCTCAATACTTATGGCAATAAATGGGGATTCGACTTCATCTACCAGAACGCACATAACTTCACCGGGTGGCATGAGAGTGACACCCAACCGCGTATAGACTTGCCAGCTGAGATGGTCTCACTGAAGTCGCTGAACATCAATGCCTACTATGCCTTTAACCACAAACGGTTCTCCTACCCTGCCGCCTTCACACAGAGTTATATCCAGCGACGGTCGGCCGGTAGTTTCCTCCTGGCTGTCTCAGGACAAGGACAACAAGCCGAAACGAAATACCTTTACGAGTCACTGCTTAAGGTGAGCAATATCGGCATAGGTGCCGGATATGGCTACAACTGGGTGCCCGCCGGCCATTGGCTGATCCACATATCATCACTGCCCACATTCATTGTCTACAGTCGCACATCGCTTACCGTCAACGATAATCGTATCCCACTCGACTACCACTTCCCCGAGGTAATCATTACTGCAAGAGGAGCTGTCGTCCGTCAGTTCGGCAGCATGTTTGTAGGTGCTTCCATGGTGTATAACTTTACGAATATCGGCGACCGTGAAAAGCTTTCTATTTTCAACAACAAATGGCGCACCCGCCTGTTCGTTGGCTACCGCTTCTAATATTATACTATATTATTATCTTATAAGAATATTTACAAATTGTGATGATAAGTTGAGCGTTTTTGAGTAGCGGTTTATTTTACGTTTTTAAAATCATAAAATTTATCAAAGTGTTACATTGTTACATTGTTACATGTGACATATAGTGTTTTCACATTGTTGGCTTTTCTACTCTTCAGTTTTTTAGTTTTTTATCGGAAAATATTTTTGTAAAAAATTATTTATATATAATAATTATTATATATAAATAATTCAAAGGGGTGAAAATTTTCGTTCTCAAAGTCTCTATATGTCACATGTAACAATGTAACAATGTCACAAAAAAGTTGTCAATTTTCGTTGTAACTGCCTGATTTTTGCAGACTTACGAATAACGTAGTTTATGTCACAGACGACAACTATCTCAGGATAGATGCTGGCAACACATAGAAATACAGCCCCGTGGGTGCGTTAAGATTACAGGCAGGCGGTTCTCTTTATTTACTTGGCTCATTACTACACGTTGGTCAAAGGCCGAAGGTCTGGAGAGATTACAGACACATAAATTCCCAGCTGCTTGTGTAGTTCAAAGGCCGAAGGTCTGGAGAGATTACAGACACATAAGTTCCCAGCTGCTTGTGTAGTTCAAAGGCCGAAGGCCTGGAGAAATTATAGACACATAAGTCCCCAGCTGCTTGTGTAGTTCAAAGGCCGAAGGCCTGGAAAGATTATAGGCAGGCGGTGGAGCGCAGCGAAACCCCTGCAACGATGCATACAATCATCTAAACCCTGAAAGGGTGACAGAATCTGCCATACCTTCGGCATTTATGAATAGCTAACCTTTTCGCAGGGGTTCCGCTGCGCTTCACCCCTGCCTATGTTCTGACGCACTTTCAGTGCTCTAGGGCATCTGCCATCTGCCATATTATTGCGTATATTTATTACTCCGTATCTCCGTGTCCCTGTGTTGAAAATATAATTGGATCTTTGGGGAACGGGGCTTACATGAAAATAAGTCCCTATAAGGTCCGGCCAAAGCGTCTGAGAGGGAAGGCCAAAAGGGCTCGCGGGCCCGGCCTTTAGCCCCAAAAGGCCCGGACTGTGTTAAAAAGTGTTTAGCTATTGCAGGAAAGAAGGGCTTTGCTTATCTTTGCAAAAACTTTGCATAGTGAATTCACAGAAACGCGTTTAGAAAGAAAAATACACAGAATCGATGTGATTGATCGAAATGCCTTGACTCAGACACCATTGTGAGAATGCTGCCAATGAGAGAGGAAAAATCTGGAAGAGCAGAAGAAGAGATATGGAGTTATCTCGCGCGAGCCTTCTCGATCGACGTCCCAGCCTCCTTCACAGAGAGGGGCTTGTCAGGATGAGTGGGATGTTGCAACTGACTGGGGTTAGGTTGCGGAAGAGCTTTGCCAGGTATTGGTGTGCCGGGAGGCACAGGACTATTCCTCGGAGCTCTGGGATCGTTGGGGTTACCTTCTGCAGAATCGGCCGGTGATGATTTGATGTCTTTGTGGAACCTCACCAGATGGATATTATCCAACAGGAGGAGCTTCAGTGTGGTTTCCGAGGCATTCTTGTCTTTAGTCAGCAGGATAAAGCCGCGTAGCTCCTTGATGCCTAACGTGTCGCGGTCATCTATCTCTACGGTGTAGTTGTTGTTAGATGCCATATGAATAGTCTTTGCAGACACACTGTCATTGGCAAATCTCACAGCGAGTTGCAGGACAGCATCTTTGGATCCATCCTGATAGAGGAAGCGGGAAGATACACCCAGGAGGAACTTATCACCTTTGCGGAAGGCCGTGTCGGCGGGCATCACGAACGAGATCTTGTTATATGGAGCGTAAGGTATCAGGCTAGCCACCGTCTCACCTGTCCAGATATTGGCTGTGTCGCCCGTATTGCTGAGCGTATAACGATTCACCTCACTGGCGGAGGCACCCAGGGCAAGGGCCTCTTTGTTCAGACGCTCGGAGAGTTTCTTATAGATCGCGTGGAGCTGCTCGGTATGCCGCATGTAATACACTAAAGAGGAGTCGAACTCCGCCTCGCTGACATGGTGTTTCTTCAGCACGGCTAACTTATACAGTTCCTGGTTGTATTCACGGTCATCAGTAAGATCCTGCGACATCGCCTGTCCCACATGGTAATCATACAGCAGTTTTTCCATGTCGGCCGGCTGGATGACATGGCGAGGAACGCCCGGCTTACAACTGATGAGTAAGCACAGGAGGAAGATCCCGATGAGAATATTATGCCTGCTGCGGATCATTATCGTCTTTCGGTGTTTCGGCAGATTTCAGTGAAAGGGTTCCCAGTTCTTTTCGGAAGAACAGCAACAATACCACTACGCCCACACTGATACAGGCATCGGCAAAGTTGAAGACCGGTGAGAAGAAGATAAAATGCTCACCACCCACCAAAGGCATCCACTGCGGCCAGTAGGTATCGATGATGGGGAAATAGAACATATCCACCACCTTACCCATGAGGAAGGGCGCATACCCTTGCCCGAAGGGTACGAAGTAAGAGACGTAGTAGGGCGACGAAGCATTGAAGATCAGTCCGTAGAACATCGAGTCGAAGATATTGCCTGCAGCCCCCGCGAGGATCATCGCCAGACAGATGATATAGCCATAGCGTGCCTGCTGACGCGTCTGTTTCCATAGGTAATAGCCGATGACCGTTACGGCGATGATACGGAAGATGCTCAGCACCAGCTTGTTGATGAAGGTGATGCCGTAGGCCATACCGTTGTTCTCGATGAAGTTGATATAGAACCAGTCGGTGATCCGGATGCTCTGATGCAGACACATATTGGTCTTTACCTCGATCTTGATAACCTGGTCGATGATGAGTATGGCAACGGTGATGATGACAGCCAGCCATCCACGGAAGAGACCACGAGGATGGGCGGCGGTCGGTGTTTGTTCGTTCATTTTAATGTTTCTTATTGGCAGCCTTGCTCTGAACACTCAGGGTAGCATGAGGCACAGCACGCAGGCGCTCCTTGGGAATCAGTTCACCGGTGATACGGTCGATGCCGTAGGTCTTGTTCTGGATACGTATCAGTGCGGCTTCCAAACCAACGATGAATTTCTGCAGACGAGAGGTCTGCTGGATCAACTCTTCTTTCGACTGGGTGGTACTCCCCTCCTCCAGCACCTTGTAAGTAGGAGAAGTGTCTTCCACATCATTACTGTCGATATTCATCAACTGGCGCATCATTGCCTGATAGTCATGACGCACAGTCTTCAGCTTTTCTTCGATGAGTTCTTTAAACTCCTGGAGTTCCTCATCGCTATAGCGTGTTTTCTCTGCCATAATAGTTATTTAATGTAGTAATATTTTAGATTTTCTGAATCAAAATATGTAGATCGAAGTCGTCAAACTCCACTAACGGTCCATCATTGTCAGCGATGGTGATGCTGTCGGCGAGCACCTGGTTGGTGATATAGTCACCATAGCTCTCGATAGCACTGTTGGTCTCCTCCTGAGAAGAAACGGTCACACTGATACGGTCGGTGATCTCCAGGCCACCATCCTTACGGAGGTTCTGGATACGGTTGATCAACTCACGGGCCATACCCTCCTTACGTAGCTCGTCGCTGATCTCCACCTCAAGGGCAACGG
>JAEEZP010000143.1 GCA_016291915.1 Prevotella sp. | reverse complement strand
GGTGATGCTGCCTATGCCAACGGGAATGTCTATTGCGCTACGAAGGCAGCTGTGAAGGCACTTACCGACGGACTGCGTATCGACGTGTCTCACTCAGCTGTTCGGGTGACGAACCTGAAGCCCGGACTGGTGGAGACTAATTTCAGTGTCACCCGTTTCCACGGTGATGAGGAGAAGGCTGCCAACGTATATAAAGGTATCAAACCGCTCACCGGTGATGATATCGCCGACGTAGCTTTCTATGCTGCCAGTGCTCCTGCTCACGTGCAGATTGCTGAGGTGTTGATCCTGGCTACTCACCAAGCCAGTGGTTCACATATCGTCAGAGAATAAAAGTGAAGAGTTAAGAGTGAAGAATTTTGCGATTGAGCGAGCGCAGAGCCATGCTTGCATGAGCTGTGCCGAGCGTGAGCAAGATCGCCGAAGGCAATATTGATTATCATGCTTAGAAAGATTGCACTATTCCTGGTCATAGCGGTTCTTTGCGGCTGTGGCGGTTCATCGTACGAGAAAGAGCGGGAAGCCCGGAAGGTCAAACAACAGCAACAGCAGAAACAGGATGCCGAAGCATTGAAGATCGGTACCCTGCCGACCCTCGACTGTCTGCCTTTCTATGTGGCTGTGGAGGAAGAACTCTTCGACACGGCTGCCCACATCCGCATCAAAGGATATAACAGTCAGATAGATGCCGACGCAGCCCTTACTACGAAGAAGATCGAAGGGTGCGTGACGGATATCGTCAGGGCACAACGGATGAAACGTAAGGGAACGCCTATCCATTATCTCACCACCACCAATGCGTACTGGCAACTGATCAGCAGTCGTTCTGCCCGTCTTACCCAACTGAAGCAGTTGGAAGATAAGATGATTGCCATGACACGTTTCTCGGTCACCGACTACCTCTCCGACCTGGCTGTTGACAGTGCGAAGCTGAAGCAGGAGATGGTCTTCCGCGTTCAGATCAACGACCCGAATATCCGTCTGAAGATGTTGATCAACAAAGAGATGGATGCCGTGATTCTAACCGAGCCACAGGCTACCACCGCCCGGTTGTATAAGAACCCGGTACTGATGGACAGCAGGAACAAAAAACTGCAGATGGGTGCTGTGGTGGTGCGTGAAGAACTGATGAAGAACAAACGCCGACAAGAACAGATACAAGCTTTGGTCAAAGGGTACAATGCTGCCTGCGACTCGATCAACAAGAAGGGGGTGGCTCACTATGCTTCGCTGATCAGTCAGTTTACGAAAGCTGACGAGCGTACGCTGAAAGTATTGCCTAAGACTACCTTCCACCGTGCCACCGCTCCCACGGAAGAGAATATCTCCAAAGCTGAAAAATGGTTGAAATAATGAAAGATGTAAGGAAGAAATGTCGTGAAGCACTGCTACTCGTCGACCAGCAACAACTCTCCGATGCCATAGACGCTGCCAGTCAGCTGATGGCCGAAGAGCCTTATCTGGCGAAAGGGGAGCAGTTGGATGATATCAAGGCCGACTACCAACGGATGCTGATGTACATGCGCAGCGGATTTGATGATCCTCAGCGCGGACAACTCTATCAGGATCTGCTTGGCAGGATGCGTCGTTTCATCATCCATTACGAGACGGAATGGCGCTGTGTCCATGAGAATCTCTTTGCAGAAGCCCGTCGCCACCGGTTGTTGATGAGTTACGACGAGATACGCCATGTGCTGGAGAACTATGTCACGGATGTGGCGATGACGAGTCTCGACGGTTGGTCTGGCGCTGATGCGGGGAAGTTGTCTGAGGTGTATAAGAACCATCAGCAGCTGATGTCACGTCTTTTCTATACCTTGCTGATATCCCGCCAGTGGCGCACCGCCGATGCGGAATTCTACAAGTCGTTGATCCTTTCACCGACCATCGACAGCAACGATGCACTGGTAATCACAGCTGCTATCATGCTGGCTTGCATCAATGAGTATGACACCCTGAAATTCTCAACGCTTGCAGAGGTGTACAGCGAGACTACCGACGAATATATCCGTCAGCGTGCCTTGGTGGGTTGGGTACTCAGCATGAACAAGACATTGACACCGGAGGAACAAAAGCTGATTGACCGTCTGATTGCCGACGAGGAGGTGGCACGCGACTTGATAGACCTGCAGAAACAACTGCTCTTCACGGTGAGTGCGGAGAAAGATACGGAGACGATACAACGGGATATCATGCCTACGCTCATCAAAAACAACCAGTTCAGCATCACCCGCGACGGTATCGTGGAGAAAGACGATGATCCGATGCAGGATATCCTCGATCCGGAAGCCGACGACCGGAAGATGGCTGAGGTGGAGGAGATGCTCCACCAGATGCAGCAGATGCAGAATGCGGGTTCCGACGTCTATTTCGGTGGTTTCTCACAGATGAAAAGGTTCTCATTCTTCTACGACCTGTCCAACTGGTTCACACCTTTCTATATCCAGCATCCGGGCATTGCAGGGGTGGTGGAAAAACTCAACTCCATGCAGGTGATGCGTAACATCGCAGAGAACGGTCCTTTCTGTGATAGTGATAAATACAGTTTTACATTGGCTATCTCTACCATCCTGAACCAACTGCCCGACAACGTGAAGGAGATGATGGGTAATGCGGATGTGTTAGGACCTACCGTGCCGACGGAGACGATAACGACACCCACGTATATCCGAAGGATGTACCTGCAGGACCTCTATCGTTTCTTCCGACTCTTCCATCTGCGCATTGAACTGCGCTCGCCATTGGCTGACAAAGGCTATCTCTTCCTGCACGATGAGCGTTTCGACAAGATGGCGATCAGTGATTTCCGTACAGAACTGGCTCGCTTCTTCCATCAGCGTCACGACGGTGACAGCCTTGCGATGCTAACGCCTTTTATGACTGATGACAGTAATGACAGTCTTTACTACCGCGCTGTCTGTGCCTACTATTATCAAAACGACTATGACGAGGCGATCCTTCGTTTAGAACCCTTGATGGACCGTCAACCGGACAATACCCGTGTGATGGCGATGCTCGCCCGTAGTTATATGCAGGTGGACCGTTATGAGGACGCACAGGCACTCTATTCGAAGCTCATCCTCATGAATCCCGAGAATAAACAGTATGAACTGAACTATTGTGTGGCTCTTTGTCGGCGACATGCTTTCGATGAGGCTGTAGAACGACTCTACCGACTGAACTACGAGGATGAGAACGATCTGAATATCCAACGCATCCTGGCTTGGGCACTGATGGGGCAGAACCGCTTGGCACAAGCTGATGAGATGTACCGTCAGGTGGTGGCCCATGAGCACCACGTAGCTGCCGACTGTCTGAACAGCGGTTATTGCAAGTGGTTTATGAAGGATTACGACGGAGCCGTAGCGTTCTTCCGTCAGTACCTGGAAGAACAACAGTTGTCGCGCGATGATAAACAGTTGATGAACGAGTTTGATACGGATCGTCAGACATTATACGACCATGGTATCACACCGCTGGATATCATACTGATGCGTGATATGGTCAAAGGAACGGACTGAGCAGGTGGGCAAACCATCCGCGGATCTTCTGCCAGGGGGTACGCCATTTGTTCCATGACTCTTTCGTCAACAGGAAGGAATGGCCTTTATCCCGCTCAAACATATTGTCAAGCTCCTTCGTCGTGCACGGATCGATGATCACGGCATTCTCTTCATAGTCGGCTTTCAGACTACGGGCATCGAGGTTTGAACTGCCCACGGTGCATACCTTCCCGTCAACCATGATGATCTTCGTGTGGTGGAAGCCCCGCTCGTAGATCCACACCACAGCACCTTTCTTCTGCAGCTTACGCATATTGTAGAAACTGCAGTCGGGTGTCAGGGGGATATCACTGTTGGCGGCAATCATCAGTTCTACCTTCACCCCTCTCTTGATTGCTTTCTTGATGGCTTTCTTCACCGTGGGAATCAGGGTGAAGTAGGGGTTCACGAGTTTAATGCTGTCCTGCGCATGGTTGAAACACCCCTTATAGAACGTGCGGATAATCTTCGTGGTGCGATGAGGCTCACGGTTGATGATACCCACCATCTTATGTCCTGCTGTGGCTGTCGTGTCAGGTTTCAGTCCGTGGAAGGCTACCTTGTCACCGGGAGAACAGAAATACTTCTCACCCGTAAGTTGTTCACCCGTAACGTGTTTCCACATTTTTATGAAGATCCGCTGCAGGGTGTTCACCTCCTCACCCTCTATACGGCAATGGAGGTCGCGCCATTCACCCACCACATCAGTACCTTTGATATAATAGTCGGCCACGTTCATACCGCCGGTGTAGGCAATCACCCCGTCGATGACCACGATCTTACGGTGATCCCTGCCCATGATATCATTCACCCAGGGGAAGTTCACGGGGTTGTACTCGTACAACTGGATACCTTGCTCACGACGTTTCTTTATATGTCTCTTTTTCAGCGGTTGGTTGTTGCTGGTATTGCCGAAGCCGTCGAAGATAGCACGTACCTCCACACCTTCTTTCACCTTCTCTGCCAACAGGTCGAAGAGCAGGTCGGCGATGGAGTCGTTACGGAAATTGAAATACTCCAGATGGATGCTGCTCTTTGCCTGACGGATAGCCTTGAACATATCGTCGAACTTCTCCTGTCCACTGTATAGCAACGTCACGGAGTTGTTGTGTGAGAAGGTGACATGCTCATTCCGCAGATCAGCCACAATCAGACTGTCAGACGTCAGCTGAAGCGTATCGTCAGCTGATGTCTGAGCCATGGCGATGGCCGCGAACCAACAACAGAGTAGGGTAGAGCAAATCTTTCTCATCATATCATACAACTATAATGGTCAACGACACCGAGGAGGTGATTTTCCTGATCCACCACGAGGACGGAGTGGATGAAGTGCTTCTGCATGATCTTCTGTATCTCGGTGATTCGCATGGTGGGCAGCACACATTTCGGGGTGCGGGTCATGATATCTCCTACCGTTCGGTTGAAGAAATCCGCTTGCCAGCGTTCCATCGCCCTACGGATATCTCCGTCGGTGATAATACCGATGACCCTGTCATCCTCCAAGGCAACACCCAGTCCGAGCTTTCCTTTGCTCACCAGGATGATGGCATCACCGAGGTGCATCTGCTCATCGAGGATCGGCAAGTTCTCGTGCTTCATCACATCCTGTGCCGTGGTGAGCAGTCGTTTACCCAACTCTCCACCCGGATGGAACTGTGCGAAGTCACGTGGCTTGAAATGACGCATCTCCATCAGTGCCACTGCCAGTGCATCACCCATCACGAGTTGTGCCGTCGTACTGCTGGTAGGAGCGAGGTTCAACGGACAGGCTTCTTTCTTCACCTTGGTGTTCAGATGCACATTACTGTATTTCACTAACAGTGAGTCGGGGTTGCCGGTCATGGCGATGATGGGGATATTCATATGGAGCACCATGGGGATGAACCGCAGTAGTTCGTCGGTCTGTCCGGAGTTGCTGATGGCAAGCACCACATCATCGTGGGTCATCACGCCTAAGTCACCGTGGAACACGTCGAGGGGGTTGACGAAGAACGAAGGGGTGCCGGTACTTGACAATGTAGCGGCAATCTTCGCACCGATATGTCCGCTCTTCCCGACGCCGGTGACGATCACCTTTCCCTTACAGTCGTAGATCATCTTCACGGCATTGTCAAACTGTTCGTCAAACTGCGGTATCAGGTCGAGTATCGCCTGTGCCTCGTCTTTCACACACTGTATTCCATACTGTCTAATCTCTTTCATCTGTGTCTGTTTTTATCAATCGTCTCATGATGGTTTCCAGATCCTTCAGGTAGAGCATGTTCGCTGCATCACTGAGTCCTTTGTCGGGATCGGGGTGTACCTCGAAGAAATAACCGGTAGCTCCGAAGGCTTTTGCTGCATAGGCCATGCTCGGCACAAACCGTCGGTCACCACTTGTCACGCCATTGCCGCCACCGGGACGCTGCACGCTGTGTGTACAGTCCATGATCACCCTCGGCACGATCTCAAGCATGTCGGGGATATTCCGGAAGTCAACCACCAGGTTGTTATAGCCGAAACAGTTGCCGCGCTCGGTGAGCCATACTTCTTTGGCACCGCTCTCCAGTGCTTTACCCACCGGGTAGCGCATATCTTTACCACTGAGGAACTGGGCTTTCTTGATATTTACGATCCTGCCGGTCTTCGCTGCAGCCACCAGCAGATCGGTCTGACGACAGAGAAAAGCCGGGATCTGCAGTACGTCACACACTTCTGCCACGGGAGCTGCCTGATAACTCTCATGGATATCGGTGAGGATAGGGAGTGCGTAACGCTCCTTGATCTCACGGAGCATCTGTAATCCCTTGTCCATACCCGGTCCGCGGAAAGAGTGCAGGCTCGTGCGGTTGGCTTTGTCGAAAGAAGCCTTGAAATAGATGTCTGCCTGGAGGCTGTCACGCAGTCTCACCAACTCAGCAGCCACGGTCTCCAACAGCTCCATCGACTCGATGACACAGGGTCCGGCAATAAAGATGGGTCTCATCATATAGTTATGCTTTCTTCAACGTTCTTCAACTGTTTTGTATCTCCTGGCACGGTCTTGATATATACATCGCGCTGTGGGAACGGTATCTCGATATGATGCTCATTCAGTGTGTCATACACACATTCGATGATATCACTCACGGCATAGATCTGCTTCACGGCATCTACCCAGCAGAGGATATTGAAATTGATGCTGCTGTCACCGAAGTCGGTAAACACCACCTTCACATTCTTCTCCGGATCGAGATAGTCGTGGTGCAGACGGGTGACACGGTCTTCTATCAGGGTAACCACCTGCTTGATATTACTGCCGTATGCCACACCGAAGGGGATGAGCGACAGCACAAAACCGTGGTTCTTCGTCAGGTTCTTGTAGTTCTTCGTGAACATCTGGGAGTTGGTGAAGGCAATCACCGAACCGTCGATGGCTTCCACCATCGTACTCGTATAACTGATGCTCGCCACCTTTCCCTTGACGCCTTCTACATCGATCCAATCACCCACCTTGATACGTCCGGCCATCAGCGACACACCGTAATAAAGGTTCTCCAGGATATCCTTCGAGGCAAAACCGATACCGGTGGACAGACCGCCGGCGATATAACCCATCCAGGTGCCACCAACGTGGAGGATACCCAGACAGATCATCAGCCAAGCGCCCCATACCACCACCTGAATGATATTCTTGCCCATCACCTCACGGGAACCGACATTTACGAAGTTCTTACGGTCGAAATGCAGACGGAGGAATGACAGGCTCACCCGGTTGATATACCGGAAGATGAAATACAGTGCGATAACGGTCAGCACACTTAAGATGCTTACCTTGAAATTGTTGATGTCGATAAAGCGGGTGTTGAAAATCTTCCAGGTGAGATCACTCAGGTTGAACACATCAGCCGCCATAAAGATACTCAGCGGAATGGAGATGAGTCCGATGATCGGCAGTATCACATAGTAAACGAGTTGGAAGAACCATGTCTTCGTGATCGGCAACTCATCGATATGCTTACGCTCACTGTATTTCTTCATCCAGCCGGTCAGACAGGTGATGGTGAGGATACATGCCAGCTGCATGATCCACCAGAGCAAGAGCTGCACACTCATCAGTGTATAGCCGATCCATGCACAGACGGTGCTAACCACGAAGATGATCAGTGAGATATAGGCATAGAACGTGTCGCTGTAAGGTAGTCTCTTGCTGTGTTTGGCAATCATCCTCCATTGCCAGAGCGTACATATCAGCAGCACCGGTGGAAAGATCAGGTTCACCAAGTCGTTCGGTATCAAGACGATACGGAAGGAGATAACCAGGAATCCCATGATGATCAGCGGGGCATAGATACGGAAAGCACTCTTGATCTGGTCGCCCTCCAAACGGAGAATCAACGATATCAGGATAACACCCAACAGCCATGCATACTCTATCAACAGCTCACTGGCCATGATGATGAAGTTCTGATTGATCAAGGCATGGATAACTCCGAGGATGATGGCAAAGGTGATTGTCGTGGTGGCCATGATGATACATGTCTTCTTCTGCATGAACAGTTCGGTCTTAAACCGTTTCGGCATGGCATAACGGAAGAAGAGCTGGTTCAGCAGGATAGACAGTAAACCGTACATCATGATCAGCAGGAAGAGATCGAGGATAATCTTCACATCCCACTGAGAACGGATATTTTCATACGGACGGTATTTCTCACTCACGGTCTCTGCTGTGCTCATCAACCGGCGTTTCAGCGTTCGGAGGATTTTCAGATAACTGTCACCTCCGTTATTGAAGATATTATGCTGTATCTCACTATATCGTTGGTTGGCATAGTCGTTCAGGTACGACAGACGCTGCTCCATCCTGCTGTAACGCTCGATATATTCATCAAATGCCTGTTTGTTCTCCAGCAAAGACTTACGGATATTCACCGCATAGGTAAGACAGACATTACGGTCGATCTGCGCACGCTCGTCAAGGTTGATAACGGGCATACCCTGTAACGAGGATATCAGACTGTCGTAGCGGGCAATCTCCGTCTCCATACGCTCGATATAAGTGCGGAAGGGTAGGGAGAGTTGTTTGAACTCATGAAAATGATCGGTGGCTTCATGACAGGCATAGGTAAGGTCGAACACATAGTCTGACTTCTGTGAGTAGAGCATCATCGCATTCTGGTTGCTCCGCTGCCAGATATTCATGAATTCCCTACGTGTGCGTTCCTCCTGCTGCGCTAATTTCTGTGTGTTCTTCTCCTGCTCACTGTGTGTTTTCGTCAGTTCTGCCCGTAATATGCCGAGGGTTTGTGTAAGGTCTTTCTCCTTCAGCACAGCACCGGCAGGTATGAGAACGACGATCAGGAAAAGTATCAGCGCGTAAATTCTTTTATTCATTATCCTTTTTAATTATTCCGTGCAAAATTACAGATTTTCCAAACATTATAAGTATATTTGCACGGAAATTATTGTTAAATACGAAAAAAACTTGCTTATGTTGTTGGTTGCAGACAGTGGCAGTACAAAAACCGATTGGATGATTTCCGGTGAGCTGATCACCGCACAGGGCATCAACCCTGTTACCATGGTTGACGAGGATATCACTGTACGGATACCGGTCTTTCCAGGTATCTCGGTCTCTGAGGTGTTCTTCTATGGTGCCGGTTGTGTGGAACCTTTCTCACAACGTGTACGACAAGCCCTCGCACAGGTGTTTCCTCAGGCAACCATTCATGTGGAGAGCGACCTGCTGGGTGCTGCCCGTGCCCTCTTCGGTCACCAGCCGGGCATCGCTTGTATCCTAGGAACCGGTTCAAACACCTGTCTGTATGATGGAAAGACGATCACTGACAACATCCCACCGTTAGGATATATCCTCGGCGATGAGGGTAGCGGGGCTGTCTTGGGAAAACTTTTCTTAAACAAGCTTTTTAAACGTGAACTCCCAGACAATCTCTCGCAGGCTTTCTTCCAGTGGTCACAACTCACTTATGCTGAAATCATTGACAAGGTGTACCGCCAACCCGCTGCCAACCGTTTTCTCGCTTCTCTCTCTCCCTTTATCCGTGAGCATCTCGATGAGCCTGCCATCAGTATCCTCGTGTACGAGCATTTCAATGCTTTCATTCGGAAGAACGTGCTGAAATATCAGCGCCCCGACCTGTGCGTCAGTTTCGTTGGCAGCATCGCTGAGCATTATCGTGATGTGCTCTCAAACACCTTGCAAGCCAATGACCTGCAACTCGGCGAGATCCTCTCACGCCCCATCGAACGACTATGGACATATCATCAGGGGAAGTGAGATTGCCACAGCCTCAGAGAGTAGGAAGATGCTGACAGAGGAGTTGAAATAAAAGTTGATGTGTTTATCATTAATTATTAATTATAAATTTTTAATTATTAATTATTTATGGATCGTTCTTCACAAATTATTCGGACCAGTTGGATAGGAATCGGTGCAAATGTCCTGCTTGCCTTCTTCAAGGCACTTGTCGGCACCCTTGCGAGTTCAATCGCTATTGTCATGGACGCTGTAAACAACCTGAGTGATGCCCTGTCGAGTGTCATCACCATCGTCGGTACCAAACTGTCAAAGCGTCCTGCCGACAGGCAACATCCTTTCGGACACGGTAGAATAGAGTATCTTACCGCCATTATCATTGCTGTTATCGTACTCTCTGCAGGTATTACCTCACTGATTGAGTCAGGACAGAAACTGTTCCATCCCACCACACCAAACTACACCACGATAACACTGGTTATCATTATCGTGAGCGTCCTTGTGAAGATCGTGCTCGGACAGTATGTCAAGAAGAAGGGTGAACAGTTGAAGAGTGATGCACTGATAGCCTCGGGTGCAGATGCCCTTTTCGATGCGGTGGTGACCCTCTCGACTCTCGTCTCAGCTGCTATCATGCTCATATGGCACGTGTCACTTGACGGGATATTAGGTGTGCTCATCTCATTACTGATCATCAAAGCTGGTTTTGAGATGCTTTCATCGCCTATCAACGAACTGCTAGGTGCACGTATCTCACCGGATTTGGTGGCAAATATCAAGAAAGAGGTGATGGGATTCAAAGGAGTACACGGTGTGTATGATATCATCCTGCACAACTATGGACCGGATGTGATCATCGGTTCTCTGCATATCAATGTCAATGATACTATGAGTGCCGAGGAAATACATCATCTCACCCGTAGGATTACGGAATCGCTGAACGAACGTTATGGCATCATCATGACCGTGGGTATCTATGCTATCGGCACCGGTGATAAGAAGATGACGAAGATACAGAACGCAGTGTTACAGTCGTTGGCAGCACATAAGGATATCACGCAAGTACATGGCTTCGCGTACTTTGCGGATGAAGGTCGTATCTCCGTGGATGTGGTGCCCGACATCTCGGTAACGGATGAAAAAGCGTTCGCACAGACGTTGACGAATGAGATACAGTCGTTGTATCCTAATGAGACGATCACCGTGATCGTGGATCATAACTATACGGCGTAGTGTTTGTTCTTTTTCTCTAGAGTAAAAAGAACTAAAAAGAGGCTATTCACAATCTCCCCAACTTTTCTTTACTTCTCTCTGTACCGCCAGAGAGAAGTAATCAAGAGAGAACTCGTTGCACGCTTCGAGTCAGAACAGATTACGATTCTGAAAAACTGTGCTGCGGGACTCGCTTCGCTCAAACAGGTCCTCGCACTGACTCCGTCACCGTTTTTCAATCATCGTATCTGTGTACCTTCCTCTCCCGCTATTGCAACAATTTTGGTTTAGAGTTTAGGGTTGCCCCTCCCTCGTTCCCTCCCCATAG
>JAEEZP010000142.1 GCA_016291915.1 Prevotella sp. | reverse complement strand
GAATTACTTGTTTTTAATGAGAAATGTTATAAAATACAAAGATAAGTATTTTTTCTGAAAGTATTCATCATTTTATGAAAATGTAACTTTTCGGGATGTATTTTGTAGGAAAAGAATGTTGTTTCTCGAAGAAATTATCTATATTTGCAGACTACTTCCCTTTGTTGAATGTTTAAATGATGAAATGATGTTATATGTAGATGATGATTTTCGGCGTGAAGAACTGATTCGTAATATCGAACGACAGATTGAGCGGATGACGCTCCGTCAGTTGGAGATGTTGTATTATGAGTTGTCAACAAAGGATTATTCCTCAGATAGCAATGAGTGACCGCCGTATCACCTTAATTACCTAAGAAACACAAAGCGTATGAATGTAGAAAGTATCAAAGAGATTATAGAACGTCAGCCGAATCTTTCGACTGTCTTGGGAATGCAGTTTATCTCCACACCCGAGGATGATATCTGTAAGGCTACCATGAAAGTGGATGAGAACAATCGTCAGCCATTCGGTTTCCTGAGTGGTGGTGCTTCGTTGGCATTGGCTGAGAATGTCGCCGGTGTGGGAAGTACAGCCCTCTGCCCGGGAAAGATATGCGTAGGTATCAGTGTAAGTGGCGAACATGTGAAAGCTGTCTCTGAAGGTGATACCGTCACGGCGATAGGTCATCTGGTGAGTAAGGGCAGGAAGTTGCATGTGTGGGATGTGCGCATTACAGATTCCACCGGTGATCTGATAAGCACCGTACATGTTACCAATTATATTATCACCCCAAAGAAAGAAAAGGAATGACAGCATTTGCCATCTATCGTTTACCGCGTCGACAGACATGTACCTGTGTGATGCAGGAAGGAAAAGCAACGGAGGTTCCCGCTTGCTCTTCACTGAGTGACAGGAAGGGATTTGTCTTTGCTCCCTTTGATATCTCTACGGTAAATCCCATCCTTCTCATCCGTCCTGACAAGGTGATGGAGTTATTGCCAGAGGAATTGAACAGTAATGATTTCTCCTGTTCGTTGTTGTCGGGGAACTTCTCACAAACGCTGTCGGATCCCCGTATGCGCTATGGCTTCGATTTCCGTAGTTTCTATGCCCATCTCACCGATGGACAGTTTCAGAAGATTGTTCTTTCCCGTCGTTCGGATGAGGCTGCAGAGATAAAAGATCCTATTGTGTTGTTTCAGCAAGCCTGTAAACTGTATCCCCGGATGTTTGTGTCATTAGTGTCCACTCCTCAGAGTGGTACCTGGCTGATGGCTACTCCGGAGATTCTTTTGGAACAGCGTGACGATCACTGGATTACGATTGCTTTGGCCGGCACGATGGCATTGAAGGGAGAACAGTTGCGTTTCGAGCATCGTGGGGATGAAGAGAATGTCGGCATCCGATGGTCACAGAAAGATATTCAGGAACAGCGATATGTCACCACCTATATCATGGAATGCCTGGAGCATTTCTCTACTCAGATACATGAGGATGGACCTTATACCGTTCGTGCGGCTGATCTGGTGCATCTACGCAGTGATTTCGTGTTCTCCCTGCAGGATCCGTCACAGATAGGCAGTCTTCTCTATCGCCTGTTCCCGACACCTGCTGTTTGTGGCTTACCGAAACGTGAGACGTTCTCCTTTATCCGACAGAATGAACGTGTGCCCCGTAGGTTTTACAGTGGCTTCTCCGGTCCGTTGATGGTTAATGATGAGACCCATCTGTATATCTCTCTCCGTTGTATGGAGATTCAACAGAAAGGATACAGCCTGTATGCCGGCGGTGGTTTGTTGAAAGACAGTGTGGAACAGTCGGAGTGGGAAGAGACAGAAGCCAAGATGGGCACGATGCGGGCAGTGATTCTAAGTGAAGAGTGAAGAGTGAAGAATGAAGAGTGAAGAGTGAAGAATGAAGAGTGAAGAATGAAGAGTGAAGAATTAACGTGCAAACCGATGAAAACAATGAATCGTACCCCGAACCTTAATCTTTAAACCCTAAACTCTAAACCCTAAACCCTAAACCAATAAAATGTACAGCAATAAAGAGAACGTAAATATCCTGACGGCCTTGATGGTGGCCCATGGCATTCATCATGTAGTGGTATGTCCTGGCAGTAGAAATGCCCCCTTGGTGCATAATTTCACTGTGTGTCCCTACACAACTACTTATTCAGTGACCGATGAACGTAGTGCCGGGTTCTATGCCTTGGGATTGATCCAGGCGTTGGATACTCCTGTTGCTGTCTGTGTCACCTCAGGAACAGCATTGCTGAATCTTTTCCCTGCAGTGGCAGAAGCCTTTTACCAGCATCGTCCACTCATCATTTTAAGTGCTGACCGTCCGCAGGCTTGGATCGGACAGTTGGATGGTCAGACGATTCCCCAACAACATGTCTTCGGACGGTTTGTCAGTCGGTCGGTGGATCTTCCGGAAGTACCCGGGAATATTCCTGAGGGGAAAGATTACGAGTGGCTAAGGACACAACGGTGGTATTGTAACCGTTTGGTAAATGAGGCGTTATGTGAAGTTTCTGTTTCTCGTCTGTCAACGATCCCCGTACATATCAATATACCTATTACAGAACCGTTAGCCACTTTCACCGTCGAATCCTTACCAGATGAACGTGTCATCCATTATCATGATACAGTCACTTCCGTAGATGAATCGGTTGTCAGTGAACTGGCAGATGCTGTCCGTCAGGCTCATCGCCCGATGATGGTTATCGGACAATATCTTCGTTTTACAGAAGACGACCTGCCCATATTCCGGGCCTTAGAGGCCCATATGCCGGTCCTTTACGAGCCTTTGGCCGGGCCAAAGGGGGGTAAATCCTTTGATGAGGTGTTATATCACATTGGCGATGTCGAGTCATATCATCCTGATTTCGTTTTGTATGGCGGTGATACGATCGTCAGCAAACGACTCCGGCAGTTCTTACGCCAAGGGGAGAAAGAGATATGGGAGATTTCCGAAGACGGAGAAATCCACGATACATTCCAAAGGGTGAACAGCGTGGTACATGGTGATCTGCGAATGATTCTTCAGAAACTCGTTGCGTTGTTGGGAGATACTCCATCCGCCAATCTCTCTGTGGATTATATGAAAGGCTGGAAACAATCGTTGCAGAGACAGCAGGTATTAATAGATTCTTTCAAGCCGGTCTATTCCCAGATGGCTGTCGTGAGATGTTTTGAAAATCTATTGGAAAACCTAGATGATTATCAGAATGGAAATATTGCGGTTCACTATGCCAATAGCAGTAGCATACGACTGGCGAATATCTTTGCGCATCATCGGGTATATTGTAATCGTGGGGTCAATGGCATTGAAGGCTCAGTATCTACTGCGGCCGGATTCTCCTTAGGTACTGACCGTCAGGTATTCCTGGTGACAGGTGATCTGTCGTTTTTTTACGACAGTAATGCCTTGTGGAAAGAGTCGTTGGGCGGTAATCTCCGAATCCTCTTGCTGAACAACGGGGGTGGCGGCATCTTCCATCAACTGCCCATCGCGAAGAACAGTCCGGAAGCTATCCCCGCCGTGGCCGGTCATCATCATACTACAGCCAAAGGACTCTGCGAAAGCTTCCAAGTGAATTATCTGTGTGCACACAACGAAGAGGAAATGCGATCTGCTATTCCGGCATTCATACAAATGGACAGTCATCGCCCGGTAGTGCTGGAGGTGTTTACCGATCGGGAGGAGGATGTCAGGATGATGAGGGAGTATTATCGTTTTACAATAGACTTAGTTTTTTAGATATAATAAGATAACAATTATGGAACAAAGAATCTGGAAATCAACTCACTTTTTTAAGGAAATCCTTTTTGAGGAATATAATCATATCGCGAAGATCACCATCAACAGGGCAAGATACCGCAATGCCTTTACGCCACAGACAACGTTAGAACTCTCGCAGGCTTTCAGTATCTGTCGGGAAGACAGTAATATCCGTGTTGTCATTCTTACAGGTGCGATGTCGGAGGTGCCTGAAGGAAAGAGGCTGGAGGATGTGAAACATGCCTTCTGTGCCGGTGGTGACATGCATGTAAAAGGACGTGGCGGTTATGTGGATGAGCAGGGGGTGCCCCGTCTGAGCGTGTTGGATGTGCAGATGCAGATCCGTAGATTGCCGAAGCCGGTCATCGCCATGGTCAACGGTTATGCCATCGGCGGTGGTCATGTGCTGCATGTGATGTGCGATCTGACGATTGCTTCTGAGAATGCGATCTTCGGTCAGACAGGGCCGAAGGTGGGTTCTTTCGATGCGGGCTTCGGCAGTAGTTATCTGGCTCGTATGGTTGGTCAAAAGAAAGCGCGTGAGATATGGTTCCTCTGCAAGCAATATACAGCTGCTGAGGCTGAGCAGATGGGTATGGTGAACAAGGTGGTGCCTCTTGCACAACTGGAGGATACGTGTGTGGAGTGGGCAGAGATCATGATGGAGCGCTCACCGTTAGCCTTAAGAATGATCAAAGCCGGTTTGAATGCAGAACTTGACGGTCAGGCCGGTATTCAGGAGTTGGCTGGCGATGCCACGATGTTGTATTACACCATGGATGAGGCGCAAGAGGGTGGAAAGGCTTTCTTGGAGAAACGTAAGCCTGATTTTGATAAGTATCCGCAGTTCCCGTGATTGGTTTAGGGTAAAGGACGAATTATGAAGAGATATACTATAACCATCAGCGAGAGGACCTTCCATTTCAAACAGCCTGCCGGAACCTCTCGTGGAATATACCTTACACGCCACTCATGGTTTGTGACTATTCGCAAACCGGGTGATGAGGGTGATGTGTATGGAGTAGGGGAGTGCGCTCCTTTGCCCAAACTCTCATGTGATGATATTCCTGACTATGGAGAGGTGCTGCGGAAGTTCTGCGATCAGGTGGAAGACATCGGTTTTATCCCTTATGACGATATGGCCGACTACCCGTCGATGATCTTCGGACTGGAGACGGCTTTACGGCATCTGCATCATTCGCCTGCTCCTTCTTCATTTGATGACGATACAGTTTTTTGCCCCATTCTTTTCGATACGGCTTTTTCCAAGGGAGAATATGGCATACCGATCAATGGACTGGTATGGATGGGTGACTACGAGGAGATGCTCAGGAGGTTAGAGGAGAAGATGGCCGCAGGCTTCCGTTGTGTAAAACTGAAGATAGGGGCGATCGATTTTGATAAGGAACTTGACTTGATCCGCAGGATTCGCGAACGGTTCTCCCCTGAACAGATAGAGATACGGGTGGATGCCAACGGTGCCTTTTCGTATGAGGTAGCTCCTGAACGATTGCGGCAACTGGCTGAGTATGACCTCCATTCGATCGAACAGCCGATACGACAAGGGCAGTGGGAGCGTATGGCTGCACTCTGTGAGAACACCCCATTGCCCATTGCCTTGGATGAGGAGTTGATAGGGGTGAACCGACAAGAAGAGAAGATAAGACTGTTGGATACCATCAAACCCCAATATATCATCCTGAAACCGTCTCTTCATGGTGGAATGGCAGGGACTACCGAGTGGTTGCGTCTGGCGGCAAAAAGAGGCATCGGCTGTTGGATCACATCGGCACTGGAGAGTAATATCGGACTCAATGCCATCGCACAATACACGGCTCACCTCCAGGAACTGTTTGATATCTTCACCATGGATGACGGGAGCATGCGTCCGCAAGGATTGGGCACAGGACAGTTGTTTACGGATAATATCCCTTTGCCGTTGGAGATTGATGGCGATAGGTTGTGGCTGAGATAACTGTTGATAAAGGAAATGATACCTTTTGACGATCCAAAACAAGTCGTTTTACTTTAGATTTAGTCACCTTTTCTAATAGAAAAAGTCACCTTTCCCAAGGTAAAACAAGTTGTTTTGGTTTAACGGTTATGATCATAGCCTTTGGAATCTTCTCTTTTTTCAATTGCATGTAGTAGGGAATATTCAAACTCAGGGTTGATTTGCTCCAACTCTCTGATAATTTTTTTGATATCTTCCCGATGGGTGTCGTGCTCATAAGGACAGTTCTTGATCTGTTGATGGTATTCTTGCTCTTCTGCCATCTTCAGGAGTTCTTTTTCACGAACCAAACAAAGCGGACGGATGATGGTCATGTCAAACTTATCCATCTTCAATAGGGGTGGCATGGTTTCTAACCGTCCGTTGAAAGTCAGGTTCATCATGGCCGTCTGCATGATATCATCCTTATGATGCCCCAATGCTAACTTATTACATCCCAATGCCTTTGCTGTCTCAAAGATTTTCTTCCGGCGATACCACGAACAGAGGAAACAGGGTGTCTTCTTCTTGTCTTCCTGTATATCAAATGATGTCTCAACGATATGCAGGATGACATCCTTACTGGCAGCGAAAGCAGAGAGATAGTCTTCGTCACTCTGATAGGGGATATTACGCATCCGCACATAGACCGCCTCCACCGTAAACTGTGGTTTGAAGATTTTACTTTGTTCCGCCAACAGTTCCAGTAATGCCATGGAGTCTTTTCCACCCGACAGTCCCACCAGTACTTTATCACCATCCTCTATCAAATGGTAATCCTTGATGGCCTTACCCATCACTTTCTTGATTTTATCTTTGTACGGCATAACTTATTTCCTTATTTCTTTACGTTTTGCCATATCTTCAATATCGTTTACAAAGTTAATGATTTTATTCCGTATTATGTTGTTCTCTCGCCATTTTATAGTCGTAAGTGATTATATCCAAAAACATCTTTACCCTTGCAAAGTACTCGCGGATAGTGGTAAGATACGCTCGTCGTGACTTAGGGTCTTTAGCGTTATAAGCCTGTACATTCTCTACATCCAGCTCAAGATGCTCTACCTGGTAGATAGCTCGCTCGTTATGGAATTTCTGCGAAATGATGGTAAAGTTCTTCAACCCATACACCTTGTTGGCATTGATAACAGAACAAATCGTCCTATATCCTTTGCCATCCATCATGATGGCACATGCAGGAACGCCTCTCGCAACCAACGAATCCCTCATGCATTCTGGTTCATTGATACCATCCAGACTATTCTCATCACCACTGATCAATATCTTCTCAATCTTCCCAGCCTTATACAACTGTTCAGCCGCATCGATACGATAAATAAAGAAATAGTTGGTAATCTTGTCAAATCTCGCCTGTGGAGCAGTCCCTAACAACACCCCCACCTTGTTATATTTAATGCTGTCGATGTCAGAGAACACCTTCCCCTCAGCATTGTTCACCACAATCTGGTTGCATGTCAGCATCAGGGCCAGACATACAACAGCAAAAACAAAAATAGCCCAATAGCATTTCTTTAAAACTCTTTTTATCTTCGTCATATCACGACTCCTTGTATTTTACGATTCATCGGTCATATATAAACGTTATAACGTTTTCATTACAGTTTCCATTGTTTGCTGATATATTTACCATTCTCTTTTCTCGTCCATTATATTCAGTAAACTTTGACGGTCTATTTTCTTTTCTACTTCATCAAGAATGCTTTCAAACGCATTGTAGATGTCTTCGCGTTCTTCTGTCTCAATAAATTGTGAGCGGTGGTCTAACTTGTTGAATCCCTCAATATAATCTGATCCGATGGATAGAATCGTTTCCGGGAACGTATTCGGTTCTTTTGCTGCTTCTAATATCTTATGGCGCGTGTCCTTCCATAAAGCCACGGCCTTGTTATACTTGGACTTCGGAATGAACTCGCTCCCATCCCAATGGCGCAAAGGGTTATTCATGTTTTCCTGTAGCCATTCATCTGATCGCAGTTTGTGTACAAGCAAGTCTTGAATCTTGTTTTTGTAGAGACGTTTGATAACCTTGCCTGCTTCTGCTGGGACACTTTGTAGCCATAGCCATTGCAGATTGGTCAAATCTGCAGGCGACGGGAATTCATCAGCAGAAAAACCGAACAAATCATTTATGAGTAATGTTTCCAACTCTTTCAGTTGTTTGACAGAAGAAACATTACTTATGATTCCGGGATGTCCAGACAGTCCTAACCAAATAAGATTAGGATAGAGAGGCAGGATGGTGGCTAAGTCAAGATTCTTGATGTTCTGCAAAACCAACTTCATCAATTTGGGCAACCCTACATTGGGCAAGTGATCGTTTTGCAGTTCAACTTCAAGTGCAAGCGAGTAGCCATCGTCATGGGCATAAATCCGTAAATGGGCTGACAAATTCCCTTTGAGCGTAACATTCAGTATGCCTTGAGGCAGATGTATTTCTTCTACATCTGGGTCAGTCACTTCGAGTTTTTCAACATGAGTGTTCCTCAAATCCAGTACCTTCTGGCCACAATGCGCCCAACTAAGTTCTCGGATGAGCCATCGTCGTTCAAGAAAAGGAATGAGCTGGGGACGGTAGCGAGTGGTTTCAACTCGGCTCAATCCTTGCAATTTGTCTAATTCTCTATAATCTTCAATAGCATCAAGCATCTTATCATTAACACGCCATAAGCTCCTTCGGACTTCTTCGTCTGCAAAAAGCAACGACTCATTCTTTTTCCATTCATATAAAGCTTGTTTATAAGCCGTTACTTGATTCTTCGGAAGTTGCTGCCACTTTTCCGTTAGTCTCTGCTGTAAGCCAACAGGCCATTTACCACAAACCGACTTACATTCTTCGAAGTAAAGCACAGGGATGTTTCCGATAAACTCTGCTTTTGACGGGAACCATCTGGAGCCAGCTCTACACACATTGACTTCATTATCCCAAAAGTGATGGTTCAAATAAAGCGCGTGCATATTTTTCAAATCGTCGGCCATTGGTTTCCTTTCGTTCCAATAATCCAAGTCAATAAACACAACATTTGCATCATTCACAGAGCGTTGTTCATCCAGTTGGATAATCTGAAACGCGAACCATTTCTTAGTTATACGTTCTTGAAGCGTATATACGTCGCCGATATTGAATGTTATATTCATCTTATTTCTCTTCTTTTAATTCCTTAATGAATATGAAAACAACTTGCTGTTTCATAACCTAATTCACTTTGCGCTCAATCAATCGCAGCCTTTAGCCTGTTATAGCGTTGTATCTCCATATCACTTTTAGTTATTCTTGCCCGACAATGGGGTTTCTTGCACAAAGATACGAAATAAAACCGAGGATATGATGAATTGTGAACATAAATTAAGAAAACTGTCTTTTGGGGAGGGTACCAACGAGCGGTGAAAGGTGTATCATTCTACTCCTCTTTGCCTTTATTTTAGGCCGAATTGCGTTAATCTTCCAAAATCGCTTTCTTTTTACAAGTTTTTTCGTATCTTTGTACATCTTTTTAATTCTATAACAAACTACGATCAATGCGTAAACAGGTAATACTCATATTGCTCCTGATGGCCAATGTGGCAATGGCAGGAACAGGAAAATGGGAGAGTCAGGTGACGGGTACGATGCTCAACTATACCACCTCATCCGCCACCACTACCGCCGCTACTGATGTAAACGGAAAACCTATGACGGTGGTGTATCTTGAAAACCTCGGTTTTCAGAAGATAGGACAGAATAGCAATGCTGAAGATGTGGCGTGGCTGCTTGGGCAGGGCTACCAAGTCATAGAGATTGACTATGCTCATAGCGAGCTGGCTGTCTCACCTGCTTTGAACAAAGACATCATTGCTATTAACAGCAGTCTGCAGAAAGGCAGTTTCTGTAATAGTAACTGTTCGCCCTCGCGTTCCTATATATTGATGGAGGGCTACCGTATCTGTCGTGATATCTCCTATTATCTTGACGATCCGACAGTTTATAATTACCCGGATGCTTATAAGACTACTGCTGGCGACTCGCTTTATCTCGATCTGGTGTATCCGGCCAATCCGTCTTCAGCGGTACCCGTGGTTATGACCTTCTCTTACAGCAACAGCTTTGCTACTGCCAGCAACGGGAGACTGACAGCAGCAAATAAACATATGCGGATGAATCTGGCTAATACATGGGGGCAGTTTAAGGACAGCTTTGTGGAGGGAGCTTCCGCAGTAGGTTTTGCCTGGGCCGTTTGCGATCATCCCAAATATTGTGAGTGGGGGCAAGGCAAATACGATGGAGGAGCCAACAAAATTCTGGGCGCCATAGAGGTGAACCCCGATGCGGCACGCAAGGTGAAGTCGGCTGTTAGAACCGTTCGGGGGGTTGGCAAGGCTTTCGGACTCAACGGTGATGTGGTGGTAACGGGTTTTTCCCGTGGGTCCACTGCCGCTTCGCTTGCTGTCGGCGACGGATGGATAGATACCTATGAAGATGCTTCACGTGGGCGTTTTGCAGAAGAGAGCAGTTTGGTGCAGTGCGCTGTCTTGGGGCCTGGCATGTTTGACTATGAGCAGGCTCTGACTTCATCCAACGAATATAAACACATGAGTGCATTTGTCTCCGCAACAAACAGTACATCATGGAGTCATCAAGGAGCACTCGCAACCATCGTGGGCTCATCAGCTGCACCTACACTTTTTTTTCACAATACGGATGATTTCTATTCTGACAACAACAAAGACCCTCAAGGTCTCTATGCCACTCAGGCAAAATTGATGAAAGAAAAGCTTGATTCCAAGGGAGTCGTTACGCAGACACTGACAGACTACAGTAACGGTCATGCTGTCCCACAAACAGAAACTGCTTTACGTCAGATGTATGATTTCATGTTGAATCATGTATCAACGGCAACTGATATTACCGAGGTAAGTAAGCGTGTGAGTCCTCCTACCGTAGCTTATGATCTTTTGGGACGCAAAGTAAGTGCTTGTCATAAAGGATTTGTCATCATGAATCGTCGTGTCTATTGTCGGTAAATTCCTGTATGAGGCGTAATAACACAGATTCAATAGAAAACATAATAAAAATGAATGGGAATACACCATTGTGAAGTATTTTTATTATCTTTGCAGAAATAATAAGGTGTGTAGGGCGTACTTCCTGAGTAGATAAAAGGTGTTGAGTAATCATATAAAAAGAGATATCATGAAAGAGGTAAAGTTGAATAATGGGGTGCTTATCCCCCAACCGGGATTCGGAACCTTCCTTACTCCCGATGGAGAAACAGCCGTGAATGCTGTGAGATGTGCCATAGAACAGGGGTATCGACATATCGACACTGCTGCTGTGTATGGTAATGAAGTGAGTGTGGGTGAGGGCATCCGACAGGGTGGCGTGCCCCGCGAAGAACTGTTTGTAACCAGTAAGGTGTGGAACACGGAGCGTGGTTACGAGACCACCTTACGGGCCTTTGACAAGACTTTGAAGGATCTGGGATTGGACTATCTGGACCTGTACTTGATTCATTGGCCGGCAAACACCTTGCAGTTTGGCGATGCTGCCGCCGGTATCAACCAAGAGACATGGCGTGCCTTGGAGAAACTGTATAACGAAGGAATGATCCGTGCCATCGGTTTGAGCAATTTCATGCCCCATCATCTGGAGGCTGTCTTGCAGAAGGCAGAGGTGATGCCGGCTGTTGATCAGATAGAATATCACCCTGGATTCTTGCAGCAGGAGTGTGTTGACTGTTGTAAGGAGAAAGGTATTGTGGTGGAAGCCTGGAGCCCCTTAGGCCGTGGCAGTGTACTTTTCGATGAGCTGTTGATGGGCTTGGCAGAGAAATATGGCAGTACGGTGGCACAGTTGGTTATCCGTTGGGTGATGCAGAAGGGTATCGTGCCACTTGTAAAATCCATCACTCCCAGTCGTATAGAAGAAAACTATCAGGTATTCGACTTCCAGATTATGGATGAGGATATGGCGTTGATTGATGGTATGGTCAGTTCCCGTATCGGCAGCGATCCTGATGAGGCTACATTCTGATAATGTCATCTCAAACAATAACTACTTTTCTTGACGAATGGTACAATGCCTCTGACCGGGTATTGGTGAAAACGAGTGGTTCCACAGGTAAACCGCAGTTGATGTGGGTGCTGAAAGAAAAGATGAAAGCCTCCGCAGGGATTACCTGTGACTTTCTCGGTTTGTGTGAAGGGGATACCGCATTGTTGTGTATGCCTCTGGACTTTATCGCCGGTAAGATGATGGTAGTACGAGCCATTGAACGGAAACTCCGACTCATCGTTATCGAGCCTACCGGTCATCCAATGGCAGCGAAGAGCGGACTGATGTATGATTTTGCAAACGATGTTCCCGTTCCCGTTAGCGTTCCCGTTCCCGCTCCCGTTCCCGTTCCCGTTAATTTAACCTTTGCAGCGATGGTCCCTCTGCAGGTGTATAATACCTTGCAGGTACCTACAGAGAAGGAACTGCTGATGAATGTACGACATCTGATTATCGGTGGTGGCGGCATAGATAAAACGATGGCTGCCGAACTGAAATATTTCCCTCATCATGTATGGAGTACCTACGGGATGACGGAAACCCTCTCACATATTGCTTTAAGACCATTGAGTGGTAAGGGTGCCTCGGAATGGTACACACCCTTTGAGGGTGTCCGTCTGTCACTCTCTGAAGACAACTGTCTGACGATTGATGCTCCGGCCGTTTGTGAGGGATTGTTACATACAAACGATATAACAGAGATGGCAGGCGATGGTTCTTCTCGCTTTCGTATCATCGGAAGAAAGGATAATGTGATCTGTTCGGGTGGCGTGAAGATCCAGATAGAAGAGGTAGAGGCTGCTCTGCGTCCTCATATCAAGATACCCTTTATGATTACCAAGCGCAAGGATGAGAAGTTCGGTGAGATACCTGTCTTGATGTATGAAAGTGCTGAAGAACAAGATTTTCAGGAGGCTTTATCACAACTTCCCCGTTATTGGCGCCCGAAGCATTGCCTGCGTATCGATCATTTACCAATGACTGAAACAGGTAAGCCGGCTCGAAAAGAGGCCCTGCTGATCGTAGTCTCAACCCCTAACCCCTAAACTCTATACTATGAATTCTAAACTATGAACGATGAACTAAGTACTACCCTTCGCGGAAGAAGTCGAGTGCTTCCTTGATCTCCTCTTCTGAACATTCCTGATTAATCTGTATATCACCGATATCGCCCAGTAAGGTGAAGTTGATGATTCCCATCCTGTTTTTCTTGTCGTGTCTCATCAACTCCAGTAATTCGGGATAGTCATCGCAGGTGATATCCAACGAACCAAAGTATTCACGGATGAAGGAGACCGTCTGCCGAAGTATATCCTGCGGGAAATGACAACGTATAGCGCTGAGATACAACTCACAGATCATTCCCCAGGCAACAGCATAACCATGAAGGATAGGATGACCTTTCCTCAATGCGAACGTTTCAAAAGCATGACCGATGGTATGACCGAAATTCAGTGCTTTACGCATATTCTGTTCATATGGATCCACTTCTACCACGTTTTCCTTCACCCTCACACTGGCACCCACCATCAGTTGTAAGTCGTGTATGATCTTCTTATCTGCCTGTTGCTGTGGATTACTGAAAATCTCCAAAGGGAAGTTCAGCAGATCTGCCCACATCTTCTTGAAGCTGATCAGACCATGTTTGAGCATCTCTGCATATCCCGAACGGATATTCCCCTCATCGAGTGTCTTCAGGAACCGTGTGGAGAGAATGACATATTCCGGATCGTTGAATACACCCACCTCATTTTTCAGTCCATTGAGGTTAATACCTGTCTTGCCCCCTACAGAGGCATCCACCATGGCTAACAGAGTGGTGGGAATGTTGATAAAGTTGATTCCTCTTTTGAAAGTAGAGGCAGCAAAGCCACCCAGATCGGTTACCATGCCGCCGCCAAGGTTTATCATACAGGAATGGCGTGTGGCCCCCTTACTACTGAGTTGTTCCCAAACATATGTCAGTGCATGGATATCTTTATGGGCGTCTGATGCCTGTATCGTGATGACCTCAGCCTCTTTAAGACAGAGGAAATCCTTTACCAGTGGCCAGCAATAGATGAACGTATGCTCATCGGTAAGCACGAAGATTTTATCATGCTCACACTCAGAAATGGCCATTGCCAGTTCTTCCTGAAAATTTCCGGATATGATTACGCGTTGTTCCATATTCTCTCTTTTTTAATGTTATTAAAATCCTTAACGGCGTAAGGTCATTAATCATTCATCCACTATCTCTGAATTAGTTTGCAAAGATAAGTTTTTTTATTGAAAAATGCATCTTTTAAAGTTTTTTCTTGTATTTATGATTAAACTTTAAGGATTAAATGAACGTCAAAAAGACAAGAATTTTTTGTTAAGATCATTATTTATTGTTTTAGATGAGAAAGATACTCCCCATGATAATCCTGTTGGTCGCGATGACGACAGGCGCTTATGCACAAGACAAGAAGATAACGGGAAAGATAACAGACCGTGATACGAAAGAAGCGGTGCCTCAGGTTACTATCCAGTTGTTGAAAGCCGATAGTACCTTCGTTACGGGTGCTCTTTCGAATGACGATGGAGATTTCACCATCACAGCACCAGACAATGGGAAGTATATTGTCAAGATGACTAGTGTTGGATATATCACCTTAACCAAAGATATAACGATTTCCGAGAATAAAAATGTTGCCATGGGAAACGTTACGCTGGGTGCGGATGCAATCATGCTGAAGGAAACCACCGTAACGGGTACGGCTGCAAAGATGACGATCATCGATGATACCGTTGTCTATAATGCCGCAGCCTATCGCGTTCCCGAGGGATCTGTAGTAGAAGAACTCGTCAGGAAGTTGCCTGGCGCAGAAGTGGATGATGAGGGCAATATTACTATCAACGGCAAGAGCGTGAGGAAGGTGAAGGTCGATGGAAAGGAGTTTATGACGGGTGACACCAAGACGGCTATTAAGAACCTGCCTACATCGATCGTGGAAAAGGTGAAGGCATACGATGAGAAGAGTGATCTGTCGCGTATTACCGGTATTGACGACGGTGACGAGACCACCGTTATCGACTTCGGTTTAAAGGAGGGCATGCATAAGGGAGCCTTCGCAAATGCGGATGCAGGCATCGGTACAAAACACCGTTATGCGGAGAAACTGATGGCTTCATATATGAACAGTACACATCGTTATATCCTGGTGGGAGATGCCAATAACATCAACGACCGTGGATTCTCCGGCGGACGTGGCGGTGGCAATAACGGTCTGAATTCTTCCAAGACTTTAGGTGGAAACTTCAACTATGAGAAGAGAGGGAAACTGCAGTTTGACGGTAGTGTGCGATGGAATCATACTGATGGCGACCGTCAGTCGGTCTCCTCATCGGAAGATTTTGTCAGCAAGGCAGCCTCTTTCTCTAACAGTACCAGCAAGAACTTCAGTAGGAATGATCGTTTTGAAGCCCAGATGCGCCTGGAATGGACGCCTGACAGTATGACGAATATCCATTTCCGTCCCAGCTTCAATCATAATGGCGGTGACAGCTATTCCGTGAGTGAGAGTGCTTCGTTTATAGAAGATCCTTTCCTTTATGTGGAAGACCCATTGTCGCCTGCAGGTTTGGAGGTATTGGCAGATAAGGACCTGATTGTGAATAAAAGAGCTAACAAGTCTGCTTCCAACAACGGATCCACATCCGTGGATGCTACGTTGCAAATCAACCGTAAGCTGAACAATATGGGAAGAAATGTAACATTACGTGGATCTGTCAATTATGGCAATAGTGACAGTAAGTCACTGTCTTCTACGGATGTGCATCTCTACCAACTGATGAACTACCTGCATACCGGCGACTCAACCTACATCACCAATCGTTATAATCTCACACCGTCGAAGAACTGGGGTTATAGCTTGCAGGCTACCTATAGTGAGCCTATCCTGAGGAATACCTTCCTGCAGTTCAGTTATCAGTTCCAGTACAGGTACAACAAGAGCGACCGCTCTACTTATGATTTCAGTAAGGATGCCTATGATATGTTCGGTTACTACACAGGCAAGTATGGTGGTTGGGATCAGTATTTCACAGGACTTACCAATCCGCTGGAAAGCTATCTGGATGATGATCTGTGCCGTTTCTCAGAATATAAGAACTATATCCATGAACTGCGTGTCACCATGCGTTGGATTCGTCAGAAATATCAGTTGAATGCCGGTTTGATGTTACAACCGCAGTCATCGAAGTTCATCCAGCGTTATCAAGGTATCAATGTTGACACTACCCGGAATGTGCTGAATTTCTCACCGACTCTGAATCTCAGGTACCGTTTTACCCGTCAGGAGCAGTTGCGCGTGGAATACCGGGGAAGTACCTCCCAGCCAAATATCTCTGATCTGTTGGATATCACAGACGACAGCGATCCGCTGAATATCTCTAAGGGTAACCCTGGCTTGAAACCTTCGTTCAGGAACAACTTCCGCATACAGTATAACAACCATCTGCAGAGTCATATGCAGAGTATCATGTTCAATGCCGACTATAGTAATACCCGCAACTCTATCAGTAGGATGGTGACATATGATGAGAAGACCGGTGGACGGACCACACGCCCGGAGAATATCAATGGTAACTGGAATGCCAGTGTGGGATTTACGTATAATGTGGCGATTGACACGATAGGTGTATGGAATGTTTCTACATCCACCAATTATAACTACACCAACAATGTGGGTTATATCACGCTCAACAGAAATGAGTCATCCCAGAAGAATACCACCCGTACAAGCAGTGTCAGGGAACGTCTGCAACTCAGCTACCGAAAGAACTGGTTTGAGATTACGCTTGACGGGAATGTCAACTACAACCACAGTCGTAACCTCCTGCAGACGAACAGTAATCTCGATACGTGGCATTTCTCTTATGGTGGTAGCATGAATATCTATGCACCATGGGGTACCAGTATCACCACTGATATCCATGAGCAGAGCCGCAGGGGGTACAATGATGCGACGATGAATACCAACGAGTTGATCTGGAACGTACAACTGGCGCAGAGTTTCCTCAAAGGAAAGCCACTGACTGTTACCCTGCAGTTCTATGATATCCTCCATCAGCAGAGCAACTTCTCTCGGATGATCAATGCGATGCGTCGCAGCGACACCTCTTATAACAGCATCACCCACTATGCCATGTTGCATGTCATCTACCGTATCAATGTGTTCGGCACGAGGGAGGCACGCAGGGGCATGCGCTTCCCGGGTATGAATATGGATTTCAGTGGCGGTGATCGTATGCGTAACCGTGGTCAGCGTGGCGGTGGCCCACGTGGCGGCTTTGGCGGCGGTGGTTTCGGTGGCGGCTTTGGTGGCGGCCGAGGTAGATAAGTCTTTTTAACACACAAACGATTAAACGTTTTCATATTGAATACATCTAAGAATCAATGAAAGTTGATAGTATGAAAAAATATATTCTGCTGATACTGTTGATGACGGTATCAGTATTTTCTTATGCCCAGAACCGGAGAGTGTCGGGAACACTGATAGATAAGGACACGAAGGAGGGCGTTATGCAGGTAACCGTACAGTTGTTGAAGACTGACAGTTCTTTTGTGAGTGGAGCTATCTCTGACGAGGCGGGAAAGTTCAGTCTGACTGCCCCTCGCAATGGCAATTACATCCTGAAATTCACGAGTGTAGGTTACAAACAACTGGTTAAGGATGTTTCGATAACCGGAGATAAGAATGTTTCTCTCGGTAATATCACCTTCAGTTCTGACGCTATCATGCTGAAAGGTGCTACTGTTACCGGCCAGGCATCGAAGGTAACCGTACGAAAAGACACCTTTGTCTATAGTGCTGATGCTTATCGCACGCCGGAAGGCTCCGTGATAGAGGAGTTGGTGAAGAAACTGCCGGGTGCAGAAGTAGATGATGACGGAAAGATTACTATCAACGGTAAGGAGGTAAAGAAGATCTTGGTGGATGGTAAGGAGTTTATGACCGGCGACACCAAGACGGCTATGCAGAATCTTCCCACGTACATTATTAATAATATCAAGGCGTACGATCAGCGCAGCGACCTTTCACGTATCACCGGCATTGATGACGGTGAGGAAGAAACTGTGCTTGACTTCGGTATTAAACCGGGAATGAACAAAGGAATGATCGCTAATATTGATGCTTCTCTGGGTACTCACCACAGATATGCGGATCGATTGATGGTGGGTGTTTTCAAGAACAACTGGAAGCTGATGGGCTTCGCCAATGCTAACAATACCGGTGACAGAGGATTCCCGGGCGGTGGTGGCGGTGGCCAATGGGGGCGTGCCAATGGCTTGAACACCAGTAAGATGATGGGTCTTAACTTCAATTACGACGATAATAAGAAACTCCAGTTGGATGCCAGTCTGCGATGGAATCACCGTAATGGCGATATCTACTCCCGTCAGTCGGTAGAGAACTTTGTCAGTAGTGCAGGTTCTTTCTCTAACAGTCTGAGTCAGAACTATACGCGTTCCGACTCCTGGAATTTCCGTATGCGTATGGAGTGGAAGCCTGATACGATGACGAATATCATGTTCCGTCCGAGTATCTCTACCAATAAGAACGACGGTAATAATACGAGTCGTTCGGCCACCTTCACGGAAGATCCCTATCTCTATGTGGGCGATCCCTTGGCCGATGCCTCTATCGAAGAATTGGCAGCCGACAGTCTGATGGTTAACAGACGTACCAACGGTAGTCTGTCGTATTCAGACGATATATCAACCAATGCTGTATTACAGATAAACCGCAAGTTGAACAACAACGGGCGTAATGTCACTCTCCGTGGACAATTCCGTTACGGTGATTCGGAAAGCAAGTCGATATCTACCTCTGACGTGATCCTCTACCAGATACGTACTGCAGCCGGCAACGACTCTACGTATTATACGAACAGGTATAACCTGACACCGACAAAGAACTGGAGTTATTCATTGGAGGCTACTTATAGTGAGCCGATCTTCAAACGCACTTATCTGCAGTTCCGTTATCGTGCTACCTATAATTACAATAAGAGTGACCGCTCAACATATGATTTCTCTTTGTTCCCCACAAATATTTTCAGTGGTGTGACACAGGAATATCGCGGTTGGAATAATTATCTATCACTGCTGACCAATCCATTGGAATACTATCTCGATGATGATCTGAGCCGTTTCTCTGAGTACAAGAACCTGATTCATGAGGGGCATGTGATGTTCCGACTGATACGTGATAAATATAAGTTGAATGCCGGTGTTATGCTGCAAGCTCAAAACAACAAGTTCGTGCAGGATTACCAAGGTATCCATACAGATACGACACGTCATGTAGTGAACTTTACACCGACACTCGATCTGCGCTATAACCCTAACGACGTGACGGAATTGCGCATCAACTATCGTGGTGAGACACAGCAGCCTTCGATGAGCAACCTCTTGGATATCACCGATGACAGCGACCCGCTGAACATCACCAAGGGTAACCCCGGACTGAAACCGTCCTTCACCAACCGTTTCGAACTCTTCTACAATACGTATATACAGAGTCATCAAAGAGGTATCATGACGTTTGCTAACTACAGCAATACATCGAACTCGATCAGTAATATGGTGACGTACAATGAGCGTACCGGTGGAAGAACCACTCGACCGGAGAATATCAACGGTAACTGGAATGCTAACCTCGGATTTATGTTCAATACGGCTATCGACTCTGCCGGCGTGTGGAACATCAATACGTTTACCATGGGTAGCTACAACAACTATGTGGGCTATCTCTATGTTGATGCCCTCAAGGCAGCACAGAAGAATACCACACGTACCACTTTCTTTAGAGAGCGTCTGCAGGGTAGTTTCCGTAAAGACTGGATAGAGGTTTCACTCGACGGATCAGTCAACTACACCCATACCCGTAATCTTCTGCAGAGTCAGAGTAATCTGGATACCTGGCAATTCTCCTATGGTGGTGGTATCAACCTGTATGCTCCTTGGGGAGGCAGTCTCACATCTGACATCCATAACCAGAGTCGTAGAGGTTATAACGATGCTTCCATGAATACCAACGAACTGATATGGAACGCACAACTGTCACAGACATTCCTGAAAGGCAAACCGCTGACGGTGAGTCTGCAGTTCTATGATATCCTGCATAAGATGAGCAACTATAGACGTTCTGTCAATGCCATGCAGCGTAGTGATACGGAGTATAACAATATCAACAGCTATGCGATGCTGCATGTGATCTACCGTCTGAATATCTTCGGTGGTAAAGAGGCTCGCGAGCAGATGCAGAACCAGGGTCCTGGTGGCCGTGGCGGCTGGGGTGGCCGTGGCGGAGGCTGGGGCGGTCGTGGTGGCGGCCGCGGTGGCTGGGGCGGCGGAGGACGTCCCGGTGGTTTCGGCGGTAGATGATAACATTATGACAATATAAGAGAATGCTCGTGTCAAGAGATACGGGCATTTTTCTTTTTCCATCAAAATGTTTGTATTATTGAAAAAAATGTTACCTTTGTCCACGGTAAGAAAAGAATGCCGATAAAAAGATATTGCCATGCTGTCAGAAGAGCGGTTTTTTATCAAGTCAGAACAGGTGAGATGGAGTGAGGATACATTCCATAAAACCTACGACCGCTTCTATCAGGCACTGGTTATGTATGCGATGAACTACATCAGCGATCAGGCCATGGCGGAGGATATCGTGCAGGATGTGTTCTTAACAATCTGGGAGAACAAAACGGAGTTTAGCAGTATACCATCCTTGCGGGTGTATCTCTACAATGCGGTAAGGAACCACGTAATCGACTGGCAAAGGAAAAAGAAGGTGGAGGAGAGATACGTCAGGCTGCAGCCGCCAACCAACGACATCGATATCGAGAACAGCTATGTGAAAGAGGAGGTGTACAACCAGTTGTTCGCGGCTATCGACCGACTTCCTAAGCGTCAGCGCGAGGTGCTCTTGCATACTATGGAGAAACGAAAGGTAAAGGAAATTGCTGAGTTGATGGATATCTCGGTAAACAGCGTGAAGACACAGAAACAGCGTGCTATAGAGACGCTTCGCAAGACGCTTACACACACGCAGTGGCTCTTGCTGCTCCAATTAATTTAATGGAATTGTAAAAAAATCATAGGTTCTTTGTCATCCATTTTTTCGATTTTACGTCTATTGATTAAAAATTGGAAAAATGCAGCAAAAAGATATTAATGACATCTTGTATAACCTGTTGTCGGGGGATCTCACAGAGGAAGACGAACGGGAGTTGGGGAACTGGTTGGACCATAGTCCGGAGAACAGACGGCGCTATGAGGAACTGATGAACTCAGAGGATTTCGTCAGCAGCTATCATGCCTTCCATCATATTGATAAAGACAGGGCATGGCAGCAGTTCCGCAAACGGAAGATCGAAAGGAAACCATCCATCCTCGTTGCGCTGCTCAGGGTGGCAGCCGTCGTCGTGTTTGTCATCATCGGCAGTTATTGGTACATGACAAGGGATACCACTACGCCTCCTGTCCTCACGGAAGAGGTGCTGTCGGCCATAACACGGGCTGAACAGAGCGGCCGTAACGAGGCTGTACTTACCATCAACGGAAAACAACGGGTGGTGACATCCATTCCACAGAATCTTGATGAGGAAGATGTTGATGAGTCAAACAATGATGAGTCTGTCACAACACTTCCATCAACGGTTGAAAATGTAGAAGGTGCCGCTACCCTGGTTACCCGGCATGACAAAGAGTTCTGGATGACGCTTGATGATGGTACTCGCGTACATCTTAATTATAATACCTCTTTCACTTACCCCGTACACTTCAGTGGAAAGACACGTGAGGTGGAACTGTCAGGTGAGGCTTTCTTCTTCGTCGCAAAAGATCAGAAGCGACCGTTTATCGTACACACCCCGCAGGGAGATGTGCGGGTATACGGAACGGAGTTTGCCGTGAAGACATCCCATGCCGACAGGGAGCAGGGTTCTGTCGTTTTGGTGAAGGGCTCTGTAGGGTTTACTTTGAAAGATGGTATGGAGACCATTATCAAACCAGGACAGGAGATCTCGTACAACGGTCTGCATCCCACATCAGTGACACTGAAAAACGTGGATGTCACTCCCTATATAGCATGGAACACAGGTGTCTTCGTGTTTGAGAACAGCACGTTGGAACAGTTGATGAACGTGTTGGCACAGTGGTATTCCGTAGAGAATGTCGTTTATGAGGATGATAACCTCCGTACGATTCACTTCACGGGATCGCTTGAACGGTATGGCGACATCAAGAATGTGATGCAGGCAATCACCTCAGTATGCGACGTAGAGATGATACGACAGGGGGAGACTGTGGTAATCCGAAAGAAACAGAAATAACCAAAACAAATTATTATAATTACTAAAAACCTTGAGAGATGAGAAAAACAATCATGAAAAGGTGTCTGACACTCATGGCTTTCTTCGTGGTGGCCATTAGTATGTCGGCACAGACTCTCGACAACACCCGCATCACCGTCAATATGAAAGACGTTACGGTGAAGCAGTTCCTCGACGAGGTGAAGAGACAGACTAAGATTCAGTTTCTCTACAATGCCGACGAACTGAAAGGTTTGCCACGGGTGACGGTCAATGAAACAAATGCCCCTACGAGGCAAGTGATGAACAAGGTGATGCAGCGTATCGGTTGCCAGTGTGAAGAGAGCAACGGTATCGTGACGATCACTCCCCTGAAGCGGAACGCCGGAGGGAAAAACACCATCAGCGGTACGGTGGTAGACGAGAAAGGCGACCCCATGCAGTTTGTTACCGTTCGTGTGAAAGGTACTGGTAATGGAACAGTGACTGATGCCGCTGGTTAATTCTCTGTGGATTTAGGTAACGTGGACGTTGCTGTCATAGAATTCAGCAGTCTGGGATTTAAGTCCATCGAGAGAACCTACCATCCCGTACAGACACAGAAGATGCAGCGTATTGTGATGCATGAGGATGCAGAACAGTTAGGAGAGGTGGTTGTCACGGGTTACCAGGTGCTGGACAAGCGTAGTCTTACCTCAGCGGTGAGCTCTGCAAAGATGGAGGATCTGCAGCGTTCGGATGTGTCATCACTTGACCAGATGCTGGAGGGAAGGATCCCCGACCTGCTCGTGTCTACCAACTCTGCCGAGGTGGGTGTGGCCCCGAAAATCCGTATCCGCGGAACCAGTACGCTTGTCGGTAACCGTGAGCCCCTGTGGGTGGTGGATGGTATCATCATCCATGACCCGGTGAATGTGTCACCCGAAGAGCTCAACGACCCGGATTATGTGAACCGTATCGGTAATGCCATCTCCGGCATCAATCCGCAAGATATAGAACGTATCGACGTCTTGAAAGATGCCGCCGCCACCGCCATCTATGGTACAAAGGCTGCCAACGGCGTTATCGTGATCACCACAAAACGTGGTT
>JAEEZP010000141.1 GCA_016291915.1 Prevotella sp. | reverse complement strand
TACACAGACTGGCAAGCGCACCCTCACCCACGACGATCTGAACACAGAGTTCTCACTGCTCTCTTCACCCGATCTTATCAAGACCTTGCAACGCACATCCGGTGTGAGTGAGGGTTTTGACGTGGCCTCAGGACTATACGTCCATGGCGGTAACGATGATGAGAACCTCTTTTTATTAGACGGCACATCCATGTACACCATCAACCACGCCCTCGGACTGTTCTCTGCCTTTAACACCGATGTGGTAAAAAACGTTGACTTCTACAAAAGTGGATTCCCTGCCCGCTATGGCGGACGACTGTCATCCGTTACTGACGTACGTACCGGTGAAGGCGACATGAAGAACTATCACGGTTCCTACAGTATCGGACTCACCGACGGAAGGTTCCAGTTGGAAGGTCCTATCAAGACCGACAAGAGCTCCTTTAACTTCGGCATACGACGCTCCTGGATGGATCTCATCACCGAACCTATCTTCTTCATCGTCAACAAAAAGAAAGAAGAGAAAATCCATGTTCACTACTTCCTCCACGACATCAACGCAAAGATTACCCATATCTTCAACGACCGCAGCAGAGCTTATTTCAGCATCTACTCCTCGAAAGACATGCTGAAGAGTACTTACAAATGGGATGACACCACTATATACGGTGAGGATTACCACGATATAGAAGATGACAAGACTCACCTTACATGGGGAAACATGAACATGGCACTTAACTGGAACTATCAGTTGAAACCCAACCTATTCGCCAACTTCAGTGCTGTCTATACCCATAACAGGAGTATCTACGAATATAAGGAAGACTGGCGCTATGGCAAAAAGGGGAACATGAGTATATCTCATCTGGAGAGAGAATACCGTTCGACGATCTACGACGGGACCCTGCGCGCCGACTTCGATTACCGTCCGAATACCAGCAATCACATCCGTTTCGGCGGAGATATGACATGGCATCTCTTCCGTCCGCAGACACAGGGCAGATACGATTTTTCCGGCAATGAGTATGAGGAGATGGATTCTATCTCTGTCCACAGCACTAACCACCTCACGGCACAGGAGCTGAACCTCTACGCAGAGGATGAGATGCGGTTGAGCAATCGGCTGAGTGTCAATATGGGCTTACATGCCAATCTCTTCCATGTAAGCGGCAAGAGCTTCTTCCTGGTGGATCCCCGAGCTGCCATGAAATACCAGGTAAGCAACAGCACCTCCCTGAAACTGTCGTTCACAGAGATGACACAGACCATCCATCGCATGAGCAGCACCTACCTCAGTATGCCTACCGACTACTGGGTGCCCACCACCAAACGGCTCCATCCCATGCATTCTTATCAGATGGCGGTCGGTCTCTATTCGCAACTGGACAAACACTGGTTCGCATCGTTGGAAGGTTATTACAAACTGTCGCGCCACATGTTGCAGTATTCCAGCTATGGATCACTGACACCACCCGCCAAATATTGGGACAACTTCGTCATCGAGGGAAAGGGAAAGTTCTATGGTATAGAGGCCGACGTGCGCTATCACAACCAGCGTCTCAATATTGAAGCCTCCTACACCCTGTCGTGGAACAAACGCTATTTCAAGGATTTCTATCCGGAGTGGTTCTACGATAAGTTCGACAACCGTCATAAGTTCAACATCACCGGTCGTATGAAACTCAGCGACAAGGTAGAGATGTATGCCGGTTGGGTATACCACACCGGTTATCGCACCACCGTGCCTACACAGATCACCAAGATGCCCGATGTACCCTACGGTAATTACAATTATTCCATTCAGGTGGACTACAACTACGACCAGCCCAACAATATCATTATGCCCGCTTATCACCGACTGGATCTCGGACTGAACATACATCATACCACCAAGGCCGGACATGAGCGCATCTGGAACATCAGCGTTTACAATGCCTACTGCCGACTGAACCCCTTGTACACCGATATTAAACAGAAATCAGACGGTAGTGTCTACTTACATGGACAAGGTTTCATCCCCATCATCCCAACAGCCAGTTACACCATTAAATTTTAAAAGTCATGAAAGAAACAATATATAGCCTCATCACCCTATCACTTGTATTGCTATGTGCCTGCACCAATACCGACATGGACATAGAGATTAAGAAAAGCGACCCCAAACTGGTTCTCTACTGTTTCCCAAACACAGAGAGCGACACCACCATCATCAGTCTTACCACCAGTCTGCCGCTGTATGCAGGTACGCAAATTATCAAAATGGAGCAGCAGTTGATTGTGAAGAACCCACAGATCACCTATCGTGTGAACGGACAGGAACGCACCGTGTATTATACGGAAGATCGTATGGAGAATGTTCCTCCTAAGTCATACTATGTATTAGGGAATCATCAGCCCGGTGATCAAATCAGTATCGACGCCTCAGCACCAGGATATCCCGACATCCACGCCGAGACCTACATCCCAGAGATGCCCGAGGTGACAGCATTCAAGAAAGCTTATCCTGTGTTTCACGACGGATCCACCTACGACCAATATCATCTGACCCTTAACGACACACAGACAGAGGATTACTATGCCGTACAGGCGTACAGCATACATGAATACAAACTATACCAGGGTGAAGGATATGGTTATATTGACTATTCTGTAAAAGCAGATACGATCTGTGAATGTTGTCTTACCGATATCATTATTGACGACGATCCGGCACTGAATCCTATCAGCACCCTTGACGATTTCTTTAGCTACGACAATACTTTCCTCGGTTGCTTCTATATCTTTAACGATAATATCTTCAACGGCAAGTCCTATACCCTCCGACTGAACATGTGGCCTCAAGCTGATTATACATATACACATGGAATCAAGTCCTTAAGAAGTGGATACCAGTTCAAGTTATACAAGATCTCACCCGAATACTATCACTTCATCAAATCGGTCAACGACATCAACAACAATGATTTAGGAGAGATCGGACTGGCACCTGTCAACCCCACCTTAAACAGCGTAACTGGTGGCTATGGCGTAGTTGGAGGATATAGTGCAGTGGATTATATGGATTTAAAAGAATATGACGAAACAAATTGACAAGGATCTCCGCTTTGTACTCAAGCATTACAGGCATGGAGCATTTGATACCCGAAAGGCTTTACAAAACGTAAAGCAGCGCACAGGAATACATACTGTGCGCACTACTACCATGAGATACCGTTGGATTGCCGTGGCAGCATCCCTACTGCTGTTGGTTGCCCTCAGCACCACCTATATATATAATAAGGAGACACTCCTGGCGGCAGGTGATGTTACACAGACATTCCTGCTTCCCGACCAGACGCATGTCACCCTGTCGCCACACTCCACGCTTGCCTACAAGAACCGTGTTCCCCGACAAGTGACTCTACATGGAGACGGCTACTTCGAGGTAACACGCGATGAACAGCATCCCTTTGCCGTCACCAACGAGATCTCACAGGTACGGGTATTAGGAACCAAATTCATGGTTTCCACAAGAAACGATTCACCTGCCATCACCACCGAGGTGTATGTCACAGAAGGCAAGGTGGGCTTCTCTGCAAAGGATGACCATGCTCAACAACTGGTACTCACACGTGGCATGAAGGCACGACTGACTGCCAACGACGATATGCCCCGACTGATTACGGCTGGCAGTATCAACCAGACAGCATGGGCCACCGGCATCTTCCACTTCGACAACACACCACTTGAGAGCGTGCTCCGCGACTTGTCGGAGTATTACTCCGTACAACTGTACTGTGATAATATGAGCAAACGACTGAGTGGTGACTTCCATGCCGATCCCTCATCAACCAATTTACAAGAGATTATTCACGTTATCGAACAGACACTCGATGTAACCATTCAAATAAAATAAAGACATGAGACGAATGATAATCATATGGGTTCTTTGCATCTTCACAACGAACCTCTTTGCACAGGACGATGAGCCCTGGCGTAACAACGGACATTTCGAAGTAGGATTCTCCGCCGATAGCTGGAATCTGGAGTTGGGCTATGCCCGCATGCTCACACGATGGCTGGGCATAGGTGCCAGTCTGCAGATGGATAATGACTACAGCGGGAAATCTCTCATTGACTTTCTCGTGGAGAGTTCAGACAGTTACGATTACGATGATGATGACATCGGCAGAGTAAGTCTGATCCCCTCACTCGTCTTCCGTACGCCAGCCTTACGACTGAGCAAGAAGACAGAGCCGGGCGACGGACTGCTCCTGCAGGTAGAACCCGGCGTGATGCTCAGCCTCCCCGTCAATGAATCGGAAGAC
>JAEEZP010000140.1 GCA_016291915.1 Prevotella sp. | reverse complement strand
CGCAGGGGGTGATGCTCGATGAGGGTGACTATATGCTTACTGTCGGTACCCGTCTGGCCAAGGGCGGTGTACTGGTGCATATGGAACAGTTCTCCATTAGGAAAGATCAAGACACACACCTGTCATTTACCATGCGTGAGAGTAAGGAGAACATTCAGGTTATCGGCAGTCTGAATGCGGAGGATCTCTATTTCGACACTGCTGAAAAACAGGAGAAGAGTCTTCTCTCCACCACAGGTCGAGGCTATTACATTGTTGGCATTGTGGCTCCCAACAACGAACCCACAAATCATACCCTGCGTGATATATCTCTCTATAAGAAGGATTTTGAACAGTGGGGTAGAAAGATGATATTACTGTTGGAGGATGAGGATGCTTACCAGCGTTTTAACTTCAGTGAGTTCAGTGAATTGCCGAACACAGTAGTGTGGGGCATCGACAAGCATGCCATCATCGATGAGGTACGTCGTGAGATGAAACTGACAAACAATACCCTCCCCATATTCTTGATATGCGACACCTTTAATCGTGTGGTTTTCATCCAACAAGGTTACACCATCGGACTCGGTGAACAACTGATGAAGGTGATACAGAAACTGTGATCATTTCCTCAGTTTATCAACTGAAGGATATTTGCAACCTCTGTAGGATCGGTGGTGAGAGTACCATGCCGACAGGAACCGTGCAGCTCGAGGACACCGGTTGCCCGGAGGAGATGTGATGCATTCCCGCTGTTTACTCCGCCGCCCGGCATGATGATAGGGGAACCCTGCGCGATGTCCACCAACTGCTTTAATAATGCGATTCCCTCAACGGCCGAGGGTTGCTGACCACTTGTAAGGATACGGGTAACTCCTATCTCCTTCAGTTCGGACAAGGCGGAGAGAGGATTGCGACAAACGTCAAAAGCACGGTGGAACGTGAAAGGGTGTCCTTCACAACAATGGAGCATCTCACGTACAGCTGCCGTGTCGATATCCCCTTCTGGGGTGAGGGCCCCACAGACAATACCGTCTGCACCTGCATCAATAGCATGATGGATATCGCTGTAGATGACAGCCTTTTCTGAATCCGTATAGACGAAGTTGCCCTCACGGGGACGGATCAGCACATGGAGGATAAGATGCGGAAACTGTTTTCGTACTTCTTCTATCAGTCCGATTGATGGTGTAAGTCCGTCCACACTCAGGGCGGAGCACAGTTCTATGCGCTCCGCACCGCCTTCCACAGCGTGGATCACATCGGTGAGTGATCCACAGCATACTTCTAATAATCTTCTCATCTTATTCTATCATGGTGACGACACGGTCGGGAACACCGGCAATGCCATCCAGCGGAATGATTACAGTTTTCTTTTTCTTGTCATACTTGTATTTGAGGACATTGCCAGAAAGGAAATCCTTCACAAGTTTCGGTCGTTTAGCAAGAGGATATTCTATCTCACGGTATTCCTTGTTGAGCACATGGATGAAGGTGGTGCTGCCTTTCTTCGTGGTAACACCCCATGGTGCATCGTCAATGCCACGATGGGTACCATAGATAGTTTCACCATATGTGTTCATCCATTTGCCGATGCCCTGCAGACGGTTGATGGCCAGCGCCGGTAGTTCGCCGTTGGGCTGAGGACCGATATTCAACAGGAGGTTACATCCTTTTGCGGCGGCGTTGATGATCAGCGTGACCAACTCTTCCACAGACTTGTAATCCTGATCAGCCACCTTATAACCCCACATGCCATTCATCGTCTGACACATCTCCAGCGGCAGTTCACTGATGCCCTGAGGTGACAGTCCGGCTTTGTTCTCACCCGGAAGGTCGCGTTCAAACATCTGGAAGTCCTCTCCCTCGATAGGGTCAGTATGGTGGTTATTACCTATCAGGCATTCGGGCTTGAGGGCATGGATATAACGATAGAACTCTGGCAGTCGCCAGTCGAAGGCAGGTACGTCTTTGTTGTGATCCCAATAACCGTCAAACCATAGTGCGGCAACATTGGGATAGTTGGTGAGCAACTCCTTCACTTGGTTTTTCATAAACTGGAAATAAGTGTCGTAGTTAGGGCGTGGGGTCCTGCCGGTGTCATGACCGGTGCGTCCGATGGGGTAGTCTTCACGTATCCAGTCGAGAATACTGTAATAGAGATGAAACTGAATACCTTCCTTCTGGCATGCCGCAGCCAGTTCTTTCAGTACATCACGTTTAAAGGGTGTGGCATCCACAATGTTGTATCGGCTCTCGTTGGTCTTGTACATGGAGAAACTGTCGTGATGTCTGCTGGTGAAGGTGATGTACTTTGCCCCGGAGGCTTTGATGGCTTTGATCCATTGATTGGCGTCAAAGAGAATAGGGTAGAAGCAGGACGCTGCCTTGGCGTATTCGTCTTTATTCAGTTTACCGGTGTTGAGGTACCATTCTCCCTGAGCGAATTCACTGTAGATTCCCCAGTGCAGGAAAATACCGAAACGGAAACCGTCAAACTGTTGTCGTGCCTGGATATTCTCAGGGGTGGGCACATACTGTGCCTGCATGGTCATGCTCGATAGAAGCATTAAGAATATAAAGATCTTTTTCATGGTTTATTATGTTTATATGAGTTGACGAGTAAACAAATAATTTCATCATGGCAGTGGCTGCAGGCCTTCCCAGCGTACATCCCAGGAACCGTCTTTTGGGAAACCGGGGTTACGCTGATCGTTACCATCCCATCCCGCGCACATCATTGCGATGGCAGTGAGTAGTCCACCATTCCCCGGGAGGTACAACCGCAGTCGTGCATCCTGATAGTTGTGCCCACTTACTAAATACGTGTTCGTACGGTTGTTCATGAGCAAGGCGCCGACTGCCTTCTCGCCATCACCCAACCGTGCTGCACACATGGCTGTCATGGGGTAATCCCATCCCCATGTCTTGTTCCAGTTCCAGTTGTCCCATACCCAGTTGAGTGTCCGCTGCATCTTTTGTTTGTCGATCAGGTTGTTCATCGGTAGGATTCCAAGTGCCCCTAGTACCGCCATATGGTCGGAGGTAAAACGGATATCACGGTAGGTATCCACTGCTGATTCCGCTGCCAGATAACGTCCCTCTTCATCTGCTGCTAACGTAGACAGTTGTCCGATAATCTTATCCCATTCTTTATTTCTCGGTAGTCCCATACGCTCACGCCATTTCTGAGCGGTGAGCAGTCCGTAATGCCAATACGACAGTTCGAAGGGCGCGTTCACCGTCTCTGCAGCCTTCAGTGTCTCCTGTGCGGGAATAAATCCCCTTAAGAGGTATCGTTTCTTTTTCTTGTCATAGTTGACGAAATCCGCCATCCACACACTCGTCTCTTCTATCAGCGGATAATATTCCTCAAGGAATGACTTACTCTGTGTGCGACGGTAGATCAGTTCTGCTAATGTGATGATATGTGGCTGTTGCCATATCAGATAACTACCCACGCTGGAGGGTGCCTCAATACTACTGGGGTCGGTCATCTTCATCCATCGTAATCCCTTGAATCCCTGTCGTCGGGCAATGGTGCGGGCATTGGGAATAGCCTGATGATACCATTTCATGGTGCGCTCGAGCATCTCTGGATGATTCCACAGCGGTAACCATGCCTCATGCCAATAAATCATTTCCAAATGGAATTTCCCGAACCATGAGTTATAAGTAAGCCCTGTCTCCTGCGGTGGAATATCCCCGGCACACTGGATGGCTAAGAGATATTGGCTGAGTACAACCCTGCGCTCCAGTTCGAAAGCTCTCGGATCAGTACAATGGGAGAAATCCACAGCAGCCCCCTTTGTCCAGAAAGCCTTCCAATAATCCATTGTTGCTTCAAAGAGATTTTCTTTCAACGGAGTTATAGTTGCTGGCATTGTCTGAGAGAAAGAACAACACACAGTCTGGCGATCCTGCTGTGGTTGGAGGAGCCAAGCATGTTTACTCTTTTGCTGGCACAGCATCTTCCCCTTCCAGGAGAGCGATACATAATAGACAGTCTCTCCTAAGGTTCTTTTGAGGATAATTCCCGCTGGTGTCTCCCTGATCAACTCGGTAAGATGCTTATCATCCTGTTGCCAATCGCAGGCATCATCACAATGACCGCCGGTGGGGTAAGGAAAGCGGATCATCAATGGGCTACGTGCAGTATTCACCATCTCAATGAGTACCCTGTCGGCATTTGGATCCACGGCCGTACGTACATCATATGAATCATGTCCTTTCTCAAAATGACTGTTGATGATTCCCTTCCACATATCCAGTTGTTGGTGGATATTCTTGATGCTGTCTTTCTCCTCCGGTAGGAAGTCAAACCCGAAGATACCCAGATGTAACCGGTGGGGGTTCACACGATACCAGTCACTGGCTGCCTTACTCCTCGGATCGTCTTTCTGCTGCACGGTATATAACTCCTTATGTCCATGACCAAGGTTAACCTCTCGCAGCGTCTCCTCGAAACGGAGATTTTCCGGATTGTCGAACGAGTGCCATCCCCACTGACTCTGTGTGCCCAAAGGAACTCCTTGACTATACAGTTCGGGAAACGACTGCATGCCGGTGGCATCCACCGTATATGCAAAACGGCCGTTGCCTACTGACAATGCATCCAAGGGTTCGATACGTGTTACTTGAGGAGCATGTCGCTCTACCAATGCCCTGCGGTTGATTTTCTCTTGTGCCACGATGTTCATTGCCAAGAGAAAGCTGACGAAGATGATAAGTGCTCTTTTCATATGTTGAATTTCTCCTACAAAGATAATATAAAATAAGAATAAATCAAATGTTTTTTTTGTTTTCAATGTTTTTTCCGTACTTTTGCTGAACCATACGAATGAAAATTTAAAATGCGATGATATGAAACAACGGTTATTCTTGATGATGACGGGCATGATGATGTTGTCCGTCAGTGTGTCGGCACAAGTGGATGAAGAAACGATGAAAGGGATGCAGCGGATGTCATGCACCAGTATTATGGTGGGAAAGAATGCATCGGTGGATGGTTCGGTAATCACCTCACATACCTGTGATTCGTGGTACCGCACGTGGATGCAGGTGGTACCGGCAAAGGATTATAAGAAAGATACAGTAACGGCTATTTACGACGGTAGGATGCATACACAGAGTGCTCTCGACAGTACGAAGATGTACCGTAAGGGTGTCATTCCACAAGTGCGTCATACTTATCGTTATCTGGATACGGCCTATCCCTGTCTGAATGAGAAACAGTTGGGTATCGGTGAGACGACTATTTCCGGTCGGGATACCTTAAAGAATACCAAAGGATTGTTTAGGATTGAAGAGTTGGAGCGTATCGCTTTGGAACGTTGTGCTACTGCCCGTGAGGCTATCAAGTTGATGGGGCAACTGGTGAAGGAATATGGTTATGGTGACAGCGGTGAGTGTCTGACGATCGCTGACAAGAACGAGGTATGGATCTTTGAAATCTTCGGCGAGGGTCCTGACAAGATCGGTGGTGTATGGGCCGCCGTACGTATTCCCGATGATGAGATTGCCGTATCTGCGAATATCTGTCGTATCTCCACGCTCAAGCTAAAGGATAAGGATCATTATATGGCTTCCGAGAATGTTTTTGATGTGGCTAAGAAACTGAAGTTGTGGGACGGCAAGGGTGAGTTTTCATTTTGGAAAGCCTACAGTGGGGAAAACTATTCTCATGAGAAGAAGAACTACAGTGTAAGGGAATTCTTCATCATGAACACCCTGGCACCCTCACAACATCTCTGTGATACCGTGGAGAACTTGCCACTGAGTGTCAAACCGGATAAGAAAGTGAGTGTGGAACAGGTGATGCGACTGCTCGGCAGTTATTACGAAGGTACGTCGAAGAATCTGAGCGGTCGGCATAAGATTCCTAACCCGAACAAGAAAAAGAAAGATGGCACTGTGGATGAGCAGGCTCCCGATAGTATTGTGTCGCCGTTCAGTAATCCCTGGATGCGTCCCGACGAGATCAATATGTATTATGCCATGGGTGACTCTGTCATGAAGAATATCCGTACGGTGAGTGTGCCGTGGTGCGCTTACAGTACGGTGATACAGTTGCGTTCTTGGTTGCCGGATGCCGTAGGTGGTGTGGCATGGATCGCATTGGATAACCCGGGACAGAGTCCGCGGTTCCCGATCTTCTGTGGTACGACAAAACTGCCGAAGATGCTGGAGACATGCGGTCAGCATGTGGACCGTGACGATGCAGCATTGTGGCATTATCGTAAGGCAAACCGACTGGCAACGGTAAGGTGGGGTACCTACCGGAAGACGTTAGAGCCGGTGCGTGACTACTTCATTGAGAAAGGTATGCGTGAACTGCCGTTCGTGGAGCAGATGTACCGTGATCTGGTAACCACCGAAAAAGACGGAAAAGAGAATACCAAAGCAGCCACAAAGATGCTTAACGGTTATACAGCCGATTTCTTCGGTGCCACTATTGTTCGATGGGATGAGATGGCGCGATACTTCTGGCGCCAGACATGGACGGGATTTTAAAGTTCATAGTTCATAGTTCATAATTCATAGTTTAGGGCTTAGAAATCTCTAAGCCCTAAAATTATAACTATTAATTATTGATTATTCCTTAGTGTGTGGCTTTCCACCAAGCAGTAGAGGAGAGGGCACCCGTTACATTCTTATTTGTGGTGGGGTCGGAGATAGTGATGCCGGAATAAACCTTGACGGCTGTTTTCTTTTCATTGAATGCGGAATAGAATAGTCCTGTGGTACGTTTATAGGGCACGACTTTTTCCAATTGTGCTTTTGCTTGTGACAATAGGGAGGCATCGTGACATAGCGCGTTGAGATAATCACCCATGTCGAAGAATACGGTAGGCTCTAGACCGTCCATCACTTGGATGTCACTGCTACCAGTACCCGTGGGATTACTGTTATTGATGGTTTTCATCAGGGATGCCATAGCATCCAACTGATCACATTTGATCACTGATAAATTACCACAACTGAAATCCTCGGTATAACCATCACTGAAAGTGACAGAATAATTCTTATAGTAATTATAAAAACCATCCACTATACCATTGTAATCACCTCGAAGAATATTACGTCCTACTGTGGCGTATGGCATACCGTCGCCCATCACCTCAGTGGGTGATGCTATCAGATAGTCAGTGACATCCTTTAAGTCGTATGCCACCTCGATGCAAGACATATAACAGTTGTCGAACAAGATGTAATCCGTATGGCCGAGAGACTGTCTGATGGCCGATGCTAAAGAAGAAACCTCAGCTTGCTGGCGGCGGTCACCGGTATTGCCGTAGAATCGTGTTACCGGACGATGACTGACTTTCTTGCCGTTACTCTTACTGCCGGCATAGAAACTGGTGAAGTTTGTGCCTTTGGGAACCCATCCCAAAGCATGGCAACCCACCACAATACCATATGACTTAGCAGGAGCATAACCCTTCACTTCGTTGAACAGATCGGTCATGCCTGCTACTGTGGTATAACTGGGTTCTGTCGTACCGAAACCATAATCCCTTCTCAGGGTATCTCTCACACACTTCCCGTTCTTGAAATCAAGATTAATGAGCATGGCACGGGTGGGAGTGGTACAAAGGAAAACTAACAGTTTTTTCTTACCCAAACCACCATTGAGGTCGATAGCTGTCTCCATGGCTGTGATATTCTTCAGGAGAAAGGGATACAGCTCATCACCTGCCCATGGCATATATATCAGTATTGTCTGTTCGGCAGGGCCAGTTGGCGGTTCCGGATCGGGATCATCATGCCCCCCACAACTCATAAACAGGGCGATGACAGCCATCAGCATCAACGACAGTTTTTTCATATTATCTCTTCTTGAGTTCTGCTATTGTTTCCTTGATGGCAGCAATCTTCTCTTCAGAGTCATGCTGCTTCTTACGTTCCATAGCCACGACAGCCTCGGGAGCATTAGCCACGAAACGCTCGTTAGAGAGTTTCTTCATAATACCAGCCAAGAAGCCCTCTAAATGAGTGAGTTGTGCTTCAAGCTTCTTCAACTCTGCCTCTACGTCAATGAGGTCACCTAATGGCACGGCATACTCGAAAGTACCGATCATGAAACTGGATGCATCAGCTGACTTATCTGCTACAATATCCATGGCAGAGACATTTGCCATCTTCTTCACCACCTCATCATAAGCAGTCAAGTGATTCTCACCGATAATCTGCAGTTTCAGTGCCTCTTTCTGTGCGATATTTTTCTGGTTGCGTACTGCACGGATACCACTGACAATCTGCTTCACCAGTTCGATATCATTCACCAGTCGCTCATCTTCTGCATTCGGAGCAGCGATCTCACAGACTTTCACCATGATACTCTCACCCTGCTTACGTTCAAAGAGATGTTGCCAGAGCTCTTCGGTGATGAACGGCATGAACGGATGCAGCAATTCGAGCAGTTTCTCAAAGAAATGCAGTGTGGCATCGTATGTGATACGGTCTATCGGTTGTAAGTAAGCAGGTTTGATCATCTCGAGATACCAACTGGAGAATTCATCCCAGAACAGACGATACACAGCCATCAATGCCTCGGAGATACGATACTTGGAGAAGAGATCATCGAGTTCTTCGTTCACCTTCTTCAGTTTTGCCTCAAACCAAGCCACGGCAATCTTACTGGATGCTGGCTGCTCCAGATCTGCTGTCTCCCAACCTTTTACCAGTCGGAAAGCATTCCATATCTTATTGTTGAAGTTACGTCCTTGTTCGCAGAGTGCCTCGTCGAAGAGGATATCGTTTCCTGCAGGGGCAGAGAGCATCATACCCATACGTACACCGTCGGCTCCAAACTTCTCAATCAAGGCGATAGGGTCGGGGGAGTTGCCGAGAGATTTAGACATCTTCCTACCGAGTTTATCACGAACGATACCGGTGAAATAAACATTCTTGAAAGGATACTTACCCATGTATTCCTCTCCCGACATAATCATACGGGCTACCCAGAAGAAGATAATATCCGGAGCCGTCACCAAGTCGCTGGTGGGGTAGTAGTAGTTGATCTCCTCATTGCCGGGGTTGTTGATACCATCGAAGAGAGAAATAGGCCACAACCAAGAAGAGAACCAGGTGTCGAGGGCATCCTCATCCTGCTTGAGATCGTCGATGGTGAGTGCATCATTTCCTGTCTTTTGTATAGCCAACTCAAGTGCTTTCTCAGGAGTCTCAGCTACTACGAAATGCTCTGTGCCCTCACTCTTCTCTGTGTCTTCTGTGTCGTAATAATAGGCAGGGATACGATGTCCCCACCACAGTTGACGGGAGATACACCAGTCTTGGATATTCTCCAACCAGTTCTTATAGGTATTCTTGTATTTCTCGGGGTAGAAATTCATCTCACCGTTCATCACAGGCAGTAAGGCGATGTCGGCAAAGTGCTGCATACGGAGGAACCACTGCATGCTGAGTCGTGGTTCGATGGCAGTGTCAGGATTACGCTCGGAATAACCTACCTTATTAATATAATCTTCCACACGCTCCATCAGTCCGGCTTCAGCTAAGTCAACCGTAATCTTTTTACGGCACTCGAAACGGTCCATACCCACATACAAAGGACTCTCGTTGCTGATGGTACCGTCGGCATTGAAGATATCGATGGTTTCCAAATGATGTGTCTTACCCAGCATATGGTCGTTGGTGTCGTGAGCAGGAGTAACCTTCAGACAGCCAGTACCGAACTCGATATCCACATAACGGTCTTCGATGACAGGAATCACTCTGTTAACGAGCGGCACAATTACCTTCTTTCCTTGCAGCCATCTGTTCTTTGGATCTTTAGGATTGATACACATGGCGGTATCACCCATGATCGTTTCCGGACGGGTGGTAGCTACAACAGCGTAATAACCCTTCGCATCATGATGGATCACATTACCTTCCTCAATCAACTGCTCTTCGTTTTCAAGTGTCTCAAGATCAGCTACATAATACTTCAGATGATACAACTTACTGTGTTCCTCCTTATAGACAACCTCTTCGGTAGAGAGGGCGGTAAGGGCTTTTGGATCCCAGTTTACCATGCGCAGACCGCGGTAGATGAGTCCTTTGTTATAAAGATCAACGAAAACCTTGATAACACTCTTGGAACGTGTCTCATCCATGGTGAATGCGGTGCGGTCCCAGTCACAACTGGCGCCCAGACGTCGTAACTGCTTCAGGATAATACCACCGTGCTCATGGGTCCAATCCCATGCATGACCGAGAAACTCTTCACGGGTAAGATCATGTTTCTTAATACCCTGTTCACTCAGTTTTTTCACGACTTTTGCCTCAGTAGCAATAGAGGCATGGTCGGTACCTGGTACCCAGAGGGCGTTCTTGCCTTTCATTCGGGCTCTGCGGATGAGAATATCCTGTATGGTATTGTTCAGCATGTGCCCCATATGCAGCACACCGGTAACATTAGGTGGTGGGATAACAATGGTGTAAGGCTCTCTGCTGTCGGGCTTTGAGCTGAACAGTTTGTTATCTACCCAATATTGATACCATTTTGATTCTACTTCATGGGGATCATACTTTGAGGCAAGTGCCTCTTGCTGTACATTATTGTTCTCTGTTGCCATGTATTTTATTTTTAATCTTTTTATCCTATCAAAAATCTCGGCAAAGGTACGAAAATTCTGATTAAGTGAGAAGAAAATAATAGTTTATTTTCTCGAGCGTGAAGAATTTATTAAATAAGTGAGCACAATGCAAAGGAAAAAACGTTTTTTCTTTTTGTATTGTTGAACGAGAGTACCTTCAACTGAGTTAAAGGTACAATAAAAATTATATTTTTGTTTGTTTTCAATAATTATTTGTAAATTTGCACCGAATTTAAAAATAATCTACACTACAAATAATGTCCATAATAACTATAAGTTGAAAAAATCAAAGTAATTGATTACTTTTGAAGGACATATTCGTCTTAATAAAGATATGTGTGTCTTATGAGTACTGTATAACTGTATAACATTAACTTAATTAATATTAATTAATCTATGAACAAGATGTTTTATTTAAGCAAAAGTCGTTCCCGTAATGTACGGAGAGCTTTGCTTGCTGTGCTTGCCATACCGGTATGCATGCTGCTTGCTTCCTGTGCTAAAGGTTTCGACGAGGAAGAGACATTCGCAAGTAATGTCCATGATTCTCAGCTTGCATCTCCAGAACTGACGAAGAGTTGTTTCTCTTCTGTGGTGAATGCCGATGGTACTGAGAGTATTCGTGTTACATGGGATGTTGTTGAAGGAGCAGGCGGTTACTACTGCCATGTTGACAATGTCGACGATCCAGCTAATCCTGTTGAGGTATTCGACGGAGAGGTGGATGGTGTATCATTCCTTTTCGACAAGGCTGATGATACCAAGTACAGTGTGAGTGTGAAGACATTAGGTAATGAGAAACTGAACAACACAGCGGCTCCCGATCCCACAGTCTATGCATACAGCACGATGGTTGAGGCACAGATTATTCCTGTAGGTACCGACATCGCTGAGTTCGTGAAGAGTCATCTGATCGACACAGAGGATGAGCAGGCATTCGAGTTGGAGGGTGGTGCTAACTATACCCTTAATTCAGAGTGTGACTTTGGTACATATAAGGTAACCTTCCGTGGTAATAAGATCCATCATCCAATCGTCACGATCGGTTACGATGGTGTGATCCGTACAGGTGCCGGATTGAAGATCAAGTGGATCAACTTCGATGCTACAGAGCAGAACTCCAAGGGTGTGGTAGAGTGTACCAACAATCCTCCAGCCTCTTTGGAAGGCGCTAACTTCGGTTTCCCCGACAAGAGCTATATCCTCTATGATCCTCTTATTTTTGAGGATTGTATGTTCAAGAATGTGAAGATGTGTCTTTTCTATATCGGTGAGAAGGCATGGTCTGCCGTTGACGTACGTATCGTCAACTGTATCGTTCAGTTGGACAACGATGGCACCAAGTTTGGTGATGCTGCCGTATTGTGCTGCTATGGTCAGACCTGTTACTACAAAGATGGTCAGTCATGGGGTTCCAGTGCTATCCGTAATGTCACGATTAAGGAGAGTACTATCTACAACATCAAGAGCAATGCCAAGAACCGTATGATCCGTTTCAACAGAAATAATTTCACATCTATGTTTGATTCGGCTACCGGTAGCGCTACCTTAACAGATAATACCTTCATCATGACTTTCTCTGATAAGGAGTTTGCTAACAACACACCTAATAACGTTGCATACACAATTACCTTTAATAATAATGTAACTTATTATTGCGCTCGTCTGCAGAAGTTCTTGCAGGGTAACTGTACGATCATCAACTCTGTGGATAAGAACACCTCTTATACTACAATCACCAGTGGTGACGGTGCGGAATTCTCTAATGACTTTAAGTTCGTTACAAAGGAAGATGCTTTTGGCTTGGCAGATGTGGATGCTGTGAAGGCTTGGTTGCAGCCGCTCGACCTGACCAAGGAGAACGGTGGTGTTAACTTCAAGGCTAAGGGCGCAATCTCCAGTACAATCGGTGACCCACGTTGGCTGCAGTAAATCAGTAACACTCTAAAACAAAAAGATTATTATGAAGAAAAATAAATTATTCTATATCTGTCTGGTGCTACTGATGTCTATCGTTTCACTGAATGCATCAGCACAGACTACAGTTAAAGGTACAGTTGTAGACGAGGCCGGTGAACCGATCATCGGTGCTACCGTTCAGGTAAAAGGTTCTACAACCGGTACGATTACCGATTTCGACGGTAATTTCACGATCAGTGTACCTGCCAAGAGTCAATTGGTGGTATCATTTATCGGTTATATCTCTCAGACTATCACTGACATGAACAAAGCAGCCAAGGTGGTGCTGAAGGAAGATGCTCAGATGATTGAGGAAGTGGTTGTGGTAGGTTACGGTACGCAGAAAAAGTCACACTTGACAGGATCTGTTGAGACCGTTCCTGTAGAGGAAATCACCGACCTGGCTACCAATGACCTTACCGGATCACTCCGTGGTTTGATCAATGGTGTTAGCATCAGCAGTGGTGGTAACCGTCCGGGTAGCACCTCTTCACTCACCATTCGTGGTGCCGGTGATCTGTCTGCTATCGGTGTGAGTGCTCAGTCTCCTTTGTATGTGATCGACGGATTCATCCTTGACTCTGAGGCATTCAACAACTTGGATCCTAACTCTATTGAGAATATCTCTATCTTGAAGGATGCCGCCGCAGCTGTGTATGGTGCACGTGCTGCTAACGGTGTTGTCCTCGTTACTACTAAGAAAGGTAAGGAAGGTGCTCCGCAGATCTCTTATAGCGGTAACTTCGGTTTCACCGACGCTGTGAGCCCTCCGAAGATGCTGAGCACTTATGACTATGGTCGTCTGTGGAACGCAGCACGTATGGCTGATCCTACTGAGACCAATATCAATCAGCGTTATGACATCTTCCAGGCTGACGAGCTCGAGGCCATGAAGAGTCTGAACTACAACCTGCTTGATGACCACTGGAAGATGGCTGTTACTCAGCAGCACAGTGTGAACATCAGTGGTGCTACAGAAAAGGCTAACTACTATGCAAGCATTTCTTACTTTAACCAGGACGGTAACCTCGGTAAGTTGGATTACGACCGCTGGAACTTCCGTGCAGGTGTTGACGCTAAGTTAGGTAAGTGGCTGAAGGCTTCTCTGCAGGTGTCTGGTGACTACGGTAAGCAGAACAAGCCGTTGATGAAGGTACAGAGTACTTCTGCTGATAAGGACTACAACATGCTGTTAACTCATCCAAGATATATCCCTGAGTACCTCAACGGTTATCCAATGGCTACCTATGGTATTACCAATGGTGAGATTACTGCTAACCAGACCTATAACTATGAGTATCTGCAGAATTCCAGCGACTATATGCGTTCCATGAATTCTAACCTCTATGTCAGTGGTGCTGTTGACTACGACTTCGGTTGGAGCTACATCCTGAAAGGTTTGAAACTGCGTCTGAGCTATTCTAAGGCTATCAAGACGGATAAGGGTAATGAGTTTGGTACAGCATTCGCCGTATATCGTCTGAACCAGCGTACAGGTAGCGGTGAGCACCTCTATACGCTCGTTCCCGGTCAAGAGGACTTCTACAACAATACCGTATTGTCCGACAATAACTTCTTGATGGGTCATAATAACGCTAAGATTTCTAATGGTACTGATGGAGGTTATATCCAGCGTACGATGAGTCGTTCAGACAACTATCAGTTGAACTTCACTGTTTCTTATGCCCGTGAGTTCGGTGATCACAGTGTGAACGGTCTTTTCTCTATCGAGAAGTCTGAGAGCGAGTTCGAAGATCTGCTCGGTCAGGGTACCAAGCCTTACGAGTTCTCAACAGGTCAGGCCAATTCTATTAATTCAGGAGATGGTGGTAAAACTACTGCAGACTGGGGCCGTAACGAATCAGGTACGCTTTCTTATATCGGTCGTCTGAATTACAATTATGCGGATCGTTACCTCTTGGAGTTCCTCGTACGTTCTGATGCTTCTCAGAAGTTCCACCCAAATAACTATTGGGGCGTATTCCCATCTCTCTCTGCTGGTTGGATCTTGAGCGAGGAGAAGTTCATGAAGGGTATCAAGTGGCTCGACTTCTTCAAGGTACGTGCTTCTTTCGGTTTGACTGGTCGTGATAATATCTCTGCTTGGCAGTGGATGCAGACTTACAATGTCGCTTCTGACAAGGGTGCTATTTTCGGTGAGAATGGCGTTGCAGGAAGCCATATTTCAGTTAATAATGGCGCAAGTATTAATGAAAATGTTCACTGGGATAAGTCTTATAAGGGTAATATCGGTTTCGACTTCAGTGTGTTGAACAGCCGCTTAGGTTTCAATATCGATGCTTACTATGTATGGGATCGTGATATGTTGCTTACTTGGAATGCCTCTGTTCCACAGACTGTAGGTGCAAGTAGTGCTAAACAGAACTGGGGTGAGATGGATAGCTGGGGAACTGAGATCTCTATCACCTGGCGTGACAAGATCGGTAAGGACTTCAAGTATAAGATCCAGTTGAATACCGGTACATCTGACAACAAGGTGCTCTTGATGGAGTGGCCTACCAGCAACTATTACAAGTCTATCCGTGAGGGTGAGCGTACCGACCGTGGTTCTTGGGGTATGCAGTGCATCGGTATGTTCCGCAGCTTCCAGGATATCGAGGAGTACTTCAAACAGTATAACATCACCAGCTACTTAGGTATGACAAAGGATCAGGTACGTCCGGGTATGTTGATCTATAAGGATATCCGTGGTTCTCTGAAGGAAGGAACAAAGGAATATAATGGTCCGGATGGTATCATCGATGCTCTTGATGAGGTACAGCTCTCTCACCGCAGCAATCCTTATCACTTCTCTCTCAACCTGAGTGCCGACTATAAGAGTCTGTCAGTATCTGCACAGATGGCAGCCAGCTGGGGTGGTTATAGCACTATTCCTGGCAGTGCCCTGGCACCAAACGATGGCGTGTCTTCTAACAACAGTCTGGGTTACCGACTCCTCGAGTATGTCAACATGCCTTCCTTCTGGAATCCTGATGACATGTTCGTTTACAACGATATCTACGATGCATCAGGTAACCTGCTGATGTCAGCCAACCGTGAGGCTTACTATCCAAACATGCGCTACTCAAGCGTGAATAACAGAGCATCTACCTTCTGGCGTGTCAGTGCCGCTCGCGTGAGCCTGAACCGTCTGACCGTAGCTTATAAGTTGCCGAAGAGTATTTGCAAACTGTTGTATGCAGAATCTATCCGTGTAAACGTGACTGGTCAGAACCTGTTGAGCTTCTACAACCCGTATCCAGACAACTTTATCGATCCGATGATGAGTTATGGTGTATATCCCGCTTTGCGTAAGTTTACCCTCGGTGTTAACGTAACCTTCTAATGACAACGACAATGAAAAGAATATTTAATATAGGTGCTGTCTGCCTCACTATGGCTGCAGCAACATTGATGACCAGCTGTAGCGATCAGTTCATCGAGGATAAGAAGAACTACAGTAATCAATCATCTGAAATCTATGACTATTACAGTGGTGCCAATGGTCGTTTGAACGAGTGTTACCGCATTACTCTGCCGAATATCCAGGCTCGTGGCAGTCAGATTTGGCAGTACAATAGTATTGGTATGGCCGACGATCATTCTCAGAGTACTGAGGAATACCGCAACTTCGGAATCTTCGTAAATCCGCAGGTAGAGATGAATACCGTTAATGGTACCTCTGGTGCTCCTGGTTACTTCGGTTCTTCATGGACTCGTATCCGTGAGATTAATGAGACCATCGCCGGTATCCAAAAGGGTTCTCTTTCTGATGATGAGAAGAATGAGTTGTTGGGTCAGGCTTATTTCCTCCGTGCCTGGTGTTACTACCTCTTGTTCCGTTACTACGGAGCAGTGCCTATCATAACAGAGGTGCAAGAACCTGTTCCTGAATCAGTTACTCCGTGGTCATCCGCAAAGGAAGTGTATGAGTTTATCTGCACTGAGCTCGATAATTCAGCTGAGATGCTTCGAAAGAAGACCATTGAGAGCTCTTGGTCTGCAAACGACTGGGGCCGTGTTACAACCGGTACCTGCTTGGCCTTAAAACATCGTATGATGATCCTGTGGGCAAGTCCGCTCTTCAACCGTGCTAACGATAAGACTCGATGGACCAATGCTTACGAAACCATCAAGAAAGAGTTACCGACAATTAATGCTTGTGGTTATGGTCTTGCTAATGAGAATGATCCGGGTAAGAACGGTTCCGGTTGGGCAAAGATGTTCCTGCAGATTGTAGGTAACCCAGAGGCAGTCTTCGTATCTTGCTACAACAAGTATACTCCTGACCTTACTCCTGACTATCAGCGTAACAACCTGTGGGAGCAGCAGATCCGTCCGGCCAATGCCCTTGGTTCTGGTGGTAAGAAACCTACTGATATGATTGTCGACCTCTTCCCCATGAAGGATGGCAAGCGTCCGAGCACCTACGATTCATATACCAAGCTGGAGGCTTCTTCTATCGCTTACGATGCTGAGCATCCGTTTATGAACCGTGATCCACGTTTCTATCGTACCTTCGCATTCCCAGGTGAGTACTGGCGTTTTGATGGTGATCCAAATACTGGCACCAGTGCCAACCCCTATACCGGTGACAAGTACATCCTCTGGAACTATGTATGGTATAATGATAAGGCTAATTATAACAACCCGATGAATGGTGATCACTTCGGTGCAGATAACTTGTTCACAAATGTTCAAGGTATTTATATACGTAAGTTCTCTGATGACTTTGATGTAAACCCAAGTAAAAATTACAATTACCATATCGATGGTAAGAACGTCGGTTTCCGTGAGTGTATGACCTCTACGATGGAAATCCGCTACGCTGAAGTATTATTGAACCTTGCAGAGGCTGCTTGTCAGAGTGGTAATTTGAGCGAGGCTGTGGATATCCTGAAGCGTATCCGTGCACGTGCCGGTTACACTTCTGAGAATAACTACGGTCTGTCTGCAAACCTTTCTTCTGACGAGGCCGCTTGTATGGCTGCTATTCTGTACGAGCGTCAGATTGAGTTCGCATATGAGGGTAAGCGCTTCGAGGATATGCGTCGCTGGTTGCTCTTCGATGGTGGTAAGGACTTTGCTGCTGCCGGTTGCAAGGCACTGACCGGTTGGGGTGGTAATACCTGTACTTACTTAGGCTTCAAGCCATTCGTAGGACAGCGTCGTGATGAGTTCGTATTCCGTCTCCAGGATAAGTACAACTACTCCGATGGTACCAGCGGACGTACATGGCCATTCAACAAAGGTGATAATGTCGAGGCAAGGGATAAAACCAATCCAGACCCAATCATCAAGTTGATGACCCGTGCTGAGCGTGACGCTTATGCTGTCGACCTGAGTGAGACTATCGTGAAGGAGCCATTGGAGGATCAGCTCAATAAGTTGAAAGGATTCTATGATACTTACCTGACTCGTAAGAAGCTGAAGGGTGATGCATACGATTCTAACAACACACCGCTTACTATGACATGGCACCCACGTTATTACTTGTGGGGATTGTCACAGGGTGAGCAAATCGCTAACCCTGATCTGCCTCAGACAGTAGGATGGGAGGATTACTATCACAATGGATCTAACGGAACATACGATCCATTAGACGAATAAAATCATTCAAAAGAGGTGCTCAAGGGCACCTCTTTTTAGTTAAGAGTTCATAGTTAAGAGTTCATAGTTAAGAGTTCATAGTTTGGGAAATTATTATTATCTTTGCAGAAAAATAATGGGAGATGAAAAGACGAAATCTTCTTTCACATTTAATTGTGTTGACAGTCATCTTATTGCTGGTATTCTGCATCGCAACAATAGGAGGTAGTGTATATCTTATTGACTATGCGCTGGCACCCAATGAGAACCGTACGGATACGGCTACACGGTTTGCACATGTGGTTAACGATTATCCGGAAGTAGACTCTTGGATGGATAGTCTTCGTCAAAACCATGCTATTACCGATACCTTATTATATATGTCAACGGGTGAGCGTCATCATGCCTATATCATCCGTCATCAGGTTAGTAATCATCGGATGGCCATACTCTTGCATGGTTGGCGTGATCAGGGTTTAGGTATGATGATGATTGCCCGTATCTATGAACAGTTATTAGGATACGAGGTAATAGTGCCTGATCTGCATGCCCATGGACTGAGTGAGGGTAAACGGATTGGTATGGGCTGGCGTGAGCGAAAGGATGTGTTGGAATGGATGGAGCGTTTTAAGACAGACACGATGGTAGTGCATGGTATCTCCATGGGTGGTGCGCTCACGATGAATGTTTCGGGAGAGCAGATGCCGGAGGGTATCCGCTCAGTGAAGTTTGTGGAAGACTGTGGTTATACCAGTGTGTGGGATGAGTTTAAGTATGAGTTGAAAGAAGAATTCGGATTGTCACCATTCCCTTTGTTATATGCTGCTGATCTTATTTGCCGATTACAAGAAGGATGGGGATTCAAGGAAGCCTCCTCTCTTAAGCAAGTAGCACAATGCCGATATCCCATGTTGTTTATCCATGGTGACGATGATCATTTCGTGCCCTCTGAGATGGTGCATCCGTTATACAAGAACAAAAAAGGAGAAAAGGAACTGTGGATTACGAAAGGAACACACCATGGCTGTTCTTATCGTGATTATCCAAAAGAGTATGTACAGCGGTTGAGAGACTTTCTTAAATGAATAATTGCCGAAGGCAATTGATAATTGATAATTGATAATTGAAAATATCGATATTATTTGTTTTTTTCCATATTTTCTTGTATTTTTGCCCTTGTTATGGATGAATAATCGATTATGCATACAAAAGAAGAGAAATTAGCTGCTTTTGAAAAACTCTTGGATGTCCTCGACCAGTTGAGAGAGAAATGTCCTTGGGATAAGAAACAGACGAATGAGAGTCTCAGGCCCAATACAATAGAGGAGACATACGAACTGTGCGATGCACTGATCGCCGGTGACAAGAAAGATATCTGCAAGGAGTTGGGGGATGTGCTGATGCATGTCTTGTTCTATTCAAAGATTGGCAGTGAGACAGAGTCGTTTGATATTGCAGATGTATGTAATCAACAGGCTGATAAACTGATCTTCCGACATCCACATATCTATCATCCTTCACAGATCGGCAAAACACATCCCAAGCCCTTACCTTATGGAGAAGAGGAGAAAGACAGGGAGTTTGCCGATGCAAAGACAGCTGATCAGGTTCTGCAGAACTGGGAGCAGATTAAGTTGAAGGAGAAAGACGGTAACAAACGGGTACTTTCTGGTGTGCCACGCAGTTTGCCATCACTGATCAAAGCATTCCGTATTCAGGAGAAAGCCCGTAATGTGGGTTTCGACTGGGAAGACCGACAGGATGTATGGAAGAAGGTTCGTGAGGAGTTGGATGAGTTGGAAACGGAGTTGCGTAAGGAGGATAAAGACAAATCTGTCCGGGAATTAGGTGATTTCCTTTTCTCTGTCATCAATGCAGCCCGTCTTTATCATCTGAATCCTGACACGGCTTTGGAGCATACGAATCAGAAGTTCATCCGTCGTTTCAACTATGTGGAGGACCATTCTATTAAGAGTGGTAAGCCATTGACAGAGATGTCGTTGGAGGAAATGGATAAACTGTGGAATGAAGCAAAGGAAAAAGAAAACGTCAAAGAGTAACAATATGAAGAGAGGTACCTTTTATTTGTGTTTAGTATTATTCATGATGGGCATCACCGCTTGTAATGATAAGAAACCGGCACCCGTATTAGATTCAGACATGAACGATTCTGTAGAAGTGGTGGATACAACCCTGTATGGCCGTTGCGGTGATGGCAGTGCCATGCATACCCTGGAATTGATTACCGATAAAAACGATACATTGATTATCATGGTGAATACCGACTCTGTGATGAGTGTCAGAGGTGGTATGGCCGTAGGTGACCGTATGGCGGCTATCGTTTATAAGGATGAAGACGACGTGATGCGTTCCAATATGGTTGTCAATCTCACCACCTTATTGGGTAAGTGGGTAGCCTTAGACCGTAGCTTTGAGATCCTGGAAGGTGGTATCGTAGAGGGTGACACCCATGAGCCTCATCCATATCGTGAATGGAAGATCAACAACGGACGCTTGGTGCTCTCTACAGACACCTTCAGCGTGTATGAGTTGGGTGTTGACAGTTTGTTGTTGGAGAACGACCGTGGTATCTACTGCTATAAACGACTGAGATAATCCACGATGAGCAGTACGTTTAAGGTACATATCCTGGGATGTGGCAGTGCACTGCCCACACTGAAGCATAATGCATCGTGTCAGATCGTTGAGATACGAGGGAAGTTCATGATGGTTGACTGTGCGGAAGGAGCACAGACGATGCTCCGGCATACCCATATTCATTTCTCTAAACTCCAGTCAGTCTTCATCAGTCATCTGCATGGCGATCACTGTTTTGGTCTGATGGGGCTCATCAGCACCTTTGGCTTGTTGGGGCGTACTGTTCCTCTTCATGTCTATGCTCCTACAGCCTTGGAACCCATGCTCAATGAACAGATCATCATGTTCTGTCCACATCTGTCATACGAGGTGGTGTTTCATCCGGTAGATACCTCGCTCAACACGATTATTTACGAGGATAAGAGCATGACGGTAACGAGTATTCCGCTGGAGCACCGTATGCCATGTTGTGGTTTCCTCTTCCGTGAAAAACCGTTATTACCTCATATCCGCAGAGATATGATCGATGCATTCAATATCCCACTCAGTCAGATTAATAATATCAAAGCGGGTGGGGGATGGATCACGGACGATGGCACGGTGCTCAGTCATGAACAACTGGTTACTCCTCCCGATCCTGTGAAAGCGTATGCTTATTGTTCAGATACCCGTTATCTCCCTCATCTGCATCAACTGATAGAAGGGGTGGATGTGCTTTATCATGAAAGCACTTATGGGAAGGATAAGATAGATAGTGCTGAAAAATATTGCCATTCCACAGCTGAGCAAGCTGCTATGGTAGCCCGTGATGCTCATGTGGGAAAACTCTTCCTGGGACACTACAGCTCAAGATATGAGGATGAGACAATTCTCTTGGCAGAAGCAAAGACTGTTTTCCTGGAAACTTATCTCAGTAATGAGCGGATGATCATAGATATCTAGCATTTATACGACCTTAATGGCAATTATGCCATATGCAAAAAAATGCAGAAAAATTTGGAACTTTCAGAGAAAGTTTGTATTTTTGCACAAAATGTGTGCTTATGATAAGAAATATACTCAAGATAATACTTCCTTTATTCCTGTTACTGTGTGTCCCCGTTCATACTCAGGCAGCTAAGGCTGTAGAGATTATCGAGGCTGATTTTCAGGATATTACCATTACGCTGAAAGATAACATACTGCATGTTGCCGGAGCCTCTGGTGAGATGTTGTATGTGTATAACCTCACAGGTGTTCGCGTGATGTCAGTAAGAATAGAAGGAGCAGACCGTCAGTTTGAGCTGAACTTGCCGAAAGGATGCTATATTGTCAAAGTAGGTAAGGTGGTACGTAAGATATCTATTAATAAATAGTTCTGTTTACTTTGTCAACCAAAAAAGAACTCATCTTCTTTTTGTTCGTAGTCATAACACTGATGTCGTGTGAAGAGAAGACAGAGTATCCATATAGAAAGATTTCATTGGAAGCGTTTTCATCATTGAAAACGCCTTCTTTTGTTATCACCCCCTCTGTCATACGCCATCATCTTGATCATATCCTCCGCGCAGACACCAGTAAGATGATGTCTGACAGACAGGTACGGGCTTACTATGGTAACCGTAATAATCCGTTTCTTTGGATTGATCGTCACGGCATTGACGGGAGAGCGGATTCTTTGTTGGCGTATCTTGAGAAAGTAGGAGAAACGGGATTAAAAGAAGCCATATTCCGGAAGAAGCAACTGATGGCTGATCTTCAGCGGACGAAGCAGTTGGATGCGGATGATAAGGATGATATCAATGCATTGCTGGCACGTATGGAGTATAACCTTACCCGTGCATTCCTGAAATATACTACCGGACAGAAATATGGATATGTCAATCCTGATAAAGTCTTGAATAATTTCTGTGTAAAGGATTCCGATTCACTGCATGTTACCTATTTCCATGTTTTCGATATTCCTGTGGAACATCCCGGAGAAGCTTTTTATCAACAGGCATTCAGGAAGATCAGTAATGATAGTGTTGTGTCTTTCATGAAAGAAGTTCAACCCAAGAACAAGCTCTACTACCAATTGGTTGATTACTTACGGCAAACGGCTCCTGGGAGTAAGGAAGAAGCTTTGGCACAATGTAATATTGAGCGCTGTCGCTGGCGGTTGAAGGAATATCCTGAAGACTACAAGAAATATGTTTTGGTGAATGTCCCTTCTTTCATGGCTATTGCCGTGGATGAAGATAGTGTGATGACCATGCGTGTCGGTTGCGGCTCGGTGAAGACGAAGACACCTCTGCTTACCAGTAAGATTAAGCGTATGGATGTGAACCCTAACTGGATATTACCCAAAAGCATCGCTGTTGATGTGGTTTACAAAACGGGTTATCTGCAGCGGGAGAGAATGTATATCGTTGACCGCAAAAAAGGAAAGGTGGATCTCTCTGAGGCATCATATAATAAGGTAAAAGAAGGACAGCAATATATCGTGCAACCGGGGGGACCGGGTAATTCGCTCGGAAGAATCATTTTCCGTTTTGATAATAATTTTGCTGTTTATCTGCATGACACCTCCTCGCCATGGATCTTCAACAAACAAAACCGGGCTGTCAGTCATGGATGTATCCGGTTACAGCGTCCCTTCGACATGGCTGTCTTTCTGATGAAAGACAAGGATGAAGATTTGATTGAGAAGATCAAATACTCCATGGAAACAGATGTCAGTGTGATGTATGCCAAGACAGAGGATGTTAAGGAAAAAATAGATATCGATAAAGACAAACTGGTGAATACGATCAACGTCGATCCTCAGATACCTGTTTTTATCACCTATTACACGCTCTATCCCGACACACAGGGTGCACTGCATACCTATAATGACGTGTATGGTTATGACCGTGCATTGTATAAAGAACTCAAACCGTTTATTAAATAAGGTGATTGGATGAAAGATTATGATGAGAAGAAAGTGACGGCAATGCTGGCTGACCCCAAGACGGTGCGTCAAGCGTTCAGCATGATAGTCAACCAATACAGTGAGTCATTGTATTGGAAGGTCCGTCATATTGTCTTAGATCATGACGATGCCAATGATATCCTGCAGAATACTTTCCTGAAAGCATGGAACAATCTGGGTGATTTTGAAAATAAATCGAAGATCTCTACCTGGCTGTATCGTATTGCTGTGAATGAGAGTCTCGATTTCCTGCGTAGGCAGAAGAATACCGTGAGTACCGATGCTACAGCCATATCCGTCAGCAATCACCTGTTGGCTGATGAGTATTTCGATGGTGACTCCATCCAAGCGTTGTTGCAAGAGGCTGTGGCACAACTCCCGGACGTACAGCGTATGGTGTTTACCATGAAGTATTTTGATGAGATGAAATACAGTGATATGAGTAAGATCCTCGGCACTTCTGAAGGTGCCCTGAAGGCATCCTATCATATTGCTGTGAAAAAGATCAGTGAATATGTCCATTCAAAGGAATAAAAAGTGAATTTTAATTAAACCTTTTTTAATATATATCGTCAAATCAACAAAATAAGATACAATGAAGGAAGAAGACCTTATACGAAAACAGTTTGGAAACACTAATCCATTCCGTGTTCCTGAGGGATATTTCGAAAATCTCTCACAACAGATAATGGATAGTCTTCCTGCTCAAGAGATTGTCATGCCGGCAAGAAAGGTAACACTATGGCATCGGCTGCGCCCGTATTCTGTGGCAGCTGCCGTATGTGCTATTATCTTTGGCGTTGGTATTATCGGCATGAAGCAGCTTGGTTCATCTTCAGACCAGAATGTTGAGATGTTTTCAAACAATGAGGAGTATACCATCGATCAGGTGGCCGATTATGCTATGGTAGATAATGTTGCCATGTACCGTTACATTTCAAGTCAAAACTCAGAAGATATCCATTAGAAGATGAAAAAAGCTATTGTTATTATAATCATGTTCATATTTTCTCTGAACTGCAGCGTTTACAGTCAGAACAGGGATAAACATAGATTCAATCCTGAGCGTTTTCAGGCTGATCTGGAGAAATACATCGTAAAGAAAGCTGCCCTTACCCCTAGGGAGTCAGCAGCATTTCTTCCTTTATATCGTGAGATGAAAACGAAGATGCGCCAGGTCTTTGAAAGTAACTTAAAGAAGATTAATGCGAACTCGGATGATGAGTGTAAGAAGTTTATCCAGCAACGTGATGCCAATGAACTGCAGTTGAAGAAGATTCAGCAACAGTATCATAATAAGTTTCTGAAAATACTTCCTCCCACTAAGTTGTATAAGCTGATACGTGAGGAAGAGAATTTCCATCGATATGCATTTAACAAAGCATTGGAAAACAGGAAAAACAGAGACGATCAGAAAAGACGCACCGACAATAGGAAGAGCAAAGATCCGAGAAATCGGAATTAAGGAAAAGAGAGGTTAGCCTCTCTTTTCTGTTTTTCGAGCCTTAGAGCATTAAAAGTATCAGGGGCCTAAGGGATATTAAAGGGGGTGGTACATCGTGCCCTGATAGATATTGTGTGCTTTGAGGTAGTTGTTCAACCGGTCAGTAAACTCATGATTCTTCAGTCCCCACTGAGGGGCAATGAGTAATTCTTTCGGACTCTGTGACACAAAACGTTCCAAGACAAGATCATTGCGGAGATAGGGTAGGTAGTCACCGATCAGTTGGATGAATCCATCGACGTTATATAACTGACAGATATCAGGGTTCTTCATATATTCCATTGCCAATGGTGTGTCTTTGATGATCTGCATCTGGTGGATCTTCAGGATGTTGAGAGGTAAGGATGAAATGACGGGTGCCTGCCCCAAGATATCTTCCTTTCTTTCTCCCGGCAATCCCATGATGATATGACCACCGGTAAGGATCTTTCTTTCTGCCGTCTTTTCTATGGCTTTTCTCGTACAAGCGAAATCATGGCCGCGATTGATTCTCTGCAGTGTATCATCGTTTGTTGACTCTATACCATACTCCACCAATACAAAAACCTGTCTGTTAAGTGCTTCCAGATAGTCTAATAATGAATCTGGCATACAGTCGGGGCGTGTGCCGATAACCAGTCCGACCACATCTTCAACCGCCAGTGCCTCTTCATATTTTCTCTTGAGCGCATCAAGACTGTCGTAAGTATTGGTATATGCTTGGAAATAAGCAAGATACTTCATGGAAGGATACTTACGGGCGAAGAATGCCTTACCTTCTGTCAGTTGTTCACGGATACTCTTTTGCCTGTTACAATAGAAAGGATTGAAAGTCCTGTTGTTACAATAGATACAACCTCCGGTAGATAGTCGTCCATCACGGTTGGGACAACTGAATCCTGCGTCTACAGACAGTTTCTGTACACGGAAGGGGAACTGTTGTCTTATCCAATGTCCAAAATCGTTATAGTGCATGACTTTCCTTTCTCATTGCAAAAGTACAATATTATTGTCAATAATCCATCGTCAGGTAGAAACTATTTTTTTTGCGATAATATAGGAGATGACCTGATATTAATAGAGTTTGCTTTTGCTTAGGCCCTGAAGGGGCGTTAAGATTACAGGCAGGTGGTGGAGCGCAGCGAAACCCCTGCAATGATGCATACGACAATCAGAACCCTGAAGATATATCATTGCTTTATTTTAGGCAATAATATAGCAGATGGCACATGTATGTAGTTAATAACCGCAACGCGGTTACCGCTCAATAGCCGTGGGTCGTAAGACCTACGGACAAGGTGTTGTAACCATCATCCAACCCTGGAGGGGTTGCCCATCAATATTTATGGGGCACACTTTCAGCGTGCATATTTATTGTTGATATATTCTCCGCAGGTCTTGACCTGCGGCTACTGAGCGTTGACGCTTTCAGCGTCATGTGCAAACTGCAATAACATTACCATATTTTTCAGAGGAAATCCACAGTATTCGTTTTCTGTGGAATAGACAATGTCATGAGCATGGTATATGGATGAGTTGGGTAAAGGTCACCAATAGTCCACTAATCAGTACTCAATTAGTCGAGTATTAGTACTTAAAAGTCCACTAATCAGTACTTAATTAGTCGAGTATTAGTACTTAAAAGTCAACTAATCAGTACTCAATTAGTCGAGTATTAGTACTTAAAAGTCCACTAATCAGTACTCAATTAGTCGGCTTTTAATGGTACATACTCGGATAATTGATCCTACATGACCATGTGAGGTATCATCTTCATCGAAGGGGATATTAACAACAGACAGGGTTAAGTGTGTTTTTTTCCAAGGTGGTCATATATTTTTTCTTAAGACAGACTTAAGTTCGGAAATAATTATGTATTTTTGCAAGTAAATCATATAATTAAAAAAAGAACGATGAACAGACGATTAATTTTGTCAACTGTACTTCTTACAGTAACACTTACACTCATGGCTGCCGGCAAGCTGACTATCAAGGATATTACCGGTGGGCAGTTTTCTGCGACTACCCTAAGTGCTGTAACACCGTTGAACGATGGTGAGAGTTATGCACAAATCAGTATGAATGGCAAACAGATAGTGAAATATTCTTTCAAGACGGGAGAGAAAGTGGACGTGTTGTTTGATGTTTCCAACACCTTGACAGAGAAGATAGACCGCTTTGACGGTTATATCCTCAGTCCTGACGGCTCAAAGATGTTGATACAGACAAATACCAAACGTATCTATCGTCGTTCTGCCACTGCTGTCTATTATATCTATAACATTGCGACCCGCCGACTGGAAAAACTTTCTGAATACGGACCGCAGCAGTCGCCGATATGGAGTCCCGACGGTACACAGGTGGCTTTTGTGAGAGATAATAATATTTATCTGGTGAAGTTGCTTTACGGCAATGCTGAGAGTCAGGTGACCAAAGACGGAAAACGTAATGAGATTATCAATGGTATTCCCGACTGGGTGTATGAGG
>JAEEZP010000139.1 GCA_016291915.1 Prevotella sp. | reverse complement strand
TTTAATAAGTATGCCAGTGCTGCCATGGAACAGCAGCAGCGTTACGGCATCCCTGCCTCTGTGACGTTGGCACAGATGGCCTACGAAAGTTTCTGGGGCCAATCCACCCTTGCCACGGCAGGGAATAATTTCTTCGGCATCAAATGCAGCCGCGAATGGCTGGCTGCAGGTAAGCCGTATAGTCTGCATAATGATGACAAGCCCAACGAGAAGTTCTGCAACTATGCCAGTGTTGATGAGAGTATCGAGCATCATTCACGGCTGCTGATGGGCGACCGCTATAAGCGTTGTCATCGTTATGACCCTACCGATTATCATAACTGGCTTGTTGCTATCAAGGCTTGTGGCTATGCTACTGCGCCAGACTACGTAAGAAAGCTTGAAGGTATGATCAAGCGTTATAAGCTATACCTGTTTGACAGGATAGCATTGAAGGTGTAGTAGTCTTATCGTTTCTATGAGTTTGATAGACTCATTTCTTTTTGTTCAAAAATCTGACGTTCTAAATTTATTAAGGCATCTTTTTTGATGTCACTGGCGCGAGAAGCCAATTCTCGTGCTTTGTTTTTCTGATTTCTGATGTAAGTTACGATTTCATCCTGAACCTCTTTTGGTGGGATAACAACATCGTAACTGTTGATCTTACCAGCGTTAAGGTTTGGTTGGTTGTTGCCACTTGCGAGAGAACGCAAGTCATGATATCTACCTTGAAGATAATACCAAAGATAATCCGTACTGACGATTTTGTTATTTATGTTGTAAAGTACGGCACATGCCTGGTTGGTGGTAGCATCCACACCAAGCTTCGCTGTGCGCCCTCTTGTATCTCCCTGACCGTACATTGCTATAATGAGTGATCCTTTGGGATATAGTTTGGCAGAACTGTTAGCAACAGCTTCTTCAGTGATATGTTCTTCTGTATCGAGTATTTCCTCGTTTATCACCTCTCCTGTTTTTATCCAAGGTGTGTTACCTTTATAGTATTCATCTTTTGAGCGTGACGGCGTACCTCCACTACCTAAACTACAGATTTCACGTATTTTCAGTACAGGATATTTATAGACGGTTTGTTTTTGTCCATTTAGTAGCAGGTCAGTTCCCCATACACTCAAATCCTTATATTTGATGAAAGAAAAATACTTCTGAGTTTTGTGGTATATCATGTTGTATGATGATTCTGTCATACCCAGTGTTATAGCCAGATATTCTTCTATATCTTTGCTTATCTGCTGTGCTTCCTTCTCAAAAGCCTCTGCCTGTCGTATCTTGGCGTCGTATTCTGTGAGAATGTCCTGCTGTTCTTGCAGAGATGGCAATGGTATTTCAGTATTAAGAAACTCCATTGGCTTAACTCGTGCTTTTGAAATGCCTGTTGAGCGTTGGCTAAGGAGTTTTTTGAAAGTATTGCTTTGTATGACTTTTACGATAAAGGCACCTAACACTCTTTTGTCATCAACTCTATATGCCGGATATTCAGAACTTACCCCGAAAGGTACGCTTCCTATTGGATGGTAATATACACATCCATGTCTTACATTGATTTTAGAATATATTAGTACCCCATCGTCAACCTTACAAAGGTTGCCTTTAAACGTATTAAGTTCCTGGATGTCCCGAAGGAATAACTGGCCTCCAAAGTTTATCTTTGATATAATCTGCCAGTTGTTTGACTTCATTGTTTCTTTTGACAAAGGTTGTGAGTATGGTGTTAATATGTCTTTTAATAGGACACCATTATGGAAAGACGTTTTTGTTTTTCCATATCGTTTGACATCCCATAGCAAAAAATCCTTGTATGGTATAAATCTTAAGAATTTGTATTCGCCTTCGCTCATACTCTTTGGCCTATTTATGTAAAACAGTGTTTTCAGACTCTCTCCTGTAAGTAACTACGCCGTCATCATTGACATCATAGTGTGTCGTTTTGATGTTAATGTCCCATAAGTTACTCTCTTTGCGGTAAGGCGTAAACTCTTCTGCCAATGGAATAAGTTCGTTTTCTATTTCTGCTCCTGTTGTACTTATACCGGCTTTTTGAACTTCGGCTATAGGTATTTCATAGTTGAAGTGTTCCTTTACTATTATCTTGACCTCTGCTGTTATTTTCTCACGGATGGTTTTTAGCTTTGCTCGAACATCCGCTTTTTGTTCTTTAGAGAGAGCGTCCTTACCACGTAGTTTCAGTTGTGCTTCAAGTTCATCTGTCTGTTCCTTGTATTTCTCCGTTACAGTATTTTTGGCTTTTGCCGTTATTTCTGCATAGTTTTCGGACTCTTCTTTCGTGAACTTGCGGAAGAAAAGAAGGCTGGGTTTCACTGTTGCCCCTGATGCCATGAAAACATCCTGTGGTATGGATACAATAAGCAGGATCTTTGCTTTTCCTTCAACGTAGTCTCGTGACTTCTGAAGGTTGCTGTTGTTGAGCACACCTTCTGGTAGTACGATACCCATTCGTCCTCCTGGCTTCAGCAAGTTCAGGCAACGTTCAATAAAGAGCACTTCCGTCAGCCCGCTGTCTATATGGTATAGGCTCAGCAGTTTTTCGCCGACGTTATCATTTACCTGCCGAAGGGCTTCCTGGTATGCTTCGCCGTATCGTTCAATGTAAGCAGCTATGCGTTCTTCATCTGTAAAGCGGTCTGCTTCGCTGATGATGGCATCCTTTTCTACTCTTGCTCCAAACGGTGGATTTGTAAGTATGATGTCAAATCTGTTTTCAAAGATACCATTCACGTTAAGCAGTCCGTCATGATGGTGTACCCCTCCATGTCCGTCACCGTGCATTATCATGTTCATCTTGGCTGTGCGAGCCATGCGAGGGTTAGCATCTGTGCCATAGATGCAGTCGAATGACAGTGCGCGTAATCGTCCATTTTCATTGTTGATGTTTAGTTCGTCGTTCAGGAAAGAGAAGGCCTTAGACACTTTTGCATCGACAGCTTCACGTTCCTGTTCGTTCATCTGCTCATATTTGTCATCATAGAATTTTGCTTTGATGACCTCTTTTTGCTGTTCTATATCCCGTTCTATCTTTTCGCGTACATATTCAAAGGCTTTTATAAGGAACCCTCCTGACCCACAACAGGGGTCGCACATCAGTTCGCCCTCCTGCGGGTCGAGTATCTGTACCATGAAGTCTACGATTGTTCGTGGAGTAAAGAATTGTCCCAGCTCTCCACGGAACGTCCGTCCGAGGAATTTCTCAAACGCTATACCTTTAACGTCATCTGACGTAGTGGATAGGTTATAAATCTCCAAGTCTTTTACAATCTGTTCAAAGCTATTCTCCCGGATTTCAATTTTGGCATTGTCATCGAAAAGATGATCCTGTGCAAACAGCTGCTTGGTTTGATTAAAGATACGTTGATAATAAGGTGTCGTATCTTTGTTACCTTCTTCTTTGTCGAGTTTTTCTCTCAGTTTACGATTTTCGACAAAACGTTTCTTTGAGAATATCTGCCCTTCGTCATTTTCCCGTTCATAGCGTATCTTGATGAAGAGTATTTTGCTGATTTCATCAAATGCTGCTTCAGGTGAAAGCTTGTCATTGTTTCGTATTACATTATGACATTTGAAGAGCAGTTTAGAAAACTCGTCTCGCGTAAATGCTTTTGTCTGACGCAACAATTTATCAATCTCTTTTTGACTGGTAGCCTTTGAAGCGTCAGGAATATCAACGATTTCCTCTAACCGGTCTGGTATTTCTCCAGTTACAATTTTGAATATACGTGTTTCTTTTAGATTCGTGGTGACAAAGAAGTCCGCATGAAGCCATGATGCGTAATTCATTCCTTGGTAGTAATCTTCCTTGTGTATCGTAACTTTTTCAGCCTTGCATTCCACTACTACCAAGGGATATTTGTTTTCAGCCTTATCTTCCTTGCTTCTCCATATCACGATGTCTGCCCGTGCAGCCCCTTGTCCCCTTTGCGAGTTGGTGACTTGCATTTCCTGCGCCATCTGATCGAGGCTATAGTCATAACTGTTGACCAGGCGGCAGATGAATTTCTGGCGAACTTCTTCTTCTGGTTTCAGAACTAACCATTTGTTTTTTAGCGGAGCATATATTTTATTATCCTTAATCTGTATATCCATAATTATATGCGTAACATTTTGCTTTTAATCGTGAGCGTAAGGATTGATATATTTCTCGTAGGAGGTATGATAGCCGGAAGGTCCTACCATGGGGAGAACTATTTTAGCTGCTGAGTAAAGGGCTAACCATTGCTCTGGCGTGGTGTTCGCCCACCGTTTATCCCTGTCACGGTCTCTATGAAAGGCATAGAGGGCCGATGCGAGGTTGAAATGAGTGGTTATGCCTCGTTCTGTTGCCTTGGGTTTGAAAAACGTCCAGTAGTCATTATATGTGACTGTCTGGCCCACGTCATATACTCCAGTATATCCAAGATATTCTTTTATCCATTTTATCCTTTCTTTCTTGCTCTTTCCCTCCAGAACTACTGCAATCTTATCCGCTGTACTTTGTCCGAGGAATCCAAAGCAGATAGAATATGGTGGCATTCCCGGTGTGACATAGCTGATGTAATAGAGTGTGTCACTGTCCTCGAATTTCTTGATGGAGCAAGAATAGTTCTCGAAACCGTACTTCGTGTTTTTTATCCATTTGATGTTATAACCCTTTTTTGGAAAGGACGAGTTTTGTGCTGCCATTGGCAGAGTCACGACCAGCATCAGGAATAGCAGTATCTTCTTCATCGAATAAAAGTTTTGTGCAAAGATACGAATAATTCTTTGAATTATAGTGAAACAGGGTGAATAATTAACAAAATATAAATGGGGCGCGTCTCGCGACGAACCCCATCATTAAATAGTATATATATATGGAGAATATAGAGAAAATAATATCTAATTCTGTTTTGTTTTAAGCTCCCAGCACATGAAGAGGCCATCTTCATCTACTTCTACGTCCATTTCATCGTAGGGTTGTTCCATAGCGTCAGCGAAGATGTTTATTTGCTCTAAAGAATGTTTTATCCGAGGTAGCTGAATACTGCAACCGATGTCGCCGGTATCGAGTAATTCAACAGAGGCTTTGCCGTCGTGATTGAATATTTCCTTGGCTTTTTGTTCTATTTTCTTTTCAATAGAACGGAAACCTTTCAGCAGTTCCTCATAATCATTGAGTGTTTCTTTGTAGAGAGAGGCTATAGTTCTCTCGTTGTCATTTCCTGTCATAGCTATATATTTTTTAGTGTAACAATAATCTATTTGACATATTCTTGTTGTATTTCGACAATCATTTCCTTCACTTCGCGGTTGATGCGGTAGAAGTTGGCATACAGGATGCGCTCACGGGCGTCCTTGGACTTGAACTTATACGGCATGGGGAGGGGATAATTTTTATAGTCGGCTTCCTCGGCAGCGATAGCTTTCATGTCGAAGTCGGTCTTGCAGAAGAACTTGGAGGTCTGGAACTCTTCTGACTCTTGGATGTTCATGTGTTCATCAACTTTAACACGTTTCTTGACGTGGATGAGTTTGAAAATACTATTGATGACCTTTACCCAGAGTTTATTGAAATAGCTGGTGGTGGTTTTTGTTGGTGAGAAGTCTCGGGCCACCTGGCCGCACAGCCAACCTGTAGACATATCCGAGATCTTGGATGCCGGCACGAGGTTATCCATATTTTCATTGATATTGATGGAAGTACGGTCACGGTCGATGGTGACACCCTTTTTCATCTGTACTACCTTACCGAAGATGTCATTGGAGAGCCATTCGAGCGTTTCCTTGTTACGTGCGGAGCCGCTGATGACATTACCGATGATAGACACAATCTTATCCTTGTTAACCTTACCATAACCGGCTTCGAGCTGCGGCAGCTCCTGGAAGCCAAGCAACACACATACCTTGTTGCTTCGTGCCGTAGCAATGAGGTTATCGATGCCATAGAAATACAGTGTCGGCAACTCATCGACGATGATGCTGACAGGGATATTTTTTCCTTGGCCGCTATTCACTCGTGTCACGAGGCGGTTGAGGATCATGGCGTTCAGGGCAGAGATAATCTGCTGTTTCTCCGGGTCATTGGCAATCAGGAGGTATGACGGGTTCTTGGGGTCAGAGACCTTCAGGTCGAAGTCATCCCCTTCCTTGCTGAACACCCAGTATGCCTCTTTCGTTGCCAGACGTGAGATTTGTACGCGAAGCGTACCAATCATACCTTCCAACTGTTCCATGGCCTTGTTGTCGTAGGCTGTGATGAATGGGCCAAGGAGCGGGTACACCTCCGGGTCGGTCTTTAGTATATCGAAGATTTCCGAATAGTCATGATTGAGAAATGACAGCACATGAGGCATATCAGAGTATTTGCCAAGCCAGAAGGCCGGTTCTGTCAGTCCTTCGGTATATACCTTTCCTTTGCGTGCCGCCTTCTCTGCTGCGTCACGGTGTTCCTCACTGTCGAAGACGCGGCCTGTCAGTTTCTTATGACCTGTTTCCGGGTCGGTATAGTATTCGGGCCATAGCGGTTCTCCTTTGGCCTTATACGGCATACGCTTGTAGTTGACGAAGAAATAGATGCAGGAGGCGAGGAAGTTCACAGCAGACTTAAAGAAGAAGTCATCGGAACCGCCACCACCTTCTTTCTTACCTCCCTGCAGGGATTCAACCAATGTCATGGCTGTTTCCTGTGCAGCGGCCAGGTCATTGATATATTTATATTGTACGGGGTTGATACGTCGGGAGTATTCAACATCGACGAAGTTGATGACGTTGAACGAGCATCCTTCCGGCGTATTACCCTGTTTCTTGTTGATGCGATAGTGATAATAGAGTTTCTGGGCCAGTGTCGGGAACTTATAATCATAGACCACCATCGAAAAGCCCTTTTCGGACTGTTGCCGGATGAACGGCTCTACGACGGAGAATGACTTACCAGATCCAGGCGTACCAATGACGAAGGTACCACGGAAGGGGTTGTTCAGGTTAATCCATCCCTTACGGAACTTTCCCTTGTGGTAGTACCGCATGGGAATGTTCACACTGTATTTTGTGGACTTGTACTGTTCATTTTGTTCAAAGGACTCGTTCTCAAAGTTAAAACGGTCTTTAGACATGCCATCCTTCAGGAACTTTGAGACGTTATCGAGTGCGACATGGACGGCTACTGTTCCGACGATGGAGGCTGCAATATACAGCCAGTAGTTCAAAGGGAGTATCCACACTTTGAAATTCATCAGGTCAGTATAGTATAGCCATACGGCTGTGACGATAAGCACGGCACCGATGACGATAGGCCAGAATACCATTTTTCGGGCATCGAACTCAATTTGTTTCTTGTTCTTGGTGCCGATACAGGTGATGATAACGAGCAACAGCGTTGCCAGTTTACTATATGGCAGATGTCCTGGCTGGTATATCAGCCATTGTCCCATACGTTCATGAATCTCCGTGAGCACTCCGGCGAAGGTGTCAAGGATGTCTGGGCCTATGGCATATTCAAAGAACTCTATGACGAGTGAGACGTATATGGCAATGCGGAAAACGCTGTATAGACCTTGTAGCTCTTTTGATTCTTCCATGCGAATGTTTGATATTTCTTAGAATATTGTAATATTGCAATATCTATATATAGTAATAAGGTAATACTGATATATTTATCTTACTGACTTTGCATTATCCCACCATGCCCTGCGGCATTCCTGAATGATATTGTGTTTCGTATCAGGATTGATGCGGTATGCCCGTTGTAGCAGCTCGTTCCACACATCCGTGAAGGAGGTATAGCGTAGTGCGAGTGTCAGGGCTTGGAGTTGTTTGTTGAACTTACGTAGTTTAGGACGAATGTCACTGATGACTTTTATTTTTTCCCATTCTGTCATCTTGGACTCTTCCATGGTGACCTTTCGGATGTCCATGATGATGTCAAGGCTTTGTCTGACGATATTCCTATATACCACACTACGCTTTGCAGAGAATGCCAGTGCGAGTGCGTTAGTAGGGCTGTCGGCCAACACTTCATTGATATTCTTCACATTCTTGGATGTCTGTTTCACCTCATAGTAGATACCATAGACTTCTGCAGCAATAGATATTGCATCGTGGAACATGTCAAGATAGGAATTGAACTCACGCTGGAACTCCGTCGTGGCTTCTACCTCTTCTTTCGTCCAGATATGGCCGGTAGTCATCAGCTCCTGTGCCTTCGTCTGAGCTTCCAGTGTTTTCTTTGCCTGACTCGATGCCAGCTCAATAGCGGCGAGACGTGTGGGGTCAAGTGCGGCATACACGGATGACGGCATGATTAATAACCATGCCAGTAATAGATGGATTATGACTATCTTTCTCATCACTTCAATGCTTTAATGGTTCAAAATGCTGCTCACTTCACTGGCGCGTTTCCACCTGTCTAAGGCATCATGGGCAATGTCGGAGTGAGACTTGGGGATGATGCCTGCCGTTGCCTGGTTCCAAACATCGGTCAGATTATGGTATGCTATGCTAACGGCGAGCATACGGAGTTTCCTGTTTAGCTGTGCCAAAGCGTCTGACAGTTGCCATAGCATTTCCGTACGTTCTGCGCCTGTCATCATATTGTCTGAGCCACCCTTGGCGACGGAATTTTTCAAGAGCCTGTAGGTCTTGACAAACTCCTGTGCCGTTTCCATATACAAGTCATTCATTGCCAGTGTAGCACCGATACCCACAGGGTTGGCATTGATGGCACGCTGTAACTCATAGAGTCGTTGCAGGGTTTCTACACCATCAGCATAGAGTGTGGTGCCGGCCTGAATAGCTTCGGCATATCCACGAGCCGTTTTCAGATAGGAGTTATATTTTGACTCCCACCCCTTCATGATGGTAAACTCTGTAGAGATAGCCCCTTGACGAACTGCAGTTTTCTGCATCCCTGTTG
>JAEEZP010000013.1 GCA_016291915.1 Prevotella sp. | reverse complement strand
GCCATTCCTATTGGCTTTTCTTATGAGTACCAGCATTTCGTTCTGGATATTCGATATCATTTGGGACTGTCAAAAACGCCACGTCACTATAGTATGAAAAAGGTATATAACCGTAGCTTAAGCATCACGCTGGGATATCAATTATAGTCTCTTCCGGGGACAGGGTCGATGATAAGAGTGAAGAGTGAAGAGTGAAGAATGAAGAATTGCCCCTCTCCCATCCTCTCCCCAAAGGCTTGGGGCGAGGCGTTCGGTTCGCATCGCAACTGTATCTTGATATTGCAACCACTTTGGTTATTGGTTATTGGCTATTGGTTATTGGTTATTGGTTATTGGTTATTGGCTATTGGTTATTGGTTATTGGCTATTGTCTATTGTCCCTTTAACTCCCTTTTAATTTCCTGAGCGAAGCGATAACTTCCTTTTGACTTCCCTTTTCAAAAAATATTCTGCTAAAAATTTGGTGGGTTCGGAAAAACTGTGTACCTTTGCATCCGCTAATGAAAAGGAACGGGGTGTAGCGCAGCCCGGTAGCGCACCTGGTTTGGGACCAGGGTGTCGCAGGTTCGAATCCTGTCACCCCGACAACGAGAGATGATCTGTAGGTCATCTCTTTTCTTTTATCATACGAAGGATATGTCAGCAGTTAAATGGATTGGTGGAATTCTCGGTTTTATGAGTGCAGGACCTCTGGGAGCTCTTGCAGGTGTTGTCATCGCTTCATTCTTTGAACAGATGCTGGGCATGTTCGCCGGTGATGAGAATGCCGAGACCCGTTATGAATCCCGTAATACCTCTGAGAGCAGTTATTATGACCGTTACGGTCGTAATACCAATGTGAATATGGGTCAGCGGAACAGTTTCCTGTTCAGCATCCTCGTGTTGGCATCGTATATCATCCGTGCTGACGGAAAGGTGATGCACAGTGAGATGGAGTATGTCCGTGCGTTCCTCCGTTCTAATTTCGGTCCTGAAGCCGTCAATGAGGGTAATCAGATACTTAACCGTCTGTTTGAAGAACAGAAGAGGCGTGATGCCCAGCAGCCAGGCAGCTATCACAATGTGGTGATGGAATGCTGTCAGCAGATAGCCCGTAACATGTCGTATTCCCAGCGACTGCAGTTGCTCTCTTTCCTGGCTCAGATCAGTAAGTGCGACGGGGCCGTGGTGGCAGCAGAGATCAACGCCCTGCGGTCGGTTGCCCGTGCCTTACAACTCTCTGATGCAGAGGTGGATTCGATGTTGAACCTGCAGGATGCCGGCACGAATGTGGATGCTGCCTATAAGGTGTTGGAGATTTCTCCCAACGCTACCGATGAGGAGGTGCGTAAGGCTTATCGTAAACTGGCCCTGAAGCATCATCCCGACAAGGTGGCTACGTTGGGTGAGGATGTGCGTAAGGCTGCCGAGAAGAAGTTTCAGGAGATCAATGCTGCGAAGGACCTTATCTATAAGGTTAGGGGAATGAAATGATAGTTCATAGTTCATAGTTCATAGTTCATAGTTTAAAGTTTAAAGTTTAAAGTTTAAGGGTGTAGGGGCTTAGTTTAGCTAAGCCCGCCAGACGCCATAGATCATAGTTGGATACTATTATTGGGTTATTAGGTATATGATTGATAGTGCTGTTTTTCAGGGAAAGAAGGCCAAGTATTACACGTTGGGTTGTAAGCTCAACTTCTCAGAGACTTCTACTTTTGCAAAGATGTTGCAAGAGATGGGTGTCTGTGAGGTGAGGGGTAAGGAGAAAGCAGATATCTGTCTGATCAATACCTGTAGCGTGACGGAGGTTGCCGACCGTAAATGTCGTCAGGCTATCCACCGCATGGTACGTGAGAATCCCGGTTCTTTTGTTGTCGTTACCGGTTGTTATGCGCAGTTGTCATCCGAAAAGATTGCGAAGATCGAGGGTGTCGATCTGATCTTGGGATCGGATGAGAAAGCCCAGTTGATACAATATCTCAATGATGCATGGACACAGGAGGAGAACCCCAAGGAGCAGGTATATGTCAAGAAACTGAAGGATATCCGCTCGTTTGCTCCCAGTTGTTCCCGTGGTAACCGCACCCGTTATTTCCTGAAAGTACAAGATGGCTGTGATTATTTCTGTACCTACTGTACGATTCCCCATGCCCGCGGTTTCAGTCGTAATCCCTCTATCGCCAGTCTTGTCAGCCAGGCAGAGAAAGTGGTGGAAGAGGGTGGTAAGGAGATCGTGCTTACCGGTGTGAATATCGGTCATTTCGGGAAGTCCACCGGTGAGTGTTTTACTGACTTGGTAAAGGCCCTTGATCAGGTGGAGGGCATCCAGCGTTATCGTATCAGCAGTATAGAGCCCGACCTGTTGGATGACGAGCTGATTCGTTATTGTGCCACCAGTCGTGCCTTCATGCCCCATTTCCATATCCCCTTGCAGAGTGGGTCGGATACTGTGTTACAACTGATGCACCGCAGATACGACAGTGCTTTGTTTGCCCATAAGATACAACTCATCAAATCGTTGATGCCCGATGCTTTCATCGGTGTCGATGTGATGGTGGGCTGCAGGGGAGAGACCCCGGAATGCTTCGAGGAGTGTTATCGTTTCCTTCAGTCATTGGATGTCACCCAGTTGCATGTCTTTCCCTATTCTGAGCGTCCCGGCACAGCAGCCTTGAAAATCCCTTATGTGGTGCCCGACAGTGAGAAGAAGCGGAGGAGTAAACTCCTATTGGATTTGTCTGACCAAAAGACCCATGCTTTCTACGAGCGGTTTGTGGGTACGGAGGCAGAGGTGCTTTTCGAGAAAGCCACCCGTGGTAAGGCCATGCATGGGTTTACCAAGAATTATATCCGTGTGGAGCTCTCCCCATCGGAGGCTGATCCATCGTTGGACAACCAGTTGGTAACGGTTCGTCTGGATGATTTTAATTTTAACAAAACAGCTTTAAAGGTATGTGTAAAGTAGCTATTGTCATCTTAAACTGGAATGGAAGCAAGATGTTGCGGGAATATCTGCCTACGGTCATGGAATATTCCAAGCAGAGTGCTACCGTCTTTGTTGCCGATAATGCCTCCACCGATGATTCCATGGAACTGCTGAAGGAGCATTTCCCGGAGGTGGTACGCATTCCTTTGGAGAAGAACTGGGGCTTTGCCGATGGTTATAACAAAGCATTAGCGACCATTGATGCCGAATACTTTGTCTTGCTGAACAGTGATATTGAGGTGACCCATCATTGGCTCACACCGTTGGTGGAATATATGGATAATCATCCGGAGGTGGCTGCCTGTCAACCCAAGTTACTGTCGATCTACAACAGGGACAGTTTTGAGTATGCCGGTGCCTGTGGCGGATTCCTCGACTATTATGGTTATCCCTATTGCCGTGGCCGGGTGATGGATACGGTGGAGACGGATGAAGGACAGTATGACTATGTGCAGGAGTGTCTCTGGGCTACGGGTGCCTGTATGATGATCCGCTCAAAGGACTATGCCGAGATCGGCGGACTGGATGGTCGTTTCTTTGCTCATAACGAAGAGATTGACATGTGTTGGCGCTTACGACTGAAAGGGCGTAAGATTGTGTGCATCCCCGACAGTGAGGTTTATCATGTGGGTGGTGGTACACTGCCGAAGAACAATCCGTTTAAGACCTATCTTAATTTCAGGAATAACCTTACGATGCTGTATAAGAACCTTCCTGAGAACGAATTGAAAGGGGTCATGCGCTGGCGCTGGATCCTGGATTATGTAGCTGCCTGGAAATTCCTGTTGCTGGAACGTCACTGGGGTGATTTCAAAGCAGTGTTCAGGGCACGTCGTGATTTCAAGAAATGGTTGCCGGAATACAAGTCCGTTCGTGAAGAGATACAGTCAACGGTCGTCTCTCACGATATCAAAGAGCGTTCGTCGTTCAGCATCCTTTGGCAGTATTATTTCAAAGGGCGAAGGACGTATGCTGGTTTAGAACCAATAACCAATAACCATTAACCAATAACCAATAACCATTAACCAATAACCAATAACCATTAACCAATTACCGGAGCAGCGAAATTATCAATTTATTTTATGTTTCTCTGTTCGAGACCGTAATGTTTTTGTCTGTCGATCATTTTCAGTGCCAAAGCAAGTAGGATGGAAATGATGCCGAAGATGGCAAAGACGGTCATGGGAACCGTAAAATCAGTGACATTGTTTACGGTATAGTCATCGATGATCTTACCGATATAGACAGGTACCATCATCAGTCCGATATTCTGTACGAAATAGATGATGGAATAGGCAGTACCCAACTGTTTCAGGGGCACGATCTTCGGAATACTCGACCACATCGCACTGGGAACCAGCGAAAAGGCTATTCCGAGGAAACACATGATAATACATGCATAGAGGGTGGAGTGGAAGAAGGGCAGGGCCAACAGGATATGACTGCCTGTCACGATCACACAACCGATGAGCATCAGGGTGGCACCCTTGCCGATACGGTCGTAGAGATGACCGAAGAGGGGTGTCAGGAT
>JAEEZP010000012.1 GCA_016291915.1 Prevotella sp. | reverse complement strand
GGTATCAATATTATATAAAGACTACATGAGCTCCAGTCCTAATTCCGACTGGAGCTTTTCTATGCCATGATTGGAGGAAAGCATCTCTTCAAACAACTCTTTTTTTGTGAGAGCCTTCTTTATTTCACTACCTTCTGCCAATCGGATATTAAGGACGATGTCTTTATTCTTTAGGTTCTGCACCAATGTGCTTCGTATCCTGTTTTTAATGGTGCTGATCTCTTTCAGTAAGATCTCATTGTCAACCTTCACTTCAACAGTGGGATAGTTGGTGATGGTTGGTAAAATGTTCCGCATGCGCGAGGAAAGGCCCGCCATCTTTTGAGGCATGCGGTTACACATGGCTGTCCACTGCATGATTAACTGTTCTTCTGTAAAGTCTTCTTGTTGTTTTACCTCAATATCCTCTTCTTGCTGGTATACCGGTTTCTCTTCTTGACGCATATTCTCAAACGTATGTCCGATGCTCTTCAGCTTCACACGATGTTGAGGCTTAGCGACGGCTGTTTCAGAAGAAGTGGTGGAAGATACGGTCTCTTTTGCAGTATTAGACATCGTCTCTGTCTGACCGTTACTTGTCGTATAACTGTCAGTGGCTGAAACCCTTTGTCCGGCAGCACCCTGAACAACTGCCTTATTCTGGACTTGGGCGATAAATTTCCGAAACAGGGATTTTAATCTTCTGGGGCGACGCCCCGCGCTTGCACTATCCTCTTCCTGCGTAATCTGTGCTATCTCGATGAGTGTCAGTTCTACCAGCAAACGTTTGTTACTACTCTGACGATAATTAATGTCACAGTCGTTCATCACTTTCAGTGCTTGATATAAGAATTTATTCGGGCATCGCTGTGCTTGTTCTTTATATCGTTCCCTCTGTTGTTGACTGGTTTCTAACAATGGTAACGTCTGTGGGTCTTTTGCCATCATCACATTACGTACATGCTTCGCCAGTCCACTGATCAGATGACCACCGTCGAATCCTTTGGTAATAATGTCGTTGAGCAGCACCATTACCTCACTGACTTTATTCTGCAATGACAGGTCGATGATGCTGAAATAGTTCTCACTGTCAAGAACATTCAGGTCCTCTATCACCTTCTTGTAGGTGATGTCACCCTGACAGAAAGATACGGCCTGGTCAAAGATTGACAAGGCGTCACGCATACCACCGTCGGCTTTCTCCGCGATAATGTTCAGCGCCTCTTCCTCATAGGTGATATGTTCTTTCTCCGCAACCTCTTTCAAATGACTGATGATGTTGGGCACGGTCATTCGCTCGAAATCGTAAATCTGGCAACGGCTGATGATCGTAGGCAGAATCTTGTGCTTCTCGGTAGTGGCAAGTATGAAGATCACGTGTGCAGGCGGTTCCTCAAGGGTCTTGAGGAAAGCATTGAAGGCTTGCGTGGAGAGCATGTGCACCTCATCGATGATAAACACTTTGTATTTACCTATCTGCGGCGGTATGCGTGTCTGCTCCATCAGTGTCTTGATGTTCTCCACTGAGTTGTTACTGGCTGCGTCTAATTCGAATATGTTGTACGACCGCTGCTCGTTGAATGCCTGACAACTTTCACAGTTATTACAAGCCTCTCCATTGCTTGAAGGATGCTCACAGTTGATGGCTTTTGCAAAGATACGTGCACAGGTGGTCTTACCAACTCCTCTCGGACCGCAGAACAGATAAGCATGTGCCAGCTTTCCGCTCTTGACAGCATTCTTCAGCGTGGTGGTCAGTGCTGTCTGTCCTACCACGGTATCGAAAGTCATCGGACGGTATTTCCGGGCTGATACGATATATTCCATAATAATGATGTTTTACAATAAATCTGTAATCGACAAAATATCTCTTAGTCCATTAAATCATCTGCAAAGATAGATAAAAAAAACGATAGTTGTAATAATCGACGTAAAATAAATGATTATTCTATTCGTTTACTCAGATTTTTTATCTATCTTTGCAAACGTATTCATATGAAGGTATAGATGAAGAAACTGAATTTTATATGGACATTCTTGGGAAACAATAAGTACTGGATAGTGATTATCATTGGAGTACTTATTGTGGCGGTGTTGGATGAAAACAGTTTCTACCAGCGTGTTAAATACCAGATGCAGATACGTGATTTAAAAGCGCAGATAGTTGATTTCAAAGAGCAGTATGAGCGTGATGAGGCTCAGTTGAAAGAACTCAAGCGTAATCCGAAGGCAATAACGAAGATTGCTCGTGAGCGGTATTTTATGAAAGCTGATGATGAGGATATCTTTGTGCTGAGTGAGGATATAGAATGACACGATAGAAAAGAATGAAAAAACTGACCCCTTTACAGCGGTTGCTCCTTATGGCAGGGGCTTTCATGATGGTGGTGGGTGCTATTGTCTATATTGCCATAGATAGTGTGCACGTACCTTTTTCAATTATTTTCTTAATAGGTGCTTGCCTTTATACAGCCATGCAGTGTCAGCAGACTTACGAAGGTACCAACATCGCCATCCGTCGTTTATATCGGCAACTGATGATCAGTGATGCGCTCTTTATCCTCGCCGGTCTCCTTATGGTTGAAAACAGCTTTAATTTCCTGTTACCTACTTTCGTAAAATATTTGCGACACGGACTGAATTCCTATCTCATGTTTATCGTGAATAAATGGATTCTTCTATTGTTGATTGGAGCCATTCTTCAGATGTATTGTGTGATAAGAATATCCAATGAACTTGAAAAAGAGGCAAAAAAATTATAAAAGTTGGTAGAATTGTTTTAAATAGCATAAAAAATTTTCCATTCTTCAATAATACATTGTACATTTGCGATGGATTTCGTGTTTCGTTATCCCTTGCAGTAAATGTTTCGAACAAGTATGAAGAAATTATCATTAATATTCTTGGTGGCGCTGTTGTTGACTTCCTGTATGAATAGTTATAATATACAGGGATCTTCAAACGTCTCTATGCTCGACGGGCGTATGCTTTATCTGAAAGTATACAGCAATAACGACCTCAAGAATATCGACTCTTGTGATGTGGTTCACGGTCAGTTCCATTTCGCAGGTACTACAGACAGTGCAAAGTTAGCTACTCTTTTCATGGATGATGAGAGTCTGTTGCCCGTGATAATCGAGGGCGGAGATATCACCATCAAGATAGACAATACACAGCAGAAAGTGTCAGGTACCCCGCTGAATGATAAACTGTCACAGTTCCTGGACGACTATAACAAGCTCACCAACCAGTATAATGAGTTGTCGCACAAACAGAGTCAGGCTATCATGAATGGAGAAGACGAGTACGAAACAAACAGCAAACTGATGCAGGAGGCTAATGAGATTGCTCAGGCAGAGGATAAGCTGGTGACCTCTTTTATCGTAGATAATTTCGATAATGTGTTAGGACCGGGTGTCTTCTTTATCATGACTGCCAGTAATAGATTCCCTGAACTTACTCCTTGGATCGAGGATATCATGAGCAAGGCCACACCGAAATTTAAGAACAATGCCTATGTGAAAGACTATTACGAGAAGGCCCGTCAGAATGAAGCTATACGTAATGGAACAGCAGAGCCATATCAGACGCCGGCACCCACGACAACTCCGCTGCCGCAAGTGCCTACACCCAGACAGATGGCAGAGCCAGTAGACTCTATAAAACAATAAAAGGATTGAGAACATTCATTAATAATGCGACGATCGTCAACGAAAACAGGATATTCAAGGGTTTCCTGTTGATCGAGAATGATCAGATAGCAGACATTCAAGAAAATAAGGTATACAGAGGCGACTACGATGAAGTTGTAGACGCCTCTGGTTGTTTTGTACTGCCGGGAGTCATCGATGACCATGTGCATTTCCGTGATCCCGGTCTTACCCATAAGGCAGATATCGAAAGTGAGAGTAGGGCAGCAGCCTTCGGAGGTGTCACTTCGTATCTCGATATGCCCAATACCATTCCGCAGACTACAACCCTCGAGGCCCTCGAGGAGAAATACTCCAAAGCTGCAGGATGCAGTTCTGTCAACTATGGTTTTTTCTTTGGCGCTACCAATGATAATGCCCATCTGTTCCCGTTGTTAGATGCTCATCGTGTGCCGGGCATCAAACTGTTCATGGGAAGTAGCACAGGTAATATGTTGGTTGACCGTCAGGAATCGCTTCGAAAGATATTCCGTGACGCACCGCTGCCTGTGATGGTGCACTGCGAAGATACCGCAAGGATCAATGAGAATATGCGTGTGATGAAGGAACGTTATGGTGATGATCCTCCCGTATGGACACATCCGCTTATACGTGACGAGGAAGCTTGTTACCGCTCTACTGCCCTTGCTGTGGAGTTGGCAGAAACATACCACACACGTTTGCATGTGGCACACGTCTCAACGGCTAAGGAATTGGCATTGTTTGGTAACACGGATCATATCACAGCGGAAGTGGTGGTGGCTCATCTGCTGTTCTCATCCGATGATTACCAGTCGTTAGGCACACGTATCAAATGCAATCCTGCCGTAAAAAGTATTCATGACAGGGATGCACTGCGTAGGGCACTGACCGACGGAAGGATCACCACCATAGGAACGGATCATGCCCCTCATCTGTTGTCTGAGAAAGAAGGTGGGGCCGCACGTGCTGTCTCAGGGATGCCGATGATACAGTTCTCCCTTGTCAGTATGCTGCAACTTGTTGATGAGGGAGTGATGACAATGGAGCGTTTGGTACAACTGATGTGTCACCAGCCGGCGTCTCTCTTCGGGATTCATAAGCGTGGCTATCTGCGAAAAGGTTATAAAGCAGATATTGTCATTGTTGCTCCTCATCAGCCATGGACGGTGACAGCCGATAACATACAGAGTAAGTGCGGATGGAGCCCGTTAGAAGTGCATACCTTCCAGTGGAAGGTGATGCACACTTTCTGCAACGGTCACCACCTCTATCATCAGGGTATCTTTGATAATACCTGTCGTGGGGAGGCTTTGTCTTTTCGATAAATCACCGTCATTATGATAGCAAGAATATTCTTTATCCTACTCCTACTCATTATTCTTCCCGATCTGTACGTCGATCTTCATTATCTGCGTAAGAAGAAAGGATATACCTTTTGGAAAAGAATCCTTTGGTGGGTGCCTGCCATTATAATGGTGGTATATACTTGTTATTTGGCAACTGTAAGGGATTTTGCGCCCGATCCGGTGGATTCCTTATTCCTCTATCTGTTGTTGCTGGGATTACTTGTCTTTCCCAAGGTGCTCTTTGCTTTGTTCTCTTTCTCAGGGTGGCTGATTTGTCGCTTGAACAACTCGAAGAAGAACTGGGGTAATCTGATTGGTTTCCTGTTGGCCTTGTTCATTATTTTTGTCGTTGTTTACGGTTCTACCGCCGGACTTCGGAAACTGAGAATCAGCAATATCGACTATTACAGTGCTGATCTGCCGGCCTCTTTCGATGGTTATCGCATCGTACATTTTTCAGATGCACATGTAGGCTCATTCAGTGGCCGGAATAGCAGGGTGTTGGAAAGAATTATCGACAGTATCAATGCGCAGCATGGTGATATGATTGTCTTTACCGGCGATCTGCAAAATATCCGTGCAACAGAATTGGATGAGGTACAGTCGATACTCAGTCGTCTTCAATGTAAAGATGGCGTTTACTCCGTGTTGGGCAATCATGATTATTCGATGTATATGCATCGCGACTCAGCCACGATGCGCATGAATGAAATCCTGTTGCAACGAAAGGAGATTTCTATCGGGTGGCATCTGTTGATGAACGAACACAGAACACTTTATCGTGGCAAAGATTCACTGGTGATTGCCGGTATGGAAAACGATGGCTTACCTCCATTCCCACCGAAGGGTGATATAGAAAAGACACTGAACGGGGTGAAGGAAGGTGCTTTCGTAGTAATGCTTCAGCATGATCCGAGTGCATGGAAGCGACATATAATACCCGACGGAAGGAGTCAACTGACATTAAGCGGCCATACTCATGGCGGACAGGTCAAGCTATTCGGATTCTCTCCTGTGATGCTCAACTATGATGAATATTCAGGGTATTATGAGGAAGGTGACCATGCGATATATGTCAGCAATGGTGTTGGTGGCTTTATTCCTTTCCGCTTCGGAGTACCTGCTGAAATCTCCGTCATCACCTTACACCGAAAGTAATTGAAAATTGAAAATTGAAAATGTAAAATGGAAAATGGACAACTGAAGTTAATTATCAATTATCCATTATCCATTATCAATTTTATTGATCTGGATTCTCTACGTACCCTTGGTATTCCGGAATCAGACTGTTCATAATCGTTTCATAACTCTTCTCCATCGTTTGTTTGATCTGTTCTGGTCCACTTCCCCCCGGATAAATCGGGGCATGGATGGTCAGTGACATCGGATGCCAACAAGGCCATTTCTTTGTTCGTGGCAGGATATCAAACGAACCGTTGATGGTGAGAGGTACCACAGGCAGTTGT
>JAEEZP010000138.1 GCA_016291915.1 Prevotella sp. | reverse complement strand
CGGAGATCATCATCAAGGCATTGTCACTCGAAGAGACATACGAGAAGTGCCGCCCGTTAGTAACCGGCGATGCCAACATCATGCAGTGGGCTGTTGACCAGATGGGGTCCGACCTGAAGATCCACCGTATCGCCTCCGTGAAAGAGGCGCTCTTCGAACTGGGAACCATCGATGTGTATGATCTAGCATGTATCGACATGGAGACGTTCCAACCGGGTGTGCTCCAAAACCAGTGCGGACATGCTGCCTTCATCAGCGTGACCACCGCTATACAGTTAGCCATGGAGAACGAGGTGGATGCTACCGTTACCGCTCCCCTGAACAAGGAAGCACTCCATAATGCCGGACATAACTTCGACGGACATACGGAGATCTATGCCCATTACACCCATACGAAGAAATATGCCATGCTGTTGGCGGATGAGCATCTGCGTGTGATCCATGTGTCAACGCATGTTCCACTGCGTGTGGCTTGTGACAGAGTGAAGAAAGACCGTATCATCGAGGTGACAGAACTGATCCATGATGCCTGCAAGCAGTTTGGCATTGAGAATCCACGTATCGGTATAGCCGGACTCAATCCGCATGCCAGCGACGGTGGGTTGTTCGGTTGGGAGGAAGAGAAAGAGATTACCCCTGCTGTAGAAGAACTGCTGCAGCGTGGTTTCAATGTCGACGGACCCGTACCGCCCGACTCTCTCTTTGCCAAGGCCCGTTGCGGTAAATATGACGGTTGTGTGGCTATGTATCACGATCAAGGACATATTCCTTTCAAGGTTGTCGGTTTCCAGTGGGATAAGGAAACGGGTAAGATGGAAGCAGCCAAAGGTGTCAATATCACGTTGGGATTGCCTATTATCCGTGTATCCGTCGACCATGGCACAGCCTTCGACGTAGCAGGAAAGGGTATTGCCAGTCCTGATGCGATGTTGCTGAGTATCGACTATGCCACCAAGATGGCCATCAACAGAAAAGGAAAATGATTCTCGTTATTGCTGATGATATCACGGGAGCTGCCGAGATGGCCGGCATCGCCCACAGACAAGGGTTAAGTGTTTGCTTTTCACTTGCAGCCGATGAACTCATAGAAGACAACGACCATGATGTGTTGGTACTGGCTACCGACACACGATCGGAAGATGAGGAAACGGCCCGTCAGACCATCCGTGATATCATCAGTCATCTGACCACTTTCCCACAACTCCTCTACAAGAAGGTGGACTCTGCCCTTCGCGGACATATCGTGACAGAGATGACCGAACTGATGCGTAACCTCGGTATGCAGTATGCGTTGCTCATACCCCAGAACCCTGCTTTAGGGAGAACCATTGAGGATGGCATCTATTATATCCATGGCACCCCACTCCATCAAACCGATTTCCGTTTTGACCCGGAATATCCTGTTCAGACAGCAGATGTAACGGAGATCCTTGCGCCGGCTAAACACCTGGCTATGGATGCACCGTTGGAAAAAGGCATCAACATCGCTGATGGAAAAGATGAGGAGGAAGTTGTCAGACAATTGGAGAAACGCACACGGGGAGTACTGCTTGCCGGTGGCGGTTTTGCCTTCAACAGTCTTCTGCAACAGATGGATCACAATAAGGATGTGATTCCTTTCCCCCTACCACCCAACAAACACACCAGAACACTCGTGGTTTGCGGCAGCACGCAAAGCAAAGCTATTCACGACCTTCCTTTCTTCCAGCATCATGACACTACCGTCATCACCATGCCGGAGAAGGTCTTCCATGGAGACGATCCGACAATATGGATAGAAGAGAGTACGAAGGAGTATCTGCAGCATGAAGCAACCATCCTGCGTATCGGTCATGAGGCGGTAACCACCAAGGATTATGCCACACGACTGAAACAGACAATGACGCTACTCACCATGCAGATGATCCATGAGGATACACCCTGTCAACTGATTATCGAGGGAGGGGCTACCGCCTATTGCATCCTGACATCCTTAGGATGGCATCGTTTTGCCATCAAAAAAGAGATTGCACCCGGCGTCGTCTGTATGACCTACCATGATGCAATCTCCAGTGTTGATATCATCCTAAAGCCAGGCAGTTATCCCTGGGGAGAATTATTCGATTAAATTGAAAATTAAATCAATTTTCAATTATCAATTATCAATTTTTCTTATACATCCTGTATCCGTAAGCGCAAACCACGATGAAGCAGATGAACGGCAGGATGAAGGAAGCATTGACGGCGGGATAAGAACCGAAGACCGTACCCATATCAATGATTCGTGCCTGTAACGGAGGAAGGACAGAACCACCGAGGATCGCCATGATCAAACCGGCAGCACCGAACTTCGCATCATCACCCATACCATCGAGGGCAATACCATAGATAGTGGGGAACATCAGTGACATACAACCGCTGACAGCCACCAGGCAATACATTCCATAACGGTTCTGGAAGAAGATAACACCGGCAGTGAAAATCATTCCCAAGACAGCGAAGATAGCCAACAGTTTTGCCGGGTTGAAATATTTCATCAGATAGGTGGCGAGGAAACGCGAACAGATAAAGAAGAGCATAGCAGCGATATTGAAACGCTGTGACAGCACTTCAGCAGCCTGTTCCTCCATACCCTCAGCCATGAAGATACGTGTACCATACTGGATGATGAATGTCCAGCACATGATCTGTGCACCCACATAGAAGAACTGTGCGATAACACCCTCACGGTAATACTTCAGTGAGAATATACGCTTCAGGGTAGGCAGGAAGTTTATCTCCTTGTTCTTATCACCATTCTTCGGCATGTTCATCAGCATAATCACCACAAAGATGATGGCAATGACAATACCGATGGCCAGATACGGTGAGATGAGCACACTCAGGTCGGCATCTTTTATCGCATTAAACTCTGCATCGGTGAGGTTCGCACGCTCATCGCTGCTCAATGGATTCAGTCGTGCCTGAATGAAGTTCATGGCCACATACATACCGATGATCGATCCACAGGGATTGAAGCACTGCGCCATGTTCAGTCGGCGTGTAGCAGTCTCCTCAGAACCCATCGTCAGGATATAAGGATTACAGGAAGTCTCCAGGAATGACAATCCACACGTCATGATGAAATATGCCACGAGGAAACAGCCATAGACACCCACCATCTTAGCAGGGAAGAAAAGGAGGGCTCCCGTAGCATACAGTCCGAGACCCATCAGCACACCCGACTTGTAAGAGAACTTCCTGATAAAGATAGCGGCAGGATAAGCCATAGCGAAGTATCCGCCATAGAAAGCCACCTGTACAAGGGCTCCCTCAGTGACGCTCATTCGGAAAATCTTTGAGAAAGCCTTCACCATCGGGTTGGTGATATCATTGGCAAATCCCCAAAGTGCAAAACACAAAGTAACCAAACAGAATGGTACCAGGAAACTGACACCATCCTTAACCAACAAACTATTCTTTGACATTGGCAGTAAAGGTAATAATACCCGGAACATCGTCAGGATATTCCGGGTACACATATTTTATTTATAAATAGGACCGAAGTTAGCACAGGCACGATAGTCAGCACCCTCCTTGTCCATTCCAAATGCATTCCATGCTGCCGGACGGAAGATGTCCTTATCGGCTACATT
>JAEEZP010000137.1 GCA_016291915.1 Prevotella sp. | reverse complement strand
GTACATTTCAATGCCCACGTGGCAGATGTGGCAGCCCAGTATTGTGAGAAAGTGCGTATCAATCCCGGTAATTACGTGGATCCCGGAAGGGTATTCAAACATTTGGAATACACTGATGAGGAATATCAGGAAGAACTGCAGAAGATCGAGCGTCGTCTTTTGCCTTTCTTACAGATATGCCGTGAGCATCACACAGCGGTACGCATCGGAGTGAACCATGGTTCTCTCTCCGACCGTATCATGTCACGTTATGGTGATACACCGGCTGGTATCGTAGAGAGTTGCATGGAATTTCTGCGTATCTTCAAACGTGAGGCATTTAACGATGTGGTTATCTCTATCAAAGCATCAAATACCGTTGTAATGGTAAATACCGTACGACTGTTGGTAGAGACGATGGATCGTGAAGACATGCACTACCCATTACATTTAGGTGTTACCGAGGCTGGTGAGGGTGAAGACGGACGTGTGAAGAGTGCTGTTGGTATCGGTGCATTGCTGACAGAAGGTATCGGTGATACCATCCGCGTATCGCTGTCGGAAGAGCCCGAAGCCGAGATTCCTGTGGCTCGTGCCTTGGTAGAGATGATTCCTGAATGCACACTGTTACGTGACGAGGCAGAAGCACATATCACAAACAATACCATCACCCTGCATGTGGACGCTTCATCGTATGATGAACTGATGCTTAAGGCTGCCATGGCAACAGGTGCCTTGCTGATTGATGGAAAAGCCAAGGATCTTATCATCACCACGAATGCTATTCCCGGAGTGGATGAAACAACTCTGAAGAATTTACAGGATGCTATCTTGCAGGCAGCCCGTGTGAAGTTCACCAAGACAGAGTATATCTCGTGTCCCGGCTGCGGACGCACGCTCTATGATCTTCGTACAACCATCGCACGTATCAAAGCGGCAACCAGTCATCTGGTAGGCTTGAAGATCGGTATCATGGGATGTATTGTCAATGGTCCTGGAGAGATGGCTGATGCCGACTACGGTTATGTAGGTGCCGGCCGCGGGAAGATTTCCCTCTATCGTAAGAAAGAGTGTATCATGAAGAATATCCCTGAGGAAGAAGCTGTCGACCGCCTTCTTGAACTGATTGAAAATGACCAATAACAGTACAAAATAGTTATTATCACGTCTTCCTATAAACAGAGTAACAACTCGTCTACTTGTTTACTCGTCTACTCGTTTACTTGTTAACTAATAAACTAATAATATATGATAAAAGTAATGTGTGTCCACACCGCCATGGCTCTGGTAGGACCAATGACGGAACTTTTCAAGGAAATCCTCCCTGAAGTAAAACTGAACCATATTGCCGATGACTCCCTCATTCAGGAAGTCATTGCCAATAACCAGGTAACACCTAATGTGCGTCGTCGATTACTGTCGTATTACCTCACTGCTGCAGATGCCGGTGCAGATGTGGTCTTCAATACCTGTTCATCTGTAGGTGATATTGCCGACTACGGTAATCTCTATGCCCCCATCCCTATCTTCCGCATCGATGGACCGATGGCCGACAAAGCCGTCAACAGTGCTCAGCGTATCGGTGTTATCTCTACCCTCTCTACCACACTTGATCCTACTTGCAGACTGTTGCTGAACGCAGCCAAGCGTGCCGGTAAGGAAGTGACATTGGTAGAAGGATTGGCACAGGGAGCTTTCCAAGCAGGACAGAGTGGTGATGGTGAGACACACGACCGACTGATTGCTGAGGCTGCTGCAAAGATTGCTGATCAGGTGGATCTTTTCGTTCTCGCACAGGGATCGATGGCTCGTATGGAACAGCGTCTCAGTGAACTCACCGGCAAGCCAGTACTCTCCAGTCCGGTTCTCGGTGTGCAAGGACTTCGGAAATTCCTGAAACTGGATGAATAAGAACCCGGTGAATAATGAAACGTAAGACCATTATCCTGACGATGCTCGTGCTGCTGGGTGTCGTCACTTTCCTTGACCGTATCAACATCAGTGTAGCAGGTTCATCGATCATGCACGATCTGAACCTGTCGGCTGCTGAGTGGGGATGGGTACAGAGTGCTTTCATCCTCTCTTACGGACTGATGCAGATACCTATGGGTGCCCTTGGTGACCGTTTCGGTCATCGTAAGATACTGTCACTTATCGTATTGTGGTGGTCGTTGTTCACTGCTTTCACCGGTATGGCTGGCGGACTGGCATCCCTGTTGGTGATCCGCTTTATGTTCGGTATCGGTGAGGCAGGCTCCTCACCCTGTTCTACCGGTGTTATCAGTCGTTGGTTTGAAAAGCATGAGGTAGGTAAGGCACAGGGTTATGTATGGGCAGCCAGCAGAATGGGCGGTGCACTCACACCTTTTGTTGTTATCCCTGTGATGGCATGGTTAGGATGGCGAGAAGCATTCTATCTGTTGGGTGGTTTAGGAATCATCTGGGCTGTAGTATGGTATTTCTATTATCGTGACCGCAAGCCCCAGACACTGCAAACCGTAGAGCAGAAGGCTATCCCCTGGCGCACCATCCTACATCACAAACAGTTCTGGATTATCTGCGCCATGTATTTCTTCTATGCCTTCGGCAGTTGGTTCTTCTTCAGTTGGTTCCCCACCTTCATGGAACTGGGACGTGGCTTTGCCAAGAGTGAGCTAACCTATGCTGTGGCAGTACCTTTCATCATGAGTATGATCGGTAATATCAGCGGAGGCTATCTCACCGACCGACTCTCAAAGAAATACGGACTGAAGATTGGTCGTAAGGCTTTGGGTTCTGCCTCACTGGCTATCTCTGCCGTGTGTATGTTCCTGGCAGCTTTCATTCCTGGTAAGATGGCTGTCTTTGTGTTCCTGTCACTCTGTTTCGGAATCTTCGACTTGATGCTCCCCAGTGCGTGGGCATTGTGTATTGACTTAGGTAAGCAACATGCCGGAACCATCTCCGGTGCTATGAATACCGCCGGTAATCTCGGTGGATTCTTCTGTGGTATCCTCTTCGGATTCCTCGTACAGTCATCGGGCAATTACAATCTTCCTCTCTACATGATAGCAGGAATGCTTATTATCAGTGCTTGTCTCTTTACACTGATTAATCCTACTAAACCTATCGTGGAAGAACAATAACAAATGCCCACAATACTACATCATAACGTTAACGACCCTCTCCTGAAATGGAAAGGGTCGTTTTACATTATTAATAAATAGATTATCTTAATTTTCGATACACCTCTTGCAGGGAATATTCATTACCCACATTACCCGGGAAGATAATATATGGGAAATGAGCTGTCATGATACAAGGTACATTGGCAATGATTTGTCCGAGTACACGTGCTGACTTGACGGATAATCCTTTCGTAAGAATATCATTGGAGGTGATACCACCTTTAGCCACCAGATATGCGGGGGTATAAGGCAGACAGCGTACTAAGTCAACTAAGAAATCAGATATCTGTTGTCCCATCAGTTGTCGACGATCAGCATCATCCACTCGCAGTTCTGTCCGTGAGGTATAGATTACCGGTGTCAATCCCTGTTCTGCCACCATCGTCAGGGTATTCAGAGTATCATTCTTCAGTTGTTCTCCATTCTCGAGAATAGCGGTCACGGGTAATTCCATACCACAGATTCCCGGTTCTTCCAACAGATGCTGCAGTTGTTGGGTTGTTTTCTTTACATGTGATCCCACCACAAAACAACCCACTCCGTGTGTTTCCGTAGAAAGAATACTACGGTCAAGCAACGGTTTATCGCTGATTCCACTCATCGCTTTGGGTAATGAAGAAGAGCTTCGGATAACCACAGCACCTTTGAATGATGCCGTCTCCTCATCCAGTGATTGACAGAAAGCATACAACTCTTCATAGGTAGCTGCATTCACAATCTGATAATCCTCCGGTTGTCCACCCTTCTCGATGATATAATCATGCAGGTTGGAAGTATGATAAGCAAAGACATTATCATGGGCAAATTCCGTTTCAGATATCGGGATAAGATGATCACCATCTTTCATATAATGGATGCCATTGATGGTAACCCTACCCGCTTCTATCAAAGCAGGACAGAAAGGAACCTTTTTCCATACGGGAATATCATTGTTTAGCAAGGATTCCCTCATAATATCTGTCTCTAAAGGAAAATGTCCACGCAGACAGGAATCGCTCCTACTGATGAATATCAGGTTATATCCAAATGAGCGATTCACCTGGATGACGGTTTCCATCACACTGGAAATCACCTCATGTGTCTGCTGCCGTGTCATTGCACGGGTATTGGTAAGGATATAGAAAAAAGGTTGATCATCCTTAAAAGCAGCTGTTATCTGTTCTTCTGTCCAATATGTAATGAGCAGACATCCATGAACAGTCTGTATGCCAGTGGGATCATCATCAAGGATAATCAACCGTGTGTTCTTATTCATATTCTATTTCTTTATCTTTATTCCCTGCATAGCACGAGCCTCATCGGGAGTAGCCGGTTCACAACCCATCGCCCTGATCAGTTCTACGAGACGCTCTACCAGTTCTGCATTTGTCTGTGCCCGTTTGCCAGGAGCATAATAGAAACTGTCTTCGAAACCTACACGCACTGCATTGGCACCCATGCCGATAGCACATGCTAACATGGAGAAGTCTTGCATGGCGTCATGGGTGATTCCCCAGCTGGTGCCCGGCTCACATAGCTGTGTCAGGAAACAAAGGTTTCTTCCTGTTGCTGCGAGGTTACTGCTATTACCAGGACCTACACAGAAATTATAATGTAACGGACGCTCCAAGACACCTTCATCTGCCAATCTGCTGCATGTCTCAACCATACTCAAGTCGAAAAGCTCCATCTCAGGAATCGTATCCGTCTCTTTCAGTCGTTGTGCCCAATAGCGGATATCTGGCAGGGTATTGATATATACCGTTTCACCGAAATTGACTGATCCCATATTCAGTGATGCTACCTCTACCTCCGGTACATCCAGACATACGCAGCGCTCTGCCAACGTAAGTGTAGACAATCCACCGGTAGATCCCTGAATAATCATATCCGACTGCTCGTGGATCCGATGGATGGTATCACGGAACACATCTAATTCAAAGGTTTGCTCACCTTTCAAATCACGTGTATGGAGATGCACTTCACAGGCTCCTGCCTTATAACAGTTTATTACATCTTCTGTTATCTCTTCAGGGGTAAGAGGATTCTTACATCCTTCGGGTATTACCTTACCCACATGGCATACTGGTGCCACAGTAATTATTATCTTTCTCATTTTAGTAGTTAACAAATAAACAAGTTAATATGTTAACGAGTTGATACCTATATTTATTATTTTTCTATTCTCAGTAATTCCGTAATACGACTCATTTGATTAGGGATACGTATCTGCTGTGGACATTTCGGCAGACATTCCTCACAATCCATACACTGTGTGGCCCGTGCCTCAGCCGGTATTGCCTTGTTGTATAATTCAATGAATTTCTTCTTACTTTTCTTATAATCCTTCGCTTTCTTATTCGTTTGCGGCAGTTGTTTATTATTCAGTGCATCATTATAGAAAGAGAAATTCAAAGGAATATTTACATGATAGGGACAAGGCATACAGTATTCACAGGTAGTACAAGGAATCAGTGGAATACCGGAAATCTCATCAGCAATCTTCTCCAAGAGAATATTCTCTTCATTGGTACATGGTTCCAACGGTGAATGCGTATTGATATTCTCTATCAGGTGTTCCATTCTATTCATACCACTGAGTGTTGTAAGGATATTAGGATGTGATCCTACCCAGCGGAAAGCCCACTGTGCTACGGTATCGTTAGGACGTACAGCGAGCAATTCATCTTTGTAATTTTCAGTAATTTTTCCTAAGGCACCACCACGGAATGGTTCCATCACCACTGCTTGAATACCTGCTTTCTCTAACTTATTATAAAGATATTCCGCATCGGCATCGGTACGTCTGCCTTGTTTAAGGGAAGCATGACGCCAATCGAGGAAGTTCATCTGTATTTGTACGAAATCCCAATGATAGTCATCATTATGATCCACCAACCAGTCGAATACCTCTACATCTCCATGATAAGAGAAACCTAAATGACGGATCCTGCCGGCTTCACGCTCCTTCATCAGAAAATCAAGAATACCATTATCCAAAAATCTTCCCTTCAAATTATTCATTCCTCCGCCACCTACACTGTGCAACAGGTAATAGTCTATATAGTCAACCTGCAGATTTCTCATGGAACGCTCGTACATCTTCTTTGACTCTTCGAACGACCAAGTGCGTTGGTTGCTGTTAGACATCTTTGTGGCAATGTAATATTTGTCACGTGGATGACGTTTCAGGGCAATACCTGTGATCACCTCATTCTGTCCTCCACCATAAGCTGCTGCTGTATCAAAATAATTAACACCATGCTCAAGAGCATAGTCCACCATCTTATTTACCAATTCTTGATTATCACGTGGCAGACGCATCATACCAAAACCTAAAAGAGAAATATGCTCACCACTGCCATGCTGCACACGATAAGTCATCTTATTCTCTTTAACTATCTGATGTGTTTTAGTAGTATTGCCAGCCAGAGATTGTAATGGTTCCAAAGCCATCAGTGCCATGGCAGAACCAGCACCCATACCTAATCTACGTATAAACTCTCTTCGGTTTATATCCTGCCTTTTCTTGTCCATAAAATTCAATTTTAATATTCTACCCACAAAGATAGTAAAAAATATTTAATAATAAAATTTTGGTTATAAAAAAAATATCGTTACTTTTGCATAATATACATAAATACATATAGATATGAAAAAATTATTCCTAACCTTATTATCTTTTACACTACTTTGTACTTTTGCAAATGCCCAACAGGCAAAACAAGAAATCTATAATAATATTTATCTTTCAGCCAGTAACTACTTAGCTTACCCTGGTCCTACTCAAGAAAAACTCACACCGGCACCCAAGGGATATAAACCTTTTTATATCAGTCATTATGGCAGACATGGTTCCAGATACCTTATTGGTGAAGAAGACTATGATTATCCCATCAGTATTCTTTCTGCAGCTGAGAAAGAAGGAAAACTGACTGAATTAGGAAAGGATGTATTACACAGGGTGAAAATGATTCGTGAAGAGTCGAGATACCGTACTGGTGAACTTACCCCATTAGGTGCAGAACAACATAAACAGATAGCCAAACGTATGTATGAGCGTTTTCCGGAAGTCTTCAAAGGTGCTGTATGTATTGATGCTAAGAGTACTGTTGTCATCCGTTGTATTCTCTCCATGGAAAATGCTTTACAGCAATTGTTGGAGTTAAACCCGCAGTTGATCATCACTCATGATGCCAGCCATCATGATATGTATTATATGAATCAGACTGATGAAGCATTATATAATAAAAAAACTCCTCATCGTGTGAATGTGAGATATAGAGAATTTACGGCTAATCATCCTACAGAAGAACGAGTGATTAACTCACTTTTCAATGATCAGGAATATATCAAATATGAGGTTGATGGTGAGAAATTAAATAATGTGTTATTTAAGTTAGCCAGTAACCTACAGAGTTCAGAACTCCGTAAGCAGATAACATTATATGATCTTTTCACCAAAGAAGAGATTTACGATAACTGGCTGAAAAATAATGCACGTTGGTATCAGACTTATGGTAACTACAAATATAATGGTGGTACCCAGCCATTCTCCCAGCGTAATCTTTTGAGGAATATCATTCACCAGGCAGACAGTTGTATACAGTTGGAACATCCGGGGGCTACCCTTCGTTTTGGTCATGAGACCATGGTATTACCACTTACCTGTCTGTTAGGATTGAATGGTTATAACCAACAGATAGATAATTTGGAAGAGGTTGCGGATAAAGGATGGATCAACTATAAGGTTTTCCCAATGGGTGCCAATATTCAATTTATCTTTTATCGTAAGTCATTTGGCGGTGATGTTCTCGTGAAAGTTTTATTAAATGAGAATGAAGCCACCTTACCTATACAATCGGATATTGCTCCCTATTATCGTTGGGAAGACTTTAAGACATATTACAAACAACTACTTGATTCCTATATAGAATAAGGTTTATATAAAGGGGCTTTTTAAAAGTCCCTTTTATGATAGGAAAAGGTGACCTTTTCTATAGGAAAAGAGTACTTTTTCATGCTAAAACAATCACTGTTTATTCCATCAAAGATATCATCATAAAGATGTTTATAACTCTGTGGATAACTTTGTTGATTACTTCCATTCTATCCACAATAAATTACTGAAGTTAAATAATCCGTGAATATCCACAAAGATAAATAGCTGTTTTAATAAACTTTTCCACGGTTTTTGTTTTGAAAATATAATAAACTTATTAATTTTGCACTGAAATACGAAATTGTGGATAATTATCATAACTACTACTATATCAATAAAATGATTTTAACAATGTATGTGGATAAATGATTATATGAGGTGGAATACTTACTATGCAAGAAAAAGCGATAAAACTTTTGCACATATTCACCGACTATCATCATACAACTTATTTTCTTTTAAAAAATAAAACAATAAAAAATAAATATAATAAGATGTTGAAAAAAGAGTGGCAGGAAAAAGGATATATC
>JAEEZP010000136.1 GCA_016291915.1 Prevotella sp. | reverse complement strand
TTTTATCTTCATACCCTTCCATTCCATGGAAAAATATTAAAGGAATGCGTGATATTATCGCCCATCATTATTTTGATATCGATGCTGACCAAATCTTATGGATAGTAAAAAACGAAATATCCCCATTAAAGAAGGCTATTTTGTATTTTTGCGAAGAACTAAATAAAGAATATTAAGACCTCACCATACATGTGCCAGGATAAAGAGGAGTGGTATCAGCCCTTACACTGTCATCAACCCCACAAATTCGAGGGGTTTATATTTTAAGTATTGTCCATATTCCTATATAAAAACTGGGCCAGATCGCTATCCGGCCCAGAAGAGAGAAATCCTTTTACTACTAATCATTTATATAACCTATGAGAAAAAATCTAACCAAAACGTGTATATGTTTAACCTAACCTAAATATTATTAATCTAATGAACAAGCTAATCCGGTGTTGTTGATGTGCTGTGGGTGATCTTCACCCGTATTATTGCATCTTCTGACTTACCTGTGGGTAAACAGGGCTGATGAACATCAAGAACTTGACGGTGCTCTTAAGAGCGTTCTTTACTGCCTTCATTACTTTCTCTGCCTGTGCCGCGCTGTTGAACTGTGCAACTGTCATCGGCGATAATTCCATTGCCTTCATAATCGTATCTTTTTATTTGTTATTACTCTTGTTAATTTGTTTCTTTTAACTCCGACAGATTCACCGTCTTTGTTATTTCTGAAGCAAAGATATCGCTGATTTCTCACGTGACAATGATTTTTCGTGAATTCCTTCATCTGTTGTATGGACAGGAAAAAGGATTATGGACATATCGCGGAAAGTGAGCGGAAAAGTGTCTAAAGGAGGTAAATATACAATAAAAAAATACGCTACGACCCTCAACGAGCTGTAGCGTAAACTATGTTTAACTAAAAATCCTTTTTCGAATTAAATGGTGGCCTCACGGTAACCATTGTCATCCTTTCAAACAATCATGAAAACTTACCTTAATTAATAACTAAAAACCTAAAACTAATATTACTAACCTAAACAATCTATTAACCTTTTGACGATGCAAAGGTAATACGATTTGGGGAATGTCGCAATAGTTGTGCCCCGATTAATCATAAAAAATATCCTTTTCTTGACTTAAATCAACGACTGTGTGCGTTAACAACGACTGTTTCGGCATAAAATTCGATTTTTTAATGGATAGAGTATTAAATGGGGTTAGATCTGCGAAGCGTTATAGTTTACGGTTGTTTTGCCATCTTCTCGTCCCCTCTCCCATCCTCTCCCCATAGGCATGGGGCGAGGTGTTCGACCTTTAACGCCAGTAGAAAGTGAAGAATGAAGAATGAAGAGTGAAGAGTGAAGAATTTTGTGAGTATAGGCGGACATACATCAAGTAAGTCCCTACGATGAACATCATTTTGACATGCCACCCCTACATGTTTTCCGTTTGAGATTGGATACTGTCTATTGTTTATTGGTTATTGGTTATTGGTTATTGTCTTTTGTCAGCAACACCACGGCGTAGGCACTGATGCCCTCTTCACGTCCAGTGAAACCTAAGTTTTCGGTAGTAGTGGCTTTAATGGAGATGTTATCCTCATCGGTGTTGATAATCTCTGCCAGACATTTCTTGATGGCAGGTACATGAGGATTAAGTTTGGGGCGCTCAGCACAGACTGTTGCATCAAGATTTCCGAAGGAATACCCTTTCGACTGTATCAGTTCCATGGTTTTCTTCAGGATAACCTTACTGTCCATATTCAGTGTCTCGTTAGAGGTATCTGGAAAATGGTAGCCGATATCACGCATATTGGCAGCGCCCAACAGGGCATCACAGATAGCATGGATCAGGACATCGGCATCGCTATGTCCTAAGAGTCCGAGTGAGTGGTCGATCTTGATACCACCCAACCATAATTCACGTCCTTCTACGAGTCGGTGAACATCATATCCAAAACCTATACGATACATAAAAAGTGAAGAGTTAAGAGTGAAGAGTGAAGAATTTTGCGAGTAAGCGAGTGCAGAGCTAAGTTTACTTGGGTTATGCCAAGCGTGAGCAAAATCGCCGAAGGCAATTATAATTTATCTTCTTCCGAAGAGGTCCTTGATACCATCCATATCGAATGCCAGGGTAAAGCGGAGAGTCTGGTCGAGCGGATTACTCTTAGCCGTGGCGATAACATAACCCACATCCAAGGAGAACACATTCATGCGGAAGCCGGCACCTAAGGTGAAGTACTTCAGATTACCTTTATTCTCACTCTCATGATGATAACCGGCACGGAGAGAGAACTGGTCGTGATAGACATACTCAGCACCTACACTCCAGTTGATCTCCTGCAACTCCTCCTTAGCACCGCCGGGAGCATCCGAGAAGCTCTTGAAGATACCGGAGATAGAACTGATATTGTAGTAATGGTCCTCCGCATACGCTTCGGAATACTCCCCATTCTCATCCATCGGATAAGTAGGCACCAGCAGTTTGTTAGCATCGGCACTGATAGAGAAACGGTTGTATTCATCAACAGGCACCATCAGGGAAGCACCCAGACGAAGATTCGTCGGAATAAACTCACTATGGTCATCCCCACCGAAATTGATCTTACTACCGATATTACTGATGTTCATACCCAAGCCCAGTTGGCACTCCCTGCTACCCAACATGATATAATCATTGTAATAACACGACAGGTCGGCTGCAAAGGCACTACCAGGAGAGGTATCGTCGGTATAGTCGTAAGTAAGATCGGAATAGATCCAGCGTAAACCAGCACCTAAAGAGAATTTCTCACTCAGCATCAGAGAGTAGGCCACATCTATTGACATCTCATAAGGATTGATGGTCATGGCGTCATCGGAATAATCCGTCAGCACCTCACCGAGAGAGAAATAACGCAGAGAACCGGAGACAGCGCTATAGTCACCGATACGGTAATAACCTGCCAGATAAGCCAGGTCGATATCATTGACGATCTGTCTTAACCACGGTGTGTAGTTGAGTGACACCCCCGCCCTACTGATGGTAAAAGGGTACTTGGCCGGATTCCAATACTGTGAGTTTACATCCGGATCGGTAGCTGCACCCACATCACCCATTCCCGCAGCCCTTGCGTCGGGAGCAATGGTCTGCGACGTTACTGAGGTATAGATGGGATTGAACATATTCTTCTTGTCCTGTGCCTTCACGGATAAGACACAAAACAGCAAGAGCAATGTTCCTATGTAATATCTTCTTTTCATACGTTATAAATAACTCTATATCTTTCTTTTTATTGTCTTTCAGATGATTTTACCCACCCACCACGATGAGTTTCTTTGATTTAGACACTTTCTTACTGCCATCGCTGCTGATATGCACCCGATAGAGATACACACCCGTCTGCAGCCGCTGTCCGTTGTCAAGACTCAGGTTCCAGCTGACGGTATAGGCGCCGGAGGTAGGTACGGCATTCTCTTTATGTTTCCACAACTGTCGTCCACTCACGTCGAACACCTCTATCTCCACATCCATATCACTGCCTGTACGGTCATGGTTGATGATAAAGGTTGTACTGCCTTTCGCCGGATTGTCTGATAATCCGACACTGAAGAAATCTGGTTCCAGTCCTTTCACCACCGTAAATGCCAGTTCTGTCGTTGACGAATTATTCAGGATGTCCCATGCACGGAACTTCAGTTTATGTGGTCCCGGTTCAAGGGCTGGTATATTATAATAGGTAGAACCGCTGGTATACGAACCGAAGTCGTACACGAAGTTATCATTGAGGTTATACGTCTTTGCCATCTCACCATCGATGATCAGTTCCAGATCATGCCCGATACCATTGCCTGTGGTATTCAGTCCATCCTCGTCGGATATCACCGCCACGAAATACGGAGTGGTGTTCACCGTACCGCCATTGATGAACTGCGGTGAGTTCAGGTAGCAATATACCGACGGTCCGATAGAGTCGTTGCGGCTGATATCCGAGCCACCGATAATCATCCGTTCATTAACACCGTTAGCCATCAACGTCTTTGAGTTATCTACGGCATACAGGTTGATTTGTCCGGCATCATCACTGTAGTTGATATCTTTCGGAACGGCGAACGAGAAAGTAAAACGTCCTGCCTGGACACTATCCTGACCGTTGAAGAGGATCTTCGTACGGTCGTTATAGACGAAAGCCTCATCAGCTCCATCGGAGGTGGTATCATTCAACTTGCAGACGATTGTCTCTTCTGAGTCACGTACCACGGCTGTTATCACACCGTTGAATGAAGCATCCAACTGTCTGTCTTTCTCAATGTGACCATATACTCGTACAGTCTGTCCCGCTTTGATGCTTACCGACTCCGTCCCGCTGACTACTACACCATTGATACTATCGACCACCGCCTGCTGTGTAGGAATCTTCAACACCAATGCCGGGTCACCTAAGAGTGAGTACTGCAGTTTGTTGATGGTCAGATCCACTCCGTCGGGATTTGTCACCTTCACACCATTGATGGTGATATTACTCGACAGAAGATTATTCTTCGCGATACGTTGTGCCTCACCAATAGAGACATATTTTCCTTCCTGCGGCGTAAATAAAGCCCTCAGGTACGACAGGTTGATGGCACGGTTACGATCGACATATACCGTGCGCGTTGTCCCGAAGAAAGCCACTGCCCCACCCTTACTGTTCAGCAACGCATATTCCCCGATATTGTCTGTCTGTCCGTCGAAAGGCGCGATATCACACGAAGCTGTTATCCACAGTGGATAACTGTCGTTTACGAACTCCTTGAAATCGTTTAACAGCAGTACCCGTTCATGTGAGATGCTTGTCTCGGAGCCATGACCGCAGTAATCCATCACCAAGGCCCCAGCCTGCTGCTGTTGCTTGATGATATTCGTCACATCCGGATAACTGTTACCGGTTGAGGATGTCTGACGGGTATAAGCATCCCACATCACCTTCTTGACATGCAGTGCAGGATTCAGCGTCGCTACTAAGTTAGCAGCCAGATCCGCATCTTTCATGTGTTGGTTGCCATTACCGTCATCACCCATGAACATCACCGTATTCTGCCAGGCACCCGCTCCTTTGTTTTCCACATAGGCAATTGTCTTGTCAACAAGGACTTTTGCCTCATCAACGGTACGGACAGGGAAACGGCCCACCGCTATATCCTGACGATCGGTACGGTCAGGGCTGCCACCCTCCCCATCATCCAGACAACAGAAAAATCCGTCATCCACATAACAGTCGGTCTTACTGAAAGAGTTTTCACTCTCCATACAAAGGAGGAAGTCATCTGGATTATATCCTTTCCAGGCACCCGAGTTCATGCGGTTGTCCCAGGCACAATCACCGAAGAGGAGGAGGTAACGGGGCATCTGCTCTTCGTGCTCCGCCCTGTCGTATAACATCTTCATGTACCTGCGATAAGCATTGGCATCGGGTGTGCCGCTGGAGAACTCATTATACAACTCATCCGCAGGGACAATCTTCACCGTCATCCCGTCATTCCGCTCATGCAATGTCTTGATACGTTCTGCCTGCTCACGCAGTTTCTGTGTTGTCGGGATAACGATAACCATCTGAATATCCTTATCAGCATGAAGGTCCTGATTGGTGATATTATACACATACTCAGGCACTCCGGGTGAAACATTCAGATCAGGATGAGAAGCATGTTGAACGGCAGTGTATGCTGAGATATAGTCGAGACGTACCGGACCGCCACTGATAGTAGTCAGTTTAACTGAATAGCTATCACCAGTATATGCCAGGTCAGAAACATTAAAGGTTCTTCCCGCACTCTTTCCATGGTCGTAGTCTCCCATGGAAGAGATATAAAGCGTACCCATGTTGGTATCGTTGACAAATACTTCCACCGTACTGGCATTAGCAGCTGTAATGTTTACATATATGCTCGTTGCCGACTGTCCCGGAAGAGGGTTGGCAATGGTATACGACTTGCTGCTTCCCTGACTGATAGGGGAATCCTCAAAGAGATTCCTTCCTCCCTCAAACCACGCAAAGTTATCTATCTCATGCAAGGTAGCTGCCCCATAGCGTGAAGGATAATAGGTTTCGAGGAAGGTAGCCTCATCGATGGTCAGCGGTTCACTGCTGTCCTCAGTGATGAAATAATACCCATAATCGGAATAAGGATTACGGATTCGCTGGGAGTTATTCCACGTGACAGGTCCCTGTGCATAGAACAGCCGTTTGCCGCCAACAATGCACTGCGGTACCTCTTTCAGGTCATCAGTCTGCTGCAGATAGTCACCCGACAGCACATTCGGTTGCAAAGCACCACCATACCCATAAACATGTACCTTATTAATATCCTTGAACCCAGCCTTACGAACCAGTTCTGCTGTCAGTTGGTAGACACCACTCTCAGGCACTCGTATCTTTGCCCACGAGCCATTGGAAAGTACAGAATGAGTCGTGTAACGTCCCTCGTGGTCACTGCGTGTCAGCACCTTTCGCTGAGTCGTTGTCTTTGCAGTGGCATGGATATCGAGCATAAAGCTCACCACCTTTTTATATTTCCCGTGTTGCCTCACCAACGGGATGAAGGAAACCTCTAATCGTCCTTTTCTACGATCAACGGTCACCGCACTGCAGATAACAGGTTTTTCCGGTAGTGAGTCTTGAGTCAGTTGATGATACCGACGGATATCTTTGTCCGTCATCGACAGGTATTCCAGATAGGCGATATCCACGGTATAGACACTGTCAGCAAAATTTTCTCCCAAAGGAACTGCCGTATAGAAAAGAGGCAATGACTCATCGAGCCTGACTTGTTCTGCAGTCAGGTTAAAAAACTTCTGTTGAGCGCATACCATCATGCTGCACACCAGAAGTAAACTACTTATTATGATACGTCGGCACGTAATCATTTTGCGTTAAATTCCAGCACCTTACGGTCCTCAAGATACCCCTCGAGATGGTCATTGATATGTACAGGACCTACTCCTGCAGGTGTCCCGGTATAGAGAATATCACCTGTCTTCAGCGTATAGAACTGACTGATATAGGCAATGATCTCATCCACCGTATAGAGCATATCACTGGTACATCCTGCCTGTACCGTCTTTCCATTAATATCCAAATGGAAATGGAGCGCCTGGATATTCAGAAATTTCTCTTTATCTATCCACTCACCTATAGCAGCAGCGCCGTCGAAGCCTTTGCTGAGATCCCACGGCAGACCGGCATTCTTCAACCGGTCCTGCAAGTCGCGTGCTGTAAAGTCGATACCCACGGTCACCGCATCATAATAACGATGGGCAAAACGCTGTGGGATACTCTTCCCCAGACGACAGATACGAACCACCATCTCTGTCTCATAGTCAACACGTCCCAATTCTGTCGGGATGAAGAAAGGCTTATGGTCTTTCAACAACGATGAATCAGCTTTCAGGAAGATGACCGGTTCTTCGGGTTTATACTCCCGTCCTTCCATCTCCTGATTATGCAGACTGTAGTTCTTTCCTATGGCAAAAATTTTCATAACAAAAAAGCGTCTGTCTTTAATAACTAAAAACAGGCGCTTTTATTGTGTATGTTGGTTGTTTAGTCGTTTGGGAAATTAGTGGTTTGGGAGATTAGTGGTTTGGGAGATTAGTGGTTCGGGAAATTAGGGTTCGGGGTTTACCTTCCAGTATTCTTATACCAAACAACCAAACGCCTAAACACCCAAACAACCAAACACCCAAACAACCAAACGACCAAAAACTACTCAGCTACGAGCGTGAAACGCTTGAAAGCAACGATCTGCAGATCCTTGTCCTGACGAGCCAACCACTGAGAAACAGTAGCCTTGTCACCGTCACCGAACTGGAACTCCTGATCAACGAGACAGTTCTCCTTCAAGAACTTCTGTACACGACCCTTGGCGATGTTCTCGATCATCTGTGCAGGCAGGTTGGCAGCCTTCTCAGCAGCAGCCTTCTCCTTCAGTTCACGAGCCTTCTGAGCCTCTTCCTCTGTGAGCCATCCCTTCTTGATGTTAGAAGCGATATGATCCTCGCTGTCCACCAGGTTCGGGTTGATGCCGTTCTTCTTCAGAACAGACTCAACATACTTCTCTACCTGCTCCAGTTTGGTCTTCTCAACAGCTGTCTTGTACTCCTCGTCGAGGATGCTCTGTGGTACAGACTGTGCATCGAGAGCCACCGGTTTCATGGCAGCTACCTGCATAGCCAGCTTATGACCTTCCTCAGCAGCAGCCTTGTTGGTCTGAACCATAGTAGTCAGGATGTGCTTACCCATGTGGTCGTAAATCTCTACGTTGTCACCCTCAAGAACCATGTAGCCATCAAGCTCCATCTTCTCACCGGTGATACCAGAACGCTGTGTCACAGCCTCCTGAACATTCATTCCGTTAACAGTAAGGTTCTTTACCTCATCGAGTGTCTTAGCCTTAGCCTCAACAGCTGCATCGAGGATAGCCTGTGTCAGTGCGATGAAATCAGCACCGTTAGCAACGAAATCAGTCTCACACTTCAAAGCGATAGATGCAGCAAAGCCGTCAACCTTCTTTACGAGCACACAACCATTGGATGTCTCACGGTCGCTACGCTTAGCAGCAATAGCCAGACCACGCTCACGAAGCAGTTCCTTTGCTTTATCGAAATCACCCTCAGCCTCGGTAAGAGCCTTCTTGACATCTGCCAGTCCGGCACCAGTCATAGCGCGAAGCTTTTTGATATCTTCAATTGTAATAGCCATTGTATGAAATTGTTATTTAATAAATATCTTTTTATTACTCAGCAGCGGGAGCTTCTTCCTCTTCCTCTGCAGGAGCCTCTACTTCAGCCTCAGCCTCAGCGGTTTCCTCTTGCTTACGAGCCTTACGGGTACGACGTGGTTTAGCCTCGTCAGCCTCCTCAGCCTGCTCCTTGGCAGCCTTCTCGTCAGCTTTCTCAGCCTTACGCTCCTCGAGACCCTCAGCGATAGCTGCACAACAAGCGTTCATGATTACCTCGATAGAATCTTTTGCATCATCATTTGCAGGAATCATAAAGTCGATATTGTTAGGATCACTGTTGGTATCTACGATAGCAAATACAGGAATACCCAGACGGTTAGCCTCTCTTACGGCGATATTCTCTTTCAGTACGTCAACGACGAAGAGTGCAGAAGGCAGACGGGTAAGGTCGGCGATAGAACCGAGGTTCTTCTCCAACTTTGCACGCTGGCGGCTGATCTGCAGGATCTCACGCTTTGACAGGTTACTGAAGGTACCATCAGCCATCAGTTTGTCGATGTTTGCCATCTTCTTCACAGCCTTGCGGATGGTTGGGAAGTTGGTGAGCATACCACCTGGCCAGCGCTCGATCACATAAGGCATGTTTACTGATGTAGCTTTCTCAGCCACGATATCCTTAGCCTGCTTCTTGGTAGCTACGAAGAGCACCTTCTTGCCAGACTTAGCAATCTGCTTTAGAGCATCAGCAGCCTCGTCAATCTTTACGACAGTCTTATGAAGGTCGATGATATGAATACCGTTACGCTCCATGAAGATATAAGGAGCCATTGCGGGGTTCCACTTACGTTTGAGGTGACCAAAGTGACAGCCAGCCTCGAGTAATTGATCAAAATTTGTTCTTGCCATTTTGTTTAAATACTTTTATTGTTTACATTCTTTTTAATTCTTTTCGAACAGGATGGACCTGCTCAAAATACTTGTTTGAATCAGCCAAGAGGTAGCTGTCTGTGCAGATCCTCTTGGTTTAGATACTAAACAAACAGTCAGTAATGGATTAACGCTTACTGAACTGGAAGCGACGACGAGCCTTCGGCTGACCCGGCTTCTTACGCTCAACAGCACGGCTGTCGCGGGTGAGGAAGCCCTGAGACTTCAGTGTCTTCTTGTCGTCAGCGTTGATCTTAACCAATGCGCGGGCAATAGCCAAACGGAGAGCCTGGCTCTGACCTGTAAAACCGCCACCGTCGAGATTAACCTTGATATCATACTTCTCTGCTACATCGAGCAGGTTGAGGGGCTGTTTTACCACATACTGCAGGATAGCAGATGGGAAATACTCTTCCAAATCCTTCTTGTTGATAGTGATTTTGCCTGTTCCTTCGCTCACATAAATACGTGCGATAGCACTCTTGCGGCGACCTATTGCATTTACTACTTCCATCTTTTCCTAATTATTTATATTGGTTAATATCAATTGCCTTTGGTTTCTGAGCCTCGTGTGGATGCTCTGTTCCCTCGTAAACATAGAGATTGTCGATAAGATGACGGCCTAAACGTCCTTTAGGCAGCATACCCTTAACGGCATGACGGATCATTCTCTCTACACCACCGTTGCGCTGACGAAGCTGTGCAGGTGTGGTAAAGCGCTGTCCACCAGGATAACCGGTGTAACGAGTGTACACCTTGTCGGTCTCGTTCTTGCCAGTGAAGACAACCTTGGCAGCATTGATGATAATCACATTGTCACCACAATCCACATGAGGAGTGAATGATGGCTTGTACTTACCGCGGATCAGCTTGGCTACTTTTGAGCACAGGCGACCTACTACTTGGTCGGTAGCGTCAATCACTACCCACTCTTTCTGAACTGTTTCCTTATTTGCGGAAATAGTCTTGTAACTTAAAGTGTCCATTGTTTTTAATAAATATTACTAAAACGTTTTATAAACTCTGCGGATATGTCGCCATCCGATTGCGCCTGGCTTCCGTACCTGGAAACGAGCAGACTCTCCGTCTGCCAGTAAGCAGAGATTCACAAACCGCAACGACCACAAGGGTAGGCTACTATTTACACTCTGCCTTTGGAGGTTCTTATATGGCCCCACTATAATCGGGTTGCAAAGGTACGGATTTTTTATCAAATAATATTCCCTGACAAGCCCGATCTGAATAATTTATATTTATTTAACTGTTTATCCGTCCTTTCAACAAAGAAACCAAAGAAGAAGGGTCAACGGTCTGGGACCTTTTGCGGATGAAAGTCCCAGATGTTAAGGCCAAAAGTCCCAAGTCATTACGCTCATTCCTTGACTATTATCATAGGAAAACTCATGATATCGTTATTGTAACTTAAGCTTTGCTAAGTTACTCCTAAATTATTTTCATTGTTTTTTGGCTTTTCTCTCATTTATCTGTAACTTTGCCCCAAAGGAATTTGATATGACAAAGAATATTGCGGTAGTCTTGGCCGGCGGTGTGGGCAAACGATTAGGGAACGCCCTGCCCAAGCAGTTCTTGGAGATAGCGGGCAAGATGGTTATCGAGCATGCGGTAGATGCTTTCGAGCAGAACACGCATATCGACGAGATAGCCATCGTCAGCAATGCGCTCTATCTTTCTAAGATGGAAGAGATCGTGCAGAAGAACGGATGGAAGAAGGTGAAGAAGATCCTGCAGGGTGGTAAGGAGCGTTACGACTCCAGTCTTTCGGCCATCAACGTCTACCAAGAGGAGGATGTCAACCTGGTTTTCCATGATGCCGCAAGACCGTTAGTCTCCCAACGGATCATCGATGACGTTACCGAGGCACTCCACCATTACGATGCCGCAACCGTGGCCATGTCCTCAGCAGATACGATCATCGAGGTGGATGGTGATTTTATAAAGGACATCCCCGACCGTTCACGACTAAGAAGGGTGCAGACACCACAGGCTTTTAAGATCAGCACGATACGTCAGGCCTATGACATTGCCCTGAAAGACCCGCAGTTTAAGGTTACCGACGACTGTGGTGTCGTCAAGCGTTATTTACCCGGCACTCCCATCTTTGTAGCCCTTGGTGAAGAGAGTAATATGAAACTCACCTATCAGGAAGATACGCGTTTGCTTGAGATGTTTATCCAGATGAGACAGACAACATGATAAAGGTTTCGATATTAGTACCTGTTTACGGTGTAGAGCAAGTAATAGCTACTTGTGCAGAAACCTTGTTTGCACAGACCTATGACGAATTGGAATACATCTTCGTAGACGACTGCACACCGGACCATAGTATAGAAGTGCTCCAACAGGTACTTCAAAAACACCCTGAGCGACAAAGACAAGTAAAGATACTTCATCACGAAAAGAATAAAGGTGTGGGTGCTGCACGGCTTACCGCCATATTGGCTGCCACAGGTGAATTCATCATGCATGTAGACAGCGACGACTGGTTGTCAACAGATGCCGTGGAGCGTCTCGTCAACAAGCAGCAACTGACCGATGCAGACATCGTAGACGGGGGATACATGGAAAAATATGCTGATGGAACAGAGCACAAGGTTACTCCTTGGCATGGTTCAAAAGAAAGCTATCTAAAACTGTTATTGGCACAGAACACCCTGTCTCACCAGTTATGGGCCCGACTGATACGCCGCAGTTTACACATGGATTACCACATTCTCACAATGGAAGGTGTCAACCAAGCAGATGATTATAGCATTGTCCCCAGGCTAATCTGGTTTGCCCGCCGCACATGGATAGACGATGTAGTCAGTTACTATCGTATAGAACAGATGGGTATGTTCAAGGAAGGTATTACTCCTCGTCATGTGGGTTCTCTGCTTAAAGCCAACCAGACAATAGCTAATTTTATCATCAATCACGATAAAGATAAACATTATGCGTGGGCTACGAAGGTGGGATTGCTGAAGATTTATGTACAAGCGTTTCGGGCTGGTGTCTCTTCCGATCAACTCAGTGAACGACTTCCCGCTTACAGCAACAGCGGATTACTATCCTTTGCCAGGCTAATGTTAAGGATGCCCTTTGGAGATCGTCTCGTCAGATACCTATATCTATTATTAAAAGGTATCATCAGAGAAAAGATCTATCACTCCAAACAGAAAGAGCAGGAATAGGATCTTGATTATTTCCCGACCTTCTTTCTCAGGAAAGCAATACACTCTTCGAGTATCGTTGCATGTACTATCTTTAAGATGATGAAATAGATACCTGCAGCAATAATTACTCTTGAGATAAGCAAGAGAATATTGTTGGATATCCAGTGCGTCAGCAACCAGGTAAGAATCATCGTACCTGCAGCAATGATAAAGAAAGGCAGCACGTCGAGTAAAGCATGACGGAAACGTAATCCAATCAGATGACGGGCAAACCACTGCCATACGCTGAGCCAAAGAATAAGGAACAGGGTATATACCACTACCATGACCTTCATGCCGAAATGACTGAATAACAATACGATTGTAATCTGCAAGACGATCTGAACAAGGTTACACCATAGGTAGATATCCGACCGATGCATACTGATAGACAGATTCTGATAGAGTGTATAGAAAGGCATGAAGGCACCACCGATACAGAGGATCTGTAACAACGGGATACTATAGATCCATTTCTCCCCGATCGTCAACAAGATAAACTCACGTCCCACCAGTGTCAATCCGAACATCACAGGGAAAGAGAGGAAAGCCGTAAACCGAAGGAGTTTGCGGAAGACACGGAGTTGTCGCTCTTGATCAGCAGAAGCCTCTACCAAGACAGGCTGAGCCACCTGCCCTATGGTCCCGCTGACAAACATATTCGCCTTACTGTTCCAATTGTTTGCCTGAGAATAGTTACCCACATCCTTGATGGTGAACAGACGGCCAAAGATAAAAGTAAGGAGGTGTTGACTAAGTGTATTGATGATATTCGTCAGCAAGATATTCACACTGAAAGAGAACATCTGTCTGACCGGCCCGAAATCTATCTTCAGTTGTGGCCGCCACGGAACATAACAGTACCGACCTATATTCAAGATCGTTATATAGATAATCTGCTGGCATGCCAAACTCCAGTAAGCCCACCCGTTCAGCGCCATAACGATACCTGTGATTCCTGATATCACCAATGCCACAAGTCCGGCAATAGCTATTTGGCGATTCATCATGTTTTTCAACATATATGCATTATGGGCGATGCCAAATGAAGAGATGAAGAACCCTAAGAAAACGAATCGAGAAACAGCGACGAGACGAGGTTCATGGAAGAAACGGGCTATGAGCGGGGCTGCCAGGAAAAGGACTATGTAGATGGTGATAGAGGCAAGCACGTTGAACCAGAAGACGGAGTTGTAATCACGTGCTGTCGGCTTTTTCAGGTTTACCAGTCCCTGTGTGAATCCGCTGCTCTGCAGATTACCCGCAATAACGGTGAAGATCGTCAGGACACCGACAATACCATAGTCTTCAGGGGAAAGCAACCGTCCGAGGAATATCCCGATCAGGATATTCAGCACCTGAGTCGTGCCATTGTTGACCACGCCCCAGAAAAGTCCTTTCGCTGTCCGTTCTTTCAGATTATCGCCCATACGGCTGCAAAAATACGATTAAATGTTTGAAATTCAAAATAAAAAGACTACTTTTGCACAGTTTAAAAGAATCATGACTTTATGATAGTGACTCCCGAACAACAGCCACGATGGAATGCCATCATCGTTGACACACTGCGCTTTTTTACAGAATTCTGTGAGGAACATCACCTCACCTACTACTGTTGTGGTGGTACGGCCATCGGTGCTGTTCGTCATCATGGACTGATCCCCTGGGATGATGACATCGACGTCTTCATGCCCCGTCCTGACTACGACCGTTTTATCCAACTTGCATCAGAAGCACAGTGGGATGATTATGAATTGGTTACACCTTATAACAAAGCCGATTATCCTTTGTTCTTTGCCAAGTTGTGTAACCGTCATACCACACTCATTGAGGAAGCAGACACGCCCTGTGTGTACGGGCTGTTTATAGATATCTTCGCCCTCGACGGCGCTCCCGATGATATCAGTGAAGCACACTCCATGGAAGCCCGTTTCCGCAAGACGCGAAATAAGTTGGAGGCCATCTCCACCCATAGTACCTTTACGGAATATATGAGATTACTCCTACAGCCGAAGGAATGGGGACGATTCCTCCGAAAGACTATTGCTTTCTTTTTCCGTCAGCCTTATCGCCGCAGTCTTTTACGGCAGTTGTCCGACATCAGTTATCGACAGGATTACGAGACGGCCAAGAATGTCATCAACTATGGTGGTGCTTATGGCGTGAAAGAGTTATTCCCGAAAGAATGGATTAAAGGCAAGGAGCCATTCAACTTTGAAGGCATCACGGTATATCTGCCATCCGACTATGACAACTACCTGCGTCATATCTATGGTGATTACATGCAGTTACCACCGGAAGAGAAAAGGGTGGGTCACCATCTGAAAGCCTACTACAACCTCAACGAACGCGTCACGGATCAGGAAGCAATACGGGCAGCACGCAGCAAGGTGTAGTTTACGAGATAATAAACTCCACCAGCAGAATACCATTGTATAGCCACAGGTATGCCACCAGCAAGGCTAACACTCCACGCAGCCACCGCCTGGAGCACTGTTGCAAAAGGAATCCGATGGCTATTGGTATGACGAATGCCCAGTGAGCCGTCATGATATACACTTCGTTGATGCCGAAGCCCAACCCCAGATGCAAGGCGATGTCGAAGGCGAAGGCCAACAGGCACATCCAGAGGAATCTGCTATGTCGGCCACACCATATACCTATTACGAATAAGAGTAGCAACAGGATCTCCGCTACATATTGATACCAACTGTCATACTTCAAAATAACAGGACGTGAGCGCAGTGTGTCCTCCAACAGATAATCACGATGCAACTGCAAACTCTCACCGAAGAGATTATCTACGGCAGTATCCCAACGGGGAGTCGTGATATCCGTCCAGCGCATAAACTCACCTTGCATGATGGGTTTACCAGTATGACGAGCATATGCCTTTTTCCTGTTACGAAGATATTTCGCTTGTGCTTTCTTTACCAGAACTTGTTTGAATGCCTGTGCACGTTGGGCAGAGTCTGTAATCTGTGTGGTATCTAAGAACTGCTCATAGGCAATCTTCTTCAGTTTCTCATGCTGTTGAGCCTTCAACTGCTTACGGTGCATCTCCTCCGGCCATACAAAGACACGATACTCCCAACGGCAGAAGAGCCACAAGAGTGCTGAGGGGATGATAACAGCCAATAACAGATATTTGGGTCGGAAGAACCGTTTGCCATTCACAAACAAAGCATCGATGAAGATCTTTACCCCATTCGTCAGGGTGACACCTGCTGTAGCAAGAAAGAGCAGAACCGTCTGAATGATGGTCATCTGTCGATGCTGCTGAATGAGATAGCCCGACACATACAAGGCAAAGATCAGCAGGAACATCGAGAATGCAAAATGATCGGGCGCTATCAACGCCGTCATCACATAGGCAAAAGAGAAGAGTAAGAGGGTAAGCAAGGTAGCATCCACCCGTCTTAATCCGATGATCTGCCGGTGGATGCGATACATGAACACACTACTGTAGAAAGCACTGAACAACAAAGGGATTGCCGCGAATATCTGACAGCAGTTGATGCCCGTCAGTTCCAACACCCACTGATTGATCATCGAAGGGATATAAACCAGGAATCCCAAGATCGGATGTCGGTAAACATTATACACATCACTCCACTCGGTGAGTGCCTTGTAAGTCAGTGGATCAAACCCCGACAACAGGAAATGCTTAAGGATATCGTTGATGTTCTTATCATCGACATACGCAATACCGTTGAACGTATAACAGATAAATAAGGTGTTCAACACCAGGAAGATCGCCAGTATAACAACCGCAAGGATGCCTTCCTCTTTATTTACTTTGAATAATCGCAAAAACTTTCTCATGTCTTTTCTCGAAATGGTTGATAATAAGCCTCATCGGCAAAATCCAACAGTTCTTTATCACCTCTGCTGTCACCAAAGGCTAACAGATAATACTCCGTACGATGGGGGTATATACTTAACAAGCGACGCACCTTTTCCTGTCCATAGCAGTTGGGAGTAGTGAACCTACCCGTCAGGATTCCTTCATTTACTTCTACCTGCGTACCCACAATTTTCAGTTTGGGAAAGAACGGCTGTACCCAGTTGTCCACACTCGCACTGATAATCACACATTCTTCCTCGCGTACATTATTTATATAATCCACCGCTTGTTCACGCAACAGACTACGATGCTCCTTGGCGAAACGCAGGCAGTAGTCGTTGAACATCTTCAGGGGCATTCCCTTAAAACAGGCGGCAAATACTTTCTCCTTTGCCTTACCATTATCGTAAAGGCCCATCTTCATCAGGATCAGAAGATGACAATACCGCAGGAAAGACAACAGTAGCTTCCCCCACCCTCTTACGAAGATGATGAATGCCAACAAAGAGTCTTTCTTTGTCAATGTACCGTCGAAGTCGAAGACATATAGTCGTTTCTGATCCATCGTCAGTTATTTTTTCCTTATTTGAAATAGATCAACAACAGGAAGGTGAGTCCCCACAACAAGACGATCAACTGTGTGAAACGGTCTTTCAACAGCATCTTCGTGGGATCACCGCTCTTTTCATCAACCACCGTGATCTGAATATATCGCAACAACCCTAACAACACGAAGATGGAGGTGAGGTAGAGATAGTCGGTACCCACACGCTCAACCACATCCGGACTGATGGTATACATGATATAACATACCAAGGTAACAGAAGCGGTTATCGTGATAGCCTGATTGATGAATGTCATATTATAGCGGATCGTATTCTTTCTGGGCGCCTCTCCGGTAGCCTGCATGCGGATGACATCATCACGTCGTTTGGCAAATGAGAGGAAGAGAGTGAGCAGGAAAGTCATCATTACCAACCACTTACTTAATACAATCTGTGTGGCAAAGCCCCCGGCGAGGATACGGAGTACAAAACCGAAGGCGATGATGCACACATCGAGGATAGCATGTTGTTTCAATTGTGCACAATAACACAGATTGATCACGTAATAGCCGAGGATAATCAGCCCTACCTTCCACCAGTCAACCGGTAACAACAGAATCATCACCAATGACAGTGATGCCATCAAGCCCATCAAGAGATAAGCACTCTTCATCGACAACGCGCCGGAGGCCAAGGGGCGTTTACATTTCACCGGATGACGGCGGTCTGCCTCCACATCATAGATATCGTTAAAACAATATACTGAAGAGGCGATGAAACAGAAGGCGAAGAAGGTGATGATGCTGGCATATACATCCTGGAAGTCGGTCAGACTCCCACCAAAGAACATCGGTATGAAGACAAACATATTCTTCAGCCACTGTTTGGGTCGTATCAGTTTTATAGCAGCATTCGTCATGGTGAGGTTATAAGTTTATAAGTTAATGAGTTATATCTGTTTGGGTAACCGTCTGACAATACAATCCACCAATTTGCTCAACAGCCATGCCAGTGGGATGCTTATCAGCAAGACAGCCAGTGTGGTAGCCCAGTAACTCCAATGATACACCTTGATATATTTCAACACGAACTGCACATGGATAAGGTAAAGTTCCAGACTGATACCACCTATGAATGTGAAGATTCGGAGGCACCACTGGGGGAGTACCTTAAAAAGTGCACAGAAGAGGAACATCCCACTGACAGACAGAGGAATATATGCATAGCGCTCCACCAGTGGCGGGAAGGCACTGCGGCGGCTTGCTTCTATGAATACACAAAGCCAAAGACTCATCACAAACGTCAGAACGATGATGATCCATCCCGACGATTCAAAGCTGCGTTTTTCCTTCACCCATACACCACAGTTGATTCCCAGCAAAAAGACAGCGATCCTACTCCAGAAGATCTCCACATGTCCCACGGCATTCCAAAGGGGTGTGTAGTAACGTACCATGGCATACCAGAGGATGAACAACAGGGGCATCCACCGCCATACAGGGTATTTCTGTATCAGGCGCATATACAAAGGAGCGAAGGTATACATCATCATGATGGATGGAATAAACCAGAATGACAAGTCGTCAATGCGCCAGAAGCTCCAGTTTACCAAGATATTTGCCACCAGGTGGAAAAGGTTCGGGCTATATCCGCCACCCTTTGCCGTGAGGTAGTTGTTGATATAGAAGATGGCCGCAATGATCAGCCATGCCGGATAGATACGGATATACCGCCGCCAGTAAAAGTTCTTGAACGAGGGGCTCTTCGTCCATGCATACCACAGTCCGATACCACTCAGAAACAGGAACATATCCACACCCACATTCCCACATCGGGCCAGTCCGAAGAAGGCAGAAGAACGCGATAGGGGCATGTGGAAAAGGATGATGATGAGCATGGCAGCCCCCATCAATGCTCCACGGTATTTACTCAGGTCAAAGATATCAACGTTCTTCATTGCTTAACACTTCGTTTTGTGGTTGCTGAGATGGCTCTTTCTTCATCTTCGGAGATGGGATCCACCGTAAGACATATTGTAGTAACATGGCCAATGCCACAGAAGAGAGGAGATAGGTCCATATCCCGAAATAGATATCCACACGACGGTAATGAGAGATAATAACTTCCCGCATTACCGGATGCATCACAAAGAGTGCTGCTGAGACAGTACCGATCCACACCCATGGGTTCAGCAGACGGGCAGGCAGCAGTTGTACCGTTGCGACAGCGCCCGTCACGATAAAGCAGGGAACGATCAGCCATGAGAGGAAAGACATACTGCCGAAAAGAACCACCACCGCGGATATGATCACAATGGCTATATTCCCCACTACAGAAAGGGCTTTCCCATGACGGGCGTATAAGATTCCCATGCCGAAGGGCAGCACACCACCAATGAAGTTATACCTTACATAATTCAGTGCATCGTGGTTATCACGACATAGATACTGGATGAACAATGCGGCAATGATCATCACGATGATAACAGATGGTTGTCTTCTGCGGTAACACACCAGCCGATAGAGAAGATACAACTGAACCATCAGTCCGAAGTACCAGTAAGGTCCTGGCTTGATGATCTTCTGCGGTTTATCATAGACGAAGTTGATGACCATGGTGAGTTGACTGACCACACGGTCGAAAGCATATACCACAGCCCCGTCATCATGACGTAGGATATAGACGATGATGAATGTGACAAAACCGAGAATCATCAGTCGGAAGAGCTTCAGATAATGGTATGTCATGAACGGTAATACAGCCACCTCTCCCTGTGATTTGCTCTTCTCGTATTTCATCACCAGACCAAAACCGCTGGCAAACAGGAATACAGGGACACCGTAATGCCCGAAGAAAGAGAAGATATGGATAAAGAGATCCTTATCGAACGACATCAGCATCTCCATCATCTGCTGAGGGCGCGTCACATCAAAGGTATATTCGTTTTCCTTGACGGCAAAACTCAGGAAATGACAGTAGTTGTGGAGTATGATACCGATGATGGCCAACCCACGCAAGGCATTTGTCTCTGTACGACTTAACAGTTGTTCTCTCATTTCTTCACTTTTAACTTATCGTAATCAGTGGTATTCTTCAGGATACGCGGGCGATGCTCATCGTACTCCGGTCCAAGGATATTCTGTTCCGGCCGATACGACGGGGCAGCAATACCAGCCAGATACAAGAGCATGTGCGGCAACGCATCCGTCATGTAAGGCTTATCCTTTGAACGGATGATAGCACTGTAAATATCAGGATGCTCCACCATATAACGATGTGAGCAATAGATCCACATGGGGATGTCAAACTCCTCGCGTGCCAGCCGGGCAGTTATCTCCGTGGAGTGCATACGCCCGTAGAAATGCACATTACCACTGTAACACTCCTCACCATGATCAGGCACATAGATGATCACAGCCTCCTCATCCTCAAAACGTGTGATGATCTGGTTGACGATAGAGTCGTTATACCTTGTGGCATTATCATAGAAAGCCATCACCTGCCGTTCCCTGGCACTGAATCCCGGCCGGTCGTACTCTTCTCTCTTGTAAAACTGTTTCGACCGCGGACAACGGGTACGATAATCGGTATGCTGTCCTTTCAGATGGAAGATGATCAGGTTATGCTCTTTATTCTCCGTCTTCAGGGTGTCGTAATCTTTCAATAATCCCTCATCAAAATAATACAACTGACTGTTACGGGTATCGAACATCGCGTTGCTCAGTTCCGGGTTGTTTAGGAAGAAACCACCACTGAAGTCATACACCTCCTCCTTTGCCTTCGGAAGGAACTGGTTGGTAAGGAAAGCCACATGATAACCGGCCTTACGGAAGAGTTCGGGGAACAAAGGATAGTCACACCATTCCCCCTTGTCACCTACGGAATACATCGAGAAGAGGTGTTTGAAGACAAAACTGGTGAGATTCCAAGGAGCCACCACATCGGTGAATGGTATCAGCTCACCCTTCTTTGCACGAGCTAACTGTAAGGGCGTCGTTTCTTTCTCATAGCCATACAACTGACTATGATAGCGATTGTAACTCTCTCCAATGATCAATACGATATTCTTACTCACGAAACGACAGCTGTCCACTTCCACCTTATCAATGCCTTCCACCAGTTTTACCAGTTGTTTCGATGTCAGATGATTGGCATAGACGCTAAAAACCAATCGGTATATCGGCTGATACTGGAAAGCCCGGTTTTTCTCTGTCAGCTCATGTTCCACATCCCCGATCTTGTCATACGACATCAGTCTGATAAAAGCCTGTTTGTTCGGAAGACAAGCATTCAGGGAGATGATAAAGAGGATCAGTGTTGTCAAACCGGCCAACGGCCACAACCATTGTTTCCATGCGTGATGAAGCTTGACAGGATAACTCTTTCTGTGATAGATGACAGCATATACTATATGTACGATCAACACCAACAAGACGAAAGTCAGTCGGCTCCAGAGGATATCGGGAGTGAGGTAAGTCAGGAAAAACTCACCTGCTTCACGACTGTCGGTCTCGCCCACCAACAGCAACATCGTGGGTGTTATCGTACAGTCGAACTTCACAAAACAGTACACATCAATGATGGCGAGGGTGTAGGCAATGACATAGAAAAGTCGGCGCACCCACTTCCTGATCTTCTCCGGAAGAATCGTCAACAACACACAGAGCAGATATACATCCACAAACAACTCTGCAGGAGCATGACCGTAAATCTTTAATCCCTTGGCATTGGCTGGGATTACGGAATAGAAACACACCAACCCGAGCACATACATAAAGACGAAGAAAGCCCCATTCTTCCTAATGGGGGTAAACAGACTGGCCAGTAATTGTTGTACGATCTTCATTTTATGCCTACCTCATTTAACAATTCTTCTATTGGTTTTGCTTCGATCTTTCCCTCTTGTACCAATTTAAACTCCTTGAAAGCTCGTTTTAAACTTTTCTTCACTTGCTCCGCAGAATCTCCTTGCTGTAACTGTTCAGCTCGTCTTTCCCTACGTATCTTACGTAAAGATTGTAAAGCTCTCTTCATCATTGTTTCATCAGTTACAATGTAGCTTAATTCTCTATGCAAAGCAGCGTTTAACTGTACTGTTGTCATAACTCTATAGATTAAGTTATTGCAAAGATAATACAAATATTTGATATGACCAAATCATTTAGTACACCTCATTTCATTTCATGCCCCGACAGTGTGCATGACATCTTTTAAATCCACACAGGAATAGAAGAGAAACAGTCACTAAAAGCATTGAGAAAGGTGACCTTTTCTCATCGTTTTAATAACCTTTTCCTATGGGAAAAGTACTCTTTTCTTCCGTAGAGGATCCGTAGAAGATGAAAATGCCGTAAGTAGTTGATTACAAGAAAAGTAAGTCCATTTCCGTAGAAGATGAGCGCTGCCTATGTTCTGATGCACTTTCAGTGCTTTAAGTTAACTGGTATATAATTGCCAAGATAAAAGTCTGGCGCAAAGATGCAGACAAAAGGCCGCTTTTGCCCGGTCAAAACGGCCTGCAGGCCGGGCCAAAAGGCCATTTTGGTCCTACTGTAATGATGGGAAACCGATGAAAGAGAGAATAAGAAACTAACGAAGATATTAATACGGATAGAAACATCCTCTATAATTTGTCTTTTTGCCGCATTATGCTTAATTTTGCATGGCAATAAACAATAGCATCGTATGAGTTATACTTATAAATATCCCCATCCTGCCGTGACTACCGATTGTGTACTCTTCGGCTACAAAGAAGAACAATTGTATGTATTATTGATCCAACGAGGAAGAGATCCTTATAAAGGCCGTTGGGCATTCCCCGGTGGTTTCCTGAATATAGACGAGTCGGCAGAAGAGGGGGCTTTGCGGGAGTTACAGGAAGAGACGGGAATAACCGGAGTAACACTTCATCAGTTTCATACGTTTACAGATCCCAACCGTGATTCCAGAGAACGGGTGATTTCCATTGCACACTATGGTGTGACGGATATCTGTGAGGTAAAAGGAGATGATGACGCGGCAGATGCACGTTGGTTTCCAACAGACAACTTACCTCCCCTGGCATTCGACCACGAAGAGATGCTGATGTTGGCTATGAAGGCGTTATTAAATGAGAAGTAGAAAAACCGCTATCGCTGATATAAATGATTTTTCTCGATGAAATCGACGATTTTTGAAGGGACAAGATCGTTGATGGGTTCTCCTTTCCTCACTCTCTCACGTACCATCGTACTGCTCACAGGCAACAGTCTCGTCCGGATGAAACGCACCTGCTTATTACTGCGACGGGTAATGGTTTGCTCAGCATTACGGGGATACACTAAAACATTGAAATTCTTCAGGATATCCTCATGACGATACCACTGGTCAAAGCAATCCCAGTTGTCTTCACCGATGATCAGGAAAAGCTTACGGTCAGGAAAATCCGCCTGTATATGCACTAAAGTGTTCCACATATAAGAGGGCCGCGGCAGGTAAAACTCATAATCAGAAGCCACCAACCGACTGTAATCTGACAATGCCAGACGGACCATTTCCAGACGGACGTTATCATCCGTGAGGTTCTGCTGCTCCTTCAAGGGATTATGCGGAGACACGACGAACCACACCTCCTCAAGCCCCATCTTCTGCAGGATGGTACGAGCCAAAGCGATATGTCCTTTATGAATAGGGTCGAAAGAACCGCCGAAGATCCCTGTCTTAATCATCCAGAAAAACGTTTAACATCTCCAATGCTTCCTGCTCAGCCACCTCCAACTGGTCGTTGACGAGGATCTTATCAAACTGATCTGCGAAAGTCATCTCGTAAGCAGCCTTGCTCAACCGCTGTTCGATAACCTCCGGAGCATCTGTAGCACGGTGTTCCAGTCGGCGACGGAGTTCTTCGATCGATGGTGGTTGGATGAAGATACTCAGTGCCCGCTCTCCGTAAAACCGTTTGATGTTGATACCACCTTTCACATCCACGTCGAACACTACGTTATCACCGGCTTCCAACTGGTCCTCCACCTGCTGCTTGAGTGTGCCGTAGAAACGGTTCTCATACACCTCTTCGTATTCCAGAAACTCATCGTTGTCGATACGCTGACGAAACTCCTCCGGGGTAAGAAAGAAATACTCCACCCCATTTTGCTCTGTGCCACGCGGAGCCCTGCTGGTACAACTGATGCTGAACGCCAGGTCAAGTTCCGGGTGCTCCTGCATCAACCAGTTGATGATCGTACTCTTTCCACTGCCGCTGGGAGCTGAAAAAATAATCAGTTTCTTTTCCATATTTTAAAAATAACGATACAACGATATTACGATATTACAACAATACGACTATGGACTTAACTATCAGAGAGCATTCAGGACCTGCTCTTTAATCTGCTCCAACTCATCTTTCATCATCACCACGATATTCTGCATCTCAGCGAGATTGCTTTTGCTTCCTGTGGTATTGATCTCACGTCCCATCTCCTGTGCGATGAATCCCAGTTTCTTTCCCTGAGCCTCCTCATCTTCCATGGTTGAACGGAAGTATTTCAGGTGGTTGGCGAGGCGTTGTTTCTCCTCACTGATATCCAACTTTTCTATATAGTATATCAGTTCCTGTTCCAAACGATTCTTGTCGTAATCAGCGTCAGAGACACTCTTCAGCCCCTCCAGGATACGGGCACGTATCTTTTCCACCCGGCTCTTCTCGTAAGGATCGATGCTGTGCAGCAAACGTTCGATATTATCCAACTTCTCACAGAACTTCTTCTGAAGGGCTTCTCCCTCCTGACGACGGAAGGCAATCAGATTAGCGAGCGCCTCCTGGATGGCTGAGCAAGCCACAACCCACTCCTCATCTTCCAATATTTCCACCTCTGATTTTGTCATCACCTCCGGCATGCGTAATAAGGTATAAAACCAGTCGTTGGGCACGGGAATCCCTGTCTTGGCAGAGATATCCATTATCTGATGGTAGTAATTCTCCACTAAAGCGCCATTGATAGGAGTAGCATCAACGGTAACATCTTTCTCTACCCATAAAGAAAAATCAATCTTCCCTCTGACCAACTGCTCCGCAATCATCTTCCGCAGTTCCATTTCCTTCTCCCGATAGAGAGGCGCAATACGTGTACTGATGTCCAGTGTCTTGCTGTTCAGTGATTTTATCTCAACGTTAATTTTCTTTCCTTTATAAGCTACGAGCGCCTTTCCGTAGCCTGTCATAGACTGTATCATAACATGTTTCTTGTTAAATTTATGCAAAAGTACGAATATTTTCTGGAAAATAAGTATTTTTGCAAACTATTTAAAAAGATATTTTTATTTATGGCGTGTATTCTCAATATAGAAACCAGTACCGACGTGTGTTCTGTTGCCGTCAGTCAGGATGGAGCAGTCATCTGGTCAGACGAAGACCGTAGCGGTCCGAACCATGCCGTGAAGCTGGGAAAATTTGTTGATGAAGCTCTCTCGTTCAGCGACAACCATGCAATTCCTCTGGAAGGTGTGGCCGTCAGTTGTGGTCCCGGCTCCTACACAGGACTACGTATCGGTGTATCGATGGCTAAAGGTATCTGTTATGGCAGAAACGTTCCGTTGATTGCCGTTCATACCCTTCAGCTGTTGGCAGTCCCAGTCCTGCTCTTTCATGAGTTGGAAGAAGATGCTTTGCTCTGTCCGATGCTTGATGCCCGCAGGATGGAGGTTTACGCCTGTTTATACGACCGTTCGCTGAAAGAGATACGTCCTATCCATGCCGATGTGGTGGATCACGACACTTATCTGGAGTATTTAGACCGTCCTGTCTATTTCTTCGGCAACGGTGCTTCCAAGTGCATGTCGATGATTGATCATCCCAATGCCCATCTGATTCCCGACATCGTACCTCTGGCAAAATACATGTTGCCACTGGCTGAGAAAAGGTTCTTGAACGGACAGTTTGAGGATGTAGCCTATTTCACGCCATTCTATTTAAAAGATTTCGTTGCCAAGGCACCGAAAAAACTCCTATAATGCTCATAAAGATTTACAGATATGAATATCGAAGGATTGGATTACAACACGCAACGTGAGAAGATTATCCTCCCGGAATACGGAAGAGAGATTCAGAAGATGGTTGACTATGCCGTAGGGCTGCCTACTAAGGAAGAGCGACAGGCATGCGCAGAGACCATCATCAGTATTATGGACCGCATGACGTCACATAGCCGTGAGAGTGAGGATCATGATCGTAAGTTGTGGGATCACCTGGCTATCATGAGTAATTTCGAGTTGGATATCGACTATCCATACGATGTCAGTGAGGCAAAAAAGATTATGACATCACCTGAGCCGCTGGCCTATCCGATGACACAGATCCCCGTGCGTCATTACGGGAAGATGGTTTTCGAACTTTTCGAGAAGCTCAAGGAGATGCCTGCTGGAGAGGAGCGTGATGAGTTAGTGAGGGTTACGGCCAACCAGATGAAGCGTAACCTCCTGCTGTGGAGTCATGGATCAAGCGATGATGAGAAGATTGCTTCCGACCTGGCACGTTATACCGACGGCGTCATTCAGTTAGACTTGGATACCTTCCAGTTCGATAAAGTCATCGAGAAAGAGGTATCGGCCCTGAAATCGAATAAGAAGAGAAAATAACAACAGCATATTATGGAGTCATTCATCATAGAAGGAGGAAATCCCCTGAAGGGTGAGATTATTCCTCAGGGAGCCAAGAACGAGGCACTGGAGGTAATCTGTGCCACCCTGCTCACTTGTGAACCGGTGGAAATTTCCAACATCCCCGACATTCTCGATGTGAACAACCTGATCCAGTTGTTACGTGATATCAACGTGAAAGTGACGAGACTGTCACGTAATGAATATGTATTCCAGGCAGACGAGGTTGACCTGAAATATCTTGAGAGTGATGAGTTTGTCAAGAAATGTGCAGCCCTTCGCGGCAGTGTATTGATGATCGGTCCGCTGTTGGCTCGCTTTGGCAAGGCTGTCGTTGCAGAGCCTGGCGGTGACAAGATCGGTCGTCGCCGTCTGGATACTCACTTCTTAGGATTCAAATACCTTGGCGCAAAGTTTGAGTTCAACGAAACCCGAAATGTCTATGAGATAACCTCTCCCACCCCCAAAGGTTGTTATATGCTCTTGGATGAAGCATCGGTGACCGGTACTGCCAATATCATTATGGCTTCCGTGTTCGCCAAGGGGACCACCACTATCTATAACGCTGCATGCGAGCCCTATATCCAGCAGTTGTGCAGGATGCTCAACAGCATGGGAGCAGAGATCAAAGGCATCGGCAGTAATCTCCTGACGATAGAAGGTAAAGAGTCACTGCATGGCACGTCCCATCAGATTCTCCCTGACATGATCGAGGTGGGCTCATTTATCGGGATGGCCGCCATGGTGGGTGATGGCGTACGTATCAAGAATGTCTCGCTGCGTAACTTAGGAATTATCCCTGACGCCTTCCGTCGGTTAGGTATAAAGATAAAGGTGGAGGGTGATGATCTTTTCATCCCCAAACAGCCACACTATGTCATCGACTCTTTCATCGACGGTTCTATCATGACGCTTGCCGATGCCCCATGGCCGGGACTGACACCTGACCTCCTCTCTGTTCTTTTGGTTGTGGCCACACAAGCCCGCGGAAGTGTTCTCTTCCACCAGAAGATGTTCGAGAGCAGACTCTTCTTCACGGATAAGCTCATCGACATGGGAGCACAGATTATCTTATGCGACCCCCATCGGGCTGTTGTCGTGGGGCACGACCATAAGAAACGTCTGCGTGCCGGCAGGATGACCAGTCCGGATATCCGTGCCGGTATCGCTCTGTTGATAGCCGCGATGAGTGCGAAGGGAACAAGTCGTATCGACAATATCGCTCAGATAGACCGTGGCTATCAGGATATAGAAAATCGTCTGAACGCGTTAGGGGCCTCGATAAAGAGAACGTCTATTTAGTTCATAGTGCATAGTTCATAGTTTAGAGTTGGTGTATGATTTCGGAAGAAGAGGTTTTTCATATCGGTCGTTTAGGTAAGCCACACGGTGTTCGTGGGGAGATCACATTTATGTTCACCGACGATATCTTCGACCGTGTTGATGCTGACTATCTGATTGTTGAAGTTGACGGCATCCTCGTACCCTTCTTTATCGAGGAGTATCGTTTTAAGTCAAACGAGACAGCATGGATCGTCTTTGACGGCATCACCACCGTGGAACAGGCACGTGAGTTGACTAACTGTGAGGTATATTTCCCACGTTCCTTGTCGGATCATACTGAGGAGGATATGACTTGGGAAGAACTGGTGGGCTACCAGATTATCGATATCCATGAGGGTGTTGTAGGGAAGATCGTTGACGTGGATGATTCCACGGAGAACATACTCTTTTATGTTGACCACCACGGTAAGACCGTGTTGCTACCCGCAGCCGACGACCTTATTATAGAGATAAACAACCAAGAAAAAATAATTACCACTGAGTTGCCTGAAGGGTTGCTCGACTTATCATAAGATGAAGAAACAAATAGCCATTCTGGGTTCTACCGGATCTATCGGCACACAGGCGCTGGAGGTCATCGAGGAGCACAACGACCGTTTTGAAGTATATTGTCT
>JAEEZP010000135.1 GCA_016291915.1 Prevotella sp. | reverse complement strand
ATGTAGTAACATTTACCTCACCAACAGCGGAAGCTTGATAAGAACCACCATGTTTTTCCGTAATATCACGCAAAGCACGGGTAGAACTGAGGTTACTTACCGTATTACCTGGATTATAAGACAAGACATAGTCTGCCACAGATACCAGCGTATACTCCTCACCGAACATTTCACCGTTCTCGCAAATAAAAGCTAGCCTATCTACATCCGGGTCAACAACAATACCGAGATCATACTCACCGGTACGCATCTTACCCATAATCTCCTGAAGGTTTATCTCCAGAGGTTCGGGGTTGTGTGAGAAATCACCTGTGGGCTCACCATTTAGGAAATCATACGATACGCCCAAAGCTGTTAACAATTTCGGCAGAATTACTCCACCCACACTATTGATACTGTCGACACACACATGGTAATGAGCATTTTTAATAGCTTCAATATCCACCAAAGACAAAGCCAACACATCATCAATATGTCTCTGATCAAAAGAATCATCCTCTACATAGTTTCCCAGATGATCTACATCAGCATATTCAAAAGCCTCAGCCTCGGCTATTTTCAACACCTTATTTCCTTCTTCCTTATTCAGAAATTCTCCCTCGCTGTTAAGCAATTTCAGTGCATTCCAATGACGGGGATTGTAACTGGCAGTGATAATAATCCCGCCATTAGCCCCACTCATCCGAACAGCCAACTCTGTAGTCGGTGTTGTTGCCAAACCGATATTAATAACATCACAACCACAGCCCATCAGAGTACCGCATACCACATTCTTTACCATCTCACCGGAGATACGGGCATCACGCCCCACAACAATCTTCAGTTTTTCTGTCTGAGAACTACATTGAGCCATAAAAGTGGCATAAGCAGTTACAAATTTGACGATGTCAAGTGGATTCAGTGTATCACCTGTATGTCCACCTATTGTTCCACGAATTCCTGAAATAGATTTAATAAGTGTCATTTCGTTTATATGTTAGATTCCTTTTTCGTATGTAATAATATAATAACACGGATAAACACTCTGAGAGGCATAGCTCTGTCCTTGGCTATGAGGAACGATCAACTTCACCTTGGCTATTTCATCTGTTGCATTCTGAGGTCTTCCAAGATTTATATAACTCAGCGGAACCAGCCATCCGGAAGGTACAGAACTACCGTAAACCATGCTCATCACACTCTGTCCGGAAATAAACGATGCTGTATAAGTATCGCTGGAGCGGGTTACACTCATCTTATCAACAACACTTGCGAAGGTCAGAATATTATTAGTCAACTGAATGGAATCTGTCAGAATATTCTTCTCTGTAAAACGACATAAGATGGTGGCAGTCTCACCATTCTTGAGAGGTGAACCACAACCTTTGCGAATGATTTGCATATAAACGCCTGAACTCTCAAAGAGCACATATTCGTTTCTGCCGACGTTCGTTATATTACCCTGTGACTTGAAAGTGGTCTCATCAATAACATTTATGGCAGAATCCTTGATAAACTGATTAATAGCCTTACGCTCCTTATCTTTCTGTTCAGAATAGGTCTCATAGTCATTACAACTTGCAATCATCACAAGTGCAATGAGACTATACAGAACAACCAATAACTTCTTCATTTTCTATCTGATAATAAATAATTTGTGCAAAGGTAATATATTACCTGCCAACGATGACAAGACGAGTATTTTTTTTATATTTTTTTATAGATGAAAGACGATTATCATAATGAGGCTATAGCTTCTCGTACAATTTTTTCTGCCTCTTCCATAGAACAGAAGAGTTTGCCACCAGACGCATTCATGTGCCCTCCCCCATTAAAGAAACGTTGGGCAATCTCTGTACAGTTGACATTGTCAACACTACGTAGACTCACCCAGATAAAATTATCCTTTTCAGTGTCTTCACGCAATGAGATACTTAGCACAGTACCTTTGATCTGCAAAGGGATATTCACCAGTCCTTCGGCATCACCCTTCATAAAATGGAACCTACGGAAATCTTCACGGTTGATTGTAAAATATGCAGCATGTTTAATGGGGAAGTAACGCAGTTTCTCATACATCACATAACCCATCAGCCGCAGACGAGACTCACTGTAGTTGTTATACACATTACGGTAAATCTTGTCTTTATTAATTCCTTTTGTCAGTAACTGACTGATTATAAAGAATATCTCAGGATTGCTTGAATTATAGGTAAATCCTCCAGTATCTGTCATCATACCACAATACAAGTGAGTAGCACACTGTTTGGTAATCTGTGGAAATCCTCCTAACTGCCACAACACGCGGAATAACAGTTCACATGTACTGCTCATCTCAGGGAAAGAGATTGTCAGAGCCGTCTCAACATTCGGTCCGGGATGATGATCTATCATCACACGCTTAGCTTTCGATGCAGAAACCGCCTCTGCCAAACGATCGATTCTATCCAATGTATTGAAATCAAGACAAAAGATTAAGTCGGCTTGCTCAAACTGCTCCTTTATTACAGATGGATATTTATCATACCGCATGATACGTTCTGTTCCCGGCATCCAGCGAAGGAAATCAGGAAACATATTGGGAACGGCAACGAGCACTTTCTTTCCTATCGAACGAAGGTAATCAGCCATTCCTAACGATGCCCCTAAAGCATCACCATCAGGGTTCTGATGACAACAGATAGCTATATGCTCTGCGTCGTTTATCAACTGGCGCAGAGCATCAAGTCTTTGTTCATCTAACAGATTTATATTCATCAGAAAAGTTTCTCCGGGTATGTGCCATCCTCGACAAGACTCTTGATACGGTCAACAGTACCTGGACGGTCAGCTGCATAGGTAACGCCAAACCACTTACTGGTAGTATCGAGCACCTTCACTGAGGCAGTCTTCTCATTGATCAGTTTGTTGACCATCAACGGAATGAAGAACTCAGCCTTGAGGTTTGTCATATTCTTAGGATCTGCAAGGAACTCCTTAAAATAATCAACGCTGTACTGGAAATAATCCGGAGTGAAGCCCCACATATTCATACTCACCGGAGTATTTTCTTCAAGAGCAATCCACTTCCCTTCCTCGTTTTTAAAACGAATCTCCTCATTAGGTGCACCAGGATTTGAACCATCCTCTGCACAACGCACAATCTCTGTACGTTCAACGACAGTTGTCAAATTACCTTCTTCATTCTTTGAACAGACACCACGGGCAACCGTTCCATTCTCTGACAGAGTATTTCCGACGCGGAACCCGACCATTGCATACTGATTCTTAGCTCCTTCGGGCAAATCAGCCAGATACTTACCAATCACCATGAAAGCATCACGGTTATAAAAGTCGTCACAGTTAATGACGCAGAATGGTTCCTTAATCACTTCAGCTGCCATCATTACCGCATGATTGGTTCCCCATGGCTTCTGTCTTCCCTCGGGAACAGTAAATCCCTCAGGTAACGCATCCAGACTCTGGAACACCAATTCAGCAGGGATGGAACCCTCATATTTTGAAAGGATCTGCTCACGGAACTGCTCCTCAAAATCTTTACGGATAACAAAAACAATTTTGCCAAATCCAGCCTGAATAGCATCATAGATACTATAATCCATGATTGTCTCACCGTTAGGGCCAAGGCCGTCTAACTGTTTCAAGCCACCATAACGACTACCCATACCGGCAGCTAAAAGTAATAATGTTGGTTTCATACAATAAGTTTTATTAATTAAATAGACTGCAAAAATAATAAAAAGTTCGCAATTCAACAATTATTTT
>JAEEZP010000134.1 GCA_016291915.1 Prevotella sp. | reverse complement strand
TTCTCATCAATCATCGTATCAGGATACTCCTGCAGGTAACCGTAGATGCTCTCGTCACCATACTGTTTGTAGGTGTCCAGCATAGCACACATCTCTGTACCGCTGGTATAACTCCAATGAGGCTTCTTGGCAAAGTCAAGCAAGTAAGAGTGGGGGATACGTGCCATCTCTGAATGAGTCATCCACTCACTATAATACTTGTAAGGCATTTCTGATAGGATAACATTTCCGTTGATCTTCAGATTGTCATAGGAAATATTCATTGCTTTACCTGTCTGATATATCGGCTTGCCATAAACACCGTTAAAAGTACAGTTCTTTACATTGATGGTATTGATGGTATATGCCAGAGAGTCTGCCTCATAACCCACAATCATCACACCGTACTTAGATTTCTCACAGGTAACATTCTCCATGTTGACATTACGAACGATGGGATAGAAACCACGGCAGCAAACTTCTTTAGGCTCATAGTCGGTATTAATCTTCAAGACAGCCTCACCACATTGTCCTACCTTTACATTACGGAAATAAACATTCTCGATGATTCCACCACGACAACTGTTAGTCTTGATACGTAAGACACGGTCGAGATTGGGAGAGTCCATCTGGCAGTTCTCCACATAAACATTCTGACAACCGCCGGAGATCTCAGAACCGATAACCACACCGCCATGACCATCTTCCATCACGCAGTTGCGGATGATGATGTTCTTACTGGGTTTTCCGGCAAAACGACCGGTACCTCCTGCACGACCATCAGCATTACGACCACTCTTGATAGCAATACAGTCATCTCCGGTATGGAAGATACAGTCTTCTATAAGCACGTTCTCACAACTCTCAGGGTCACATCCGTCACCGTTAGGACCCTCATTCCAGATCTTCACTTTACGAACAGTGATATTCTCAGAGAGTAGGGGATGGAGTACCCAGAAAGGTGAGTTCAGGAAGGTAACACCCTCTATCAGGATATTTTCACATTGGTTCAGACAAACTAACTGTGGGCGTAATCCTTTTCCGGCACCGAAGATACGTTCATCCATGTCGACACCATCCTCTGCAAAGCGCATTAAGTCGGCACGTCCACCGGCATTCTGCTGTTTCTCGGGATAGTCGATATCCTTATTCTTTGCCCGTTTACCACTCATCAACCACCAGGTGTCATCAGAACCATTACCATCGATGGTTCCTTCACCGGTAATACCGATATTCTTCTGCTGATAGGCATAGATCAGCGGCTGGTAGTTCCAGCAGTCCATACCTTCCCAACGTGTCGGTACGTTTGGATACAATGAACGGTCGAAAGCAAAGAGCAGCGTAGCCCCTTTCTCCACCACAAGGTTAACATTACTTTTCAGTGTGATGGCTCCGGTGTTCCATGTTCCTTCCGGGATGATCACCTTACCTCCACCGGCTCTGGCGCATGCATCGATAGCTTTGTTGATAGCCTTTTGATTCTTGGCTGGGTCATTGACTTTCAGCGATGCACCGTATTTAGTGATAACAAAAGTGTTCTCTGCAAATTTCGGGCAGATAATCTTTTTCTCTAATTGTTTGTATTCCGTGTCCCATACTGAAGCATTGCCAGTCAATGGTAACAGCAGACAAAGGATCAGTGCTTGAATGTACCTCATCTTGATTGTTTATTAGTGATTAATTATTAATATGCAAAGATACGAAAAATAGTCGATAATACCGTGCAAATAGTTAAATTTTTGTTTTTTATTTCCAATTATTTGCATTATTGCCTTATTTCTTATATATTTGCGATATGTTATTTAGATTTCCATGTTTGGAAATCACCTGTCGAGGTTGCGGCATCCTGCTGCAACCTCTTTTTCTTGAATACAAAAAGAACGATGCTTCGCGCACCGTTCTTTCCCAACTTACAACTTATATAATAATACACGGTCAATTAGTCCCGTACAAAACTACACAACCCAAATACCCTTAAAAGGGAATCACATATTTTAAAAGAATCAACATACCCATTTATTCCTAACCCACGAGGAACGCTGGTCTGACGTAAAGGCAGGTCTTCTGACTTTGCTTCCCCACAAGCACCTTCCCGTTTAAAAGGATAAGATTACTTATCAATCAACAGTGGTTTATTGCTTGCGGGCATAATGAAGCTCACAGCTGCGGGACAGTAGAGGATTCTCACCTCATTCCCTTATTAATCGCGTTAAAGCGAACCTTTCGTCGTGATTTCAAGTGCAAAGATAATGTTTTTTTATAAAAATACAAAGAAAAAGGCGATATTTTGAAAAATTATTTGCAAGTTTCGTAAATTTATTTTAGTTTTGCAGTCAAATTAGTTTTTAACCTATTAAAAGAAATGCCTATTGAAACAATATTACTCAGTTAATAAGTAAATTTAGATTATATGAGTAATCTTGAAAGAATGACCGACGAAGAGTTGGCCATGCTCTATATCAATGGAGACAATAAGGCATTCGATCTGTTACTTTCCCGCAACCAGACTCGTTTGTTCTCATACATACTGTTCGTGGTTCATGATCGCGAGACAGCTAATGATATATTCCAGGAAACATTTGTGAAGGTTATCACGAAACTCAACCAGGGTAAGTATGTTACCAGTGGAAAGTTTTCTGCTTGGATCATGCGTATCGCTCACAACGTGATCATGGACTGGTTCCGTGAGCAAAAAGTTGAGGGTGTCGTTGATCAAGGTGAAGACAATGACTTGTCGAATATCCCCGGCACATCCTTCTTGGATGACAGTATCGAAGATCAGTATGTCAGAGAGCAGGTGCTGAAGGATGCCAAGAAGATCATGGAAGCCTTACCTCCCTCACAGCGTGAGGTAGTCTTCATGCGTTTCTATCAAGATCTTTCGTTTAAGGAAATAGCAGAAATGACCGGTGTAAGCATCAATACTTCCCTCGGTCGTATGCGTTATGCTATCCTAAATATGCGGCGGATGGCGAAAAAGCATGATATCATGCTACAGTTGAGCTGATTCCCCTAATTGCTTTAAGGATTTAATTACCTTATGAGGATCGGCAGCCTTAAACACATAACTGCCGCTAACCAGTACATCAACCCCGGCTTTCACCAAGCGCGGGGCTGTTTCTTCTTGTACACCACCGTCTACTTCGATGAGAGCATGGCTACCCGTGCGGCTGATCATCTCTCGCAACTGTTGAGCTTTGTTGATCGTCTGTTCGATGAAACGCTGTCCACCGAAACCGGGATTTACGCTCATCAGCAAAACCATATCCACATCTCGTATGATATCTTCCAGCATACACACTGGGGTAGAGGGATTCAGTGTTACACCAGCTTTCATTCCAGCTTGATGAATCTCTTCAACGGTACGGTGCAGATGGGTACATGCCTCGTAATGTACATTCATCATCATCGCTCCCAAAGCAGCTGTTTGTTTGATATACCGCTCTGGTTGCATGATCATGTAGTGCACATCCAACGGCTTCTTACAGATTTTGCTCACCGCCTCCAGAACGGGGAAGCCAAAGGAGATGTTGGGTACGAACATTCCATCCATGACATCCAAATGCAGCCAGTCGGCTTCACTGGTGTTGATCATTTCAATATCTTTCCGCAAGTCCAAAAAATTAGCGGCAAGCAGGGAAGGAGATACCATTACTGCCATAGTAACATTGTTTTTAGCTTATCAGTTGACACTATATGAACACGATTGCTTGTTCATTCGACAAACACGGTAGGAATAAGCAAACTGCCGGATAAAATTTAGTGTCTTTTCTGATGGATTAAAGTCTTCTTGAGTAAAAATCGGCATAGGCAAAAATATTAAAGTTCTATTATTGTAACGCCATTATATAGTGATTTATTACACCAATCACAAATATTTTTATAAAAAAATCTGGCGGAGTCAAAATCCGCCAGATTACGTCAGTATTTTCATTCTTTAAAGTCCTAAAGATCCTCAAATCCCTTAAACCTTAAACCTTAGACCTTAAACCTTAAACCTTAAACCTTAAACTCTAAACTCTTAACTATTAACTATTATACTCCTGCCAACTCTTCACCTTGATAGGTTCACCCTTCATGGTACAGAAGGCTTCAATGAAGGCTTTGGCCAGACGTACGTTGGTCATCAATGGTATATTATGATCGATAGCACCACGACGTATACGGTAACCGTTAGTCAATTCACGCTTAGAGTGGTTCTTTGGCACGTTGATGATCAGGTCGAACTGATGATCAGCAATCATATTCATCACGTTATTGTCTGCCTCTTCATCCGGCCATGACACTGGAGTTACAGGGATATGATTATCTTGGAAGAACTTTGCGGTACCACCGGTAGCAAAAATCTTATATCCATTCTTAATCAGTTGCTGGGCAGGCTCCAACAAAGCAACCTTACCTTTGGCACCACCTGAGGATATCAGGATATTCTTTTCTGGTAGGCGGTAACCCGTTGCAATGAGAGCATTGAGCATAGCCTCATGCAGGTCATCTCCCAGACAACCTACCTCTCCTGTTGATGACATATCCACACCGAGTACCGGGTCTGCATTCTGCAAACGGGCAAATGAGAATTGGGATGCCTTTACACCGATACGATCGATGTCAAACTCACTTCTATCAGGTTTTACATAAGGTGCGTCGAGCATGATTTTCGTAGCTGTCTCGATGAAGTTACGCTTCAGGATCTTGCTTACGAAGGGGAATGAACGACTGGCACGGAGGTTACACTCGATAACCTTCACCTCACGGTTCTTGGCTAAGAACTGGATATTGAACGGTCCACTGATATTCAGTTCATTGGCTATCTTACGGGATATCTTCTTGATTTGTCGGATGGTAGAGAAATAGATATGCTGAGCGGGGAATACCATTGTGGCATCACCGGAGTGCACACCGGCATACTCGATATGCTCAGAGATAGCATATTCTACAATCTCACCCTTGTCGGCAACAGCATCAAACTCAATTTCTTTGGTGTCTTGCATAAACTGAGATACCACTACTGGGAACTCTTTGCTCACCTCGGTAGCCATCTGCAGGAAACGCTCCAGTTCCTCGTAGCTGTAGCACACATTCATGGCAGCACCGGAGAGAACATACGACGGACGTACTAATACGGGGAATCCTACCTCTTCCACAAACTCCTTGATATCATCGAAGGATGTCAGAGCACGCCAAGCGGGTTGGTCGATGCCCAACTTATCAAGCATGGCGGAGAACTTATCGCGGTTCTCAGCACGGTCGATATTTACCGGAGAGGTTCCCAGCACAGGAATACCCTGACGGTACAGTTTCATAGCCAGGTTGTTCGGTATCTGACCACCCATACTTACGATAACACCCTTTGGCTGTTCCAAGTCAATCACGTCAAGCACGCGCTCCAATGACAGTTCATCGAAATACAGACGGTCACACATGTCGTAGTCAGTAGAAACAGTCTCAGGGTTATAGTTGATCATGATACTCTTATAACCTAACTTTCGAGCAGTATTGATTGCGTTGACAGAGCACCAGTCGAATTCAACCGAAGAACCGATGCGATAGGCACCAGAACCCAATACCACGACTGATTTCTCGTTCTTGTAGTAGTTGATGTCATGTCCCTGTACAGCATATGTAAAATAGAGGTAATTGGTAAGTTCAGGATGCTCACTGGCAACAGTATTAATACGCTTGACACTCGGTAAGATACCTTTTTCTTTACGATAGCGGCGTACAGCAAGATTCTCTTTCTCCATGTTTCCTTCCTGTGGCTTAAGCACAAAACGGGCAATCTGGAAATCGGAGAATCCGGCGGCTTTCACCTCTTGCAGGAAACTGTCGGGGATATCCTCCAGACGGTTATATTCCATCAACTGATGTTTCAGGGTAACGATACGCTTCAGTCGGGTAAGGAACCATACGTCGATCTTCGTCAATTCTTCAATACGCTCCACGGTATAGCCCTCTTCCAGTGCTTGTGCAATGGCAAAAATACGCAGGTCGGTAGGATTGGAGAGTTCTTCATCAAGATTCTCAAACTTGGTATGGTCGTTACCCACAAAACCGTGCATGCCCTGACCGATCATACGTAATCCTTTCTGAATCATCTCTTCGAAAGAACGACCGATAGACATGATCTCACCTACTGATTTCATCGAAGAACCGATCAGACGGCTAACACCAGAGAACTTTGTGAGGTCCCAGCGAGGAATCTTACAGATCATATAGTCAAGTTGCGGTGCTACATATGCACTGTTGGGAGTGCCCATCTCACCGATCTGATCCAAAGTATAACCCAATGCAATCTTAGCAGCAACGAAAGCAAGTGGATAACCGGTAGCCTTGGAAGCCAAAGCAGAAGAACGGCTCAGACGAGCATTAATCTCGATGATACGGTAGTCATTGGTTATTGCATTGAATGCAAACTGTATGTTACACTCACCCACGATATTCAGATGGCGCACACACTTAATGGTCAGCTCTTGCAGCATCTTCACCTGTTCATCAGTGAGTGAACAGGTTGGAGCGACGACAATGGATTCACCGGTGTGAATACCCAGCGGGTCGAAATTCTCCATGGATGCCACGGTGAAACAGTGGTCGTTAGCATCGCGGATACATTCAAACTCAATTTCTTTCCATCCTTTCAGACTCTCTTCCACAAGGATCTGAGGAGCAAAGGTAAAAGCACTCTCAGCCAGTTCGGTAAATGCTTGCTCATCTTTACAGATACCACTACCCAAACCACCAAGTGCATAGGCAGAACGGATCATAATAGGGAATCCGATCTCGCGGGCAGCCTTTAATGCATCGTCCATATTCTCTACGGCATGACTGACCGGAGTCTTAAGGTTTACTTCATCGAGCTTCTTCACGAAAAGGTCACGATCCTCCGTGTCCATGATTGCCTCAACAGATGTGCCGAGCACTTCCACACCATATTCTTTCAATGTACCGTTGCGGAACAGTTCTGTACCGCAGTTCAAAGCAGTCTGTCCGCCGAATGCCAGAAGGATTCCGTCGGGGCGTTCTTTTTTGATAATCTCAGTAACGAAATAGGGGGTTACGGGTTGAAAATATACCTTGTCGGCAATACCCTCAGATGTCTGTATCGTAGCAATGTTCGGGTTTACGAGCACACTGTGGATACCTTCTTCGCGCAATGCTTTCAATGCTTGAGAACCGGAATAGTCGAATTCTCCAGCCTGTCCAATCTTTAAAGCACCAGAACCGAGTACTAATACTTTCTTGAGTTTTTTCTTCATTGTATATGGATCGTTTGACGTTATATTCATGCACCATTTATGCGAAAAACAGAATAAAATATCTGTCTTCTCAACAAATCGTGCAAAGTTACTAAAAATCTGAATAAGTGAGAAGAAAATATTAGATTTATTTTCTCGGATGTGATGATTTTCTTCAATCTATAAGCGAAATGCAAAAGGAAACTTGAAATACCTTTAGGTATTTTCAGCATTCCTTACAGCACCATTTCGTGACTTTCAACATCACAGCCATACCGGGAACTTCCTTCAACAGATAGTATTTCCCACTCTGACGAACCAATCTGCCCGTGAGTCCTTTCAGCGGACCGTGGTGTACCAATACTTTAGCTCCCGGTTTCAGTTTTGCCTCGTTCTCATCAATGTATTTCTTTTCTGTCAGTTCGGGGTTACACATGATGATAAACTCTTGCATCTCTTCTGCAGCTATTTCGTATAAGTCTCTGGTTGAGTTTTTCTTACGGAAGATATAAAAAGACCCATGGTAGGGTTCCATTGAGTTGATGATAACCTTATCATCCTTATCTTTTTTGATAAAGAGAAGGTTTGATACCACAGGACGCAGTTTATGACGACGTTTACCGTCTTGGTCGACATACACAACATTCTGCATAGGGATGAAATAGGATATCCCGACACGGTCGAGATATTCTGCTATCATCGATGACTTAATGCCGAACAATTGCACGCCATACCAAGGATAACCGTCGTTAGCTACTGTTGTGGATGCCATAAGGTATCAGAACTCGCTGGTGAAGTGGAATTTGATATGTTTGAAATCTTCCTGTGCCATCTGCAGCACATATCCGGAGTCGGCCAGGAAGACATCTCTACCGTCTTTGTCTTTCGCCATATATTGGTATTTCCGTTTTTTAAAGGATGCCAGTTCTTCCGCATCATCCGATTCTATCCAGCAGGCTTTATACAGATGGACCGGTTCCCAACGACATTTTGCGTTGTATTCATTCTCCAGACGATATTGGATTACCTCAAACTGAAGTTGTCCCACGGTACCGATGATTTTCCGGTTATTAAACTGGTTGACAAACATCTGTGCCACACCCTCGTCCATCAATTGATCAATACCCTTGTTGAGCTGTTTGGCTTTCATCGGATCATCGTTTTCGATGTACTTGAACATCTCTGGAGAGAAGGATGGTAAACCGCGGAAATGTAGTTGTTCTCCCTCTGTCAGCGTATCACCGATCTTAAAGATACCGTTATCGGGAAGTCCTACGATATCACCTGGCCATGCTTCTTCGATGGTGCTCTTACGTTGTGCCATAAACTGTGTGGGTGAAGAGAACCTAACAGTCTTTCCCTGTCGTACATGCAGATACGGTTGGTTCCTCACAAACTTCCCACTGCATACCTTACAAAAGGCGATACAACTACGGTGATTAGGATCGATATTTGCAGTAATCTTGAATATAAAGCCGGTGAATTTCGGTTCTTCAGGCATCACTTCACGTTCTTCCGCTTTGGTGGGACGTGGACTGGGAGCTATCTCAACGAAACAGTTCAGAAGCTCCTGTACACCGAAATTGTTAAGGGCACTACCGAAGAAAACAGGTGCAACTTCCGCCGAACGGTAGTTGTCAACTTCGAAGGTGGGGTAGACACCCTCCACGAGTTCCAGATCCTCGCGTAGTTTTTCTGCATCGCGCTCACCGACTCTCTCATCGAGTTCGGTGGAATCCAAGTCAACTTCCACCTTCTCAGTCACACGCTGTTTGTCGGGGGTAAACAAATCGAGTTTATTCTCGTAGATATTATACACCCCTTTGAACTTCGCACCTTGATTGATGGGCCATGACAAGGGGCGCACTTTGATCTGCAGTTCTGCCTCCAGCTCGTCCAGCAAATCAAATGGATCACGACCTTCGCGGTCCATCTTATTGATAAAAATAATTACCGGTGTATTACGCATCCGGCACACATTCATCAGTTTACGTGTCTGTGTCTCCACACCTTTCGCTCCATCTACCACGATGATAGCTGAGTCGACCGCTGTGAGCGTACGGTAGGTGTCTTCCGCAAAATCTTGGTGTCCCGGGGTATCGAGGATGTTCACCTTATATATAATATCATCCGGACCGGCTTCTTGCAGACGGGCAGTGGGACAATAGTCAAACTCCATCACGGAAGTAGATACCGAGATACCTCTCTGTTTCTCGATGTCCATCCAGTCAGAAGTGGCTGTCTTCTTGATCTTATTGTTCTTGACGGCTCCTGCAACTTGTATCTGTCCACCGAACAGAAGGAATTTCTCTGTCAGTGTCGTCTTTCCGGCATCCGGATGTGATATGATGGCGAA
>JAEEZP010000133.1 GCA_016291915.1 Prevotella sp. | reverse complement strand
TGATATCAATCTTGGGAGAACCAAAGATGATGCCGGTGTCGGAAGCACGGTCGAGCACCAAGCTATAGCCACGAAGGTCGGAGATCTCCTTCACCGCATTGTATATCTCCTCCTGGATAGGCGTCATCAAAGCCTCACGTTTCTTGAAGAGCTCACCCTCCGGACCGAAGTATTTCTTCTTCAGTTCACTGGCTTCCTTCTCCTTGTTCATGATAGCCTCCTGCTTTGCTTTCTTCTGTTCCTGTGACAGGAAAACCACCTCATTCTGATAGTTCTTATAGAGTGTCTGAGCCTCTGCACTGATAGCCTCCACCTCAGCCTGCCATTTCTTCGACGACTGGTTAAGCTGTTCGTTGGCTCTCTCGTAAGCCGGTATGTTCTTCAGGAGATAGTCCATATCTATCAATGCGAACTTCTGTGCATTTGCCGTCATCGCAGCTACTGCGAGCAGGCATACTGTTATTATCTTCTTCATATGCTGTCTGTTTAAACAACTGTTTGACGTTATAAAGACATTTAGGTTTATTCTGTCAATAATTTTACGGTCATGATGCATCAGAACTCCTGACCGAGGATGAAGTGGAACTGGCTGCCACCCTTGCTGCCGAATACCTTATCGAAACCATAGGCCCAGTCGATACCCATCAGTCCAACCATCGGCAGGAAGATACGTACACCCACACCGGCAGAACGTTTCATGTCGAACGGATTGAAGTCCTTCGTGTCATTCCAGGCATTACCGGCCTCAGCGAAGGTCAGTCCGTAGATGGTGGTATTACCCAACAGGAACGGATAACGTAGCTCAAGGGTGAAGCGGTCGTAGGCATAGCCATCCTGATAATACGGTGTCAACGATCCGTTGTCATAACCACGCAGGGCGATGGTCTCGGTGGCATAACCGGTGGAATAACCGCTCATACCGTCACCACCCATATAGTAAGTCTCGAACGGTGACTTCTTATGTTTATTGTAAGAACCTAAGATACCTAACTCCACACGCGTCATCAGCACGAAACACTTCTGTCCGCTGGTCAGCGCCGTATAGGTCTTACTTCTGAACTTCCACTTGTGATATTCTATCCAACGATACTTCTCCTGCTGCTCGTCGGTATAGTTGGCTGACGCTGAGTTGTTGGCGAGGTTGGCATAGTCTTTTCCATCCCATGCCGACCATGGCGGGGTAAGGCTGACGGATGCCATGAACTCAGAACCGCGGCGCGGGAACAACTGGTTGTCGGTAGAGATACGCGACAAGGTCAGTCCGATATTCAGGTTATTACAGTTACCGTTGGATACGAGGAAGTACCTCCAGTTCTTCAGCATATAACGGGTATATGCCAACTCAGCACTGAGTGTGAAGTAGTCATCGGGCCAGCGCAGACGCTTACCCCAGCCGATGCTGGCGCCTAACAGCTCGACGTACTTGTCAGGATCGTAATAACTCTCGTAGTTGTTGTAATAGTTGCCGTAGTAACTGCCATAGCCATACATATAATTATAGTAGTTATTATAGTATGCGTTGTTATAGTAGTTGCTCGACACGTCTGTCTGCTTGGAGAAGTAAGCGCCTACCGTAAACTGTATCGGTCGTTTGCCACCGAACCAGTTGGTACTGTAGCTGGCGTTATACGACTGATAGTATCTACCGTTGGTCTGTGCACCGATAGAAAGCACCTCACCGTCACCGATAGGCATGATACCACGGTGCTCCTTGTTCTTGTTGAAGAGGTTAGCCATGGAGAAGTTGTTCAGCTTCAGTCCCACGCGCATGATGACACCTGTCTGTCCCCATCCCAGGGAGAACTCCACCTGGTCGTTGCTCTTCTGCACCAGATCCCAGTTGATATCCACCGTACCGTCTTCATAGTTCGGCTTCACATCAGGGTTCACCTGCTCAGGATCGAAGTGGCCCATGGAAGCCAACTCACGGGCGGAACGCTGCAAGGCATCTTTCGAGAAGAGGTCACCCGGTTTGGTACGCAGCTCACGGCGTACGACATTCTCATACAGACGGTCATTACCATTGATACGGACCCTGCTGATATGTGCCTGAGGACCTTCCTGGATACGCATCTCCAAGTCGATGGAGTCGCCCACGATATTCACCTCCGTGGGTTGAAGGTTATAGAACAGATAACCGTTGTTCCAATAGAGGTTACCCACGGCATCCTCATCTTCAGAAAGACGCTTACCCATCAGCTTCTGGTTGTACACATCACCATGCTTCATACCCAGGACCGCACTCAGCTGGTCGGTATTATAGATGGTGTTGCCCACCCACTTGATGTCACGGATGTAGTATTTCTGTCCTTCATCCACCTTCACATATACGTTGACATGCTTGTCGTCGAAGTTCCATACACTGTCTTCCAGAATGGTAGCATCACGATAGCCATGCTCATTGTATTTCTCTATCAGTTTCTTCTTATCCTCTGCCCAACGCTCAGGCGTGAATTTCTTGGATTTCAGGAAGTTGGAGAACTTCCCTGCCTCATGGATCTTTGAGAAAGCACCTTTGGTGAACAGACTACCTTTGATCTTCTTATCCGACAGTTTCTCATTGCCTTCCAGGTAGATCTGATGCACACGCATCTTCTCTTTCTTATCCACCTCCACATCCAGGATCACATAACCCTTCTGTGACACATCATCACGCTGGTTGATGGTGATCTCAGCATTCTTGAAACCTTTGTCATCAAAGTAGCGCTTAGCCAGGATCTTCGCACGGTCGAGACTGTTAGGGGTGAGCTGTCCACCCTTCAGCAATCCCAGCTTGTTCTCCATATCCTCACGCTCACTTTTCTTCAGTCCGATATAGTTGATGTTGGAGACACGTGGACGCATCGTCAGATGAATATGCAGATAGACATAGTCACCGACCAGTGAGTCTGCGACGATAGACACATCCGAGAACAGTCCGTTACGCCAATAACGCTTCACGGCATCTGTGATAGCGCTTCCCGGCAACTCCACCTCCTGACCGGGAGTGAGTCCGGAGATACCTGCCAAGGCATAGTCTTCGTAACCCTCTACACCAGAGACGGCAATGCCGGCAATCTTACATACGCGGGGTGATCCTGCATAGGTAATGTCGGGATTGATGATTTTCTCTTGTGCGTATACCCCTGTGGACAGGAATAGTATGATGTAAAATAAAAGATTTCTAAACAACTTATTCATCTATATCTTGTATTTCTACGTTCACGTTAAACATTTTCATTCTCTACCTGCTCCTCTGTCTTCCCGAAGCGACGCTGTCTGGACTGATAACTGATGATGGCCTCATGCAAAGCCTTCTCGTCGAAGTCGGGCCAATAGGTATCACAGAAATACAACTCCGAGTAGGCTATCTGCCACAACAGATAATTGGAGATGCGCAGTTCGCCACCCGTACGTATCAGCAGATCGGGATCCGGCATGAAGCTGGTAGTGAGATGACTGCTGACAAACTCCTCCGTGATATCTTCCGGACGGATGGCTGAGGACTGTGCCTCATGAAGGATATCTTTCACGGCCTGTGTGATCTCCCAACGGCTGGAATAGCTCAGGGCCACCACCAGTGTCATCGTGTCGTTATTCTTCGTACGCTCGATGGTCTGCTGCAGTTTCTCACGCACATCAGCCGGCAGGCGCTGCATGTCACCGATCACACGAAGGCCTACATTATGCTTCATGAAGATCTCATCCTCCAGGGAGGTAAGCACCAAACCCATCAGTGCGGATACCTCATCCTCCGGACGGTTCCAGTTTTCTGTGGAAAAGGTATATAGGGTGAGATACCTTACGCCTAAACGGACACACTCTGCCGTAATACGACGTACTGTCTCGACACCGGCCTTATGACCCGCATTGCGAACCAGGCCACGTGCCATCGCCCAACGGCCGTTACCATCCATGATAATGGCGATATGGGCAGGAATCCGTTTTTTATCTATCATATCAGTCATCTCTGTCTTTATTACAGGTCTTACACTTCGGCAGAAAACTGTACGTCAGGCTAACCTGCAGGGCAGAATAGCCATCGGTATTCTTAAACAGTCCGCTGCTCTTTATACCATAAGGGTCGGCAACGCCGTCCAACTGGTCACTCCAGGTGAAATGCATCGCCCACTCCACGCCGAGGTTCAACCTCGTGGCAATCTTGATTTTCACACCTGCTCCAAGGGGGAAGTTTCCCGTAAACTTACTGCCGTCGGCTGTGTCGGCATAGGTAGCTCCCAATCCGAGGAAGATAAACGGTGTGATACGTCGGGCACCACGGTAATCATGTCCTGTACCATAGGGCCAGAAGTTATACTCATAGCGCAGTCCGAGGTCAGCCACCTTATTACTGAAGGATACCATCTCCTGCGCGCCGGGATAATTCGTCTCCACATCTTTAGGGTCACCGCTCAGCGTCCCGTAAGAGAGGTTGGCAGCAACATCCATATATGGATTGATCACCCTGCGCAGCACCACCGTAGCCATCGGCTGGAGGTGCTTACCCAGACTGCCGTTGAAATCTCCTTTATATGACAATGCACCGGCACCCGCACCGATCTCCATCTTATACTCATCATCCCATTGGGCATATCCCCCGAGAACCGTGAGCAAGAACAGCAGTGCAAGCGACAGTCTTTTCATACGCTTTTCTTTTACTCTGTGAAGGATGTCTGCACTTCAGCCCATCCGTATTTGTTCATTCGTCCGCGCCATACCTGTCCGCTATTGCCGCAAACGATCCACAGATAGTTGTTCTCATCCGCAAATGCCGCAAAGGAGGCATTGCTGCTCGTCAAGCCTTCCGGCAGCGGGAAGTAATCAGACTTCTTCCAGTTGATACCGCCGTCATAACTGACATATAATTGCTTGAATCCCTCTTCTGTACATGCCCCGATACCATCACCACCAAGTGCTATGAGCACATCGACATAGGAGAAGACGGTAAGATTGGACAGACGAGGCAGACGGTTGATCTTCTCGTCGTTCAGATTGTAATAACTCCAGGAGTGGGCAGCAGCACCGGAAGCATACTCCTCAACCTTTCCCCACAGCTCTGCATATGCATCGGCAGGATAGGTATTCACATCGCGACTGCCTGCCAAGACGAGATAATCTGTCTTCTCATTGGTCTTGGAGGCGACACAGGTATAGTTCACATCCTGTGACGGCAACAACAACGGGTCGTCATCCAGTGTCTCTGCCTTCCAGGTAGCACCCTCGTCATCGGAAGAAACCAACTTCCCGTCATTGTCTATCGCATAGAGGGCAACCGTGCTGGCGGCCACCAACTGACGGATATCGATCTCTCGCAGTACTGTCCATTGACTGCCATCGGCGGAGGAGAGCAACTTGTTTCCGTCCTTCATATACAGGACACCGTTCTTCCTGACTACATTCTTGTAAGCATCGGCGGAGAAGGTCTGGGATAATCTTGTCCAGGTATTACCATCCGACTGTGCTGTGCTGTAGAGCACGGTGTTGTCGCCATTGTTTCCGAATACCAACAGACGGCCACCGGCACTCATTCCTCTCATGGCCTGCAAAGAAGCGATCTCTGTCTGGCTGCTCATGGCTTTCCAAGTGAACGAGTCGGCCTCTTCCTGATGCACATTCACACGGATGGTGTA
>JAEEZP010000132.1 GCA_016291915.1 Prevotella sp. | reverse complement strand
GGTGACTTTATCGGTATCAAGGGCTTCGTCTTCCGTACAAAGACTGGCGAGATTTCAGTACATGCTAAGGAGATGACCCTGCTGAGCAAAAGCCTGAAGCCCCTGCCTATCGTTAAGTATAAAGACGGCGTGGCCTATGATAAGTTTGATGACCCGGAGTTACGCTATCGTCAGCGTTATGTTGACCTGGTGGTTAACGAGGGTGTCAAGGATACTTTCCTGCAGCGTGCCACCGTACTGAGAACCATGAGGAATGTGCTCGATGAGCACGGATATACCGAGGTGGAGACCCCTACCCTACAGATGATTGCCGGTGGAGCCTCAGCACGTCCGTTCATCACGCATTTCAATGCGCTCAACCAAGATATGTATATGCGTATCGCTACCGAGCTTTACCTTAAGCGACTGATCGTAGGTGGTTTCGAAGGTGTTTACGAGATTGGAAAGAACTTCCGTAACGAGGGTATGGACAGAAACCATAATCCGGAGTTCACCTGTATGGAGTTGTACGTGCAGTATAAGGATTACAACTGGATGATGTCATTCACAGAGCAGTTGCTGGAGAAAATCTGTGTAGCTGTCAACGGTAAGCCTGAGCGAGAGATCGACGGACAGATCATCTCTTTCAAAGCGCCCTATCGCCGTTTGCCCATCCTAGAAGCCATCAAGGAGAAGACCGGTTTCGACTGTGAGGGTAAGAGCGAAGAGGAGATACGTGCATTCTGTCTTTCCAAGGGCATGGATGTGGATGAGACCATGGGTAAGGGAAAACTTATCGATGAACTCTTCGGAGAGTTCTGTGAAGGAACTTTCATCCAACCGACCTTTATCACCGACTATCCTGTTGAGATGAGTCCGCTTACGAAGATGCACCGTTCAAAGCCCGGTCTTACCGAGCGTTTCGAGTTGATGGTCAACGGTAAGGAGTTGGCAAATGCTTATTCCGAGCTCAACGACCCCATCGATCAGGAAGAACGCTTCATTGAACAGATGCGACTGGCTGACAAGGGTGATGACGAGGCTATGGTTATCGACCAGGACTTCCTGCGTGCCCTGCAGTATGGTATGCCACCGACATCAGGTATCGGTATCGGCATCGACCGACTGGTCATGCTGATGACAGGCAAGACATTTATACAGGAAGTGCTCTTCTTCCCACAGATGAAACCGGAGAAGAAGATTCCACAGAGCAGTGTCGCCGAGTGGGCAGCCATCGGAGTTCCCGAGGAGTGGGTTCCTGTACTCCGCAAAGCCGGCTTCAACATGATTTCCAATATCAAGGAAGAGAAAGCTCAGGGACTGCAACAGAAGATCGGTGATATCGTGAAGAAATTCAAGCTCACCATGACAAAGCCATCCGTCAGTGATGTACAGGGATGGATAGAAAAGGCCAATAACGCAGAATAAGGATGTATAACTGCGGTAAAATAGCTATCATCGGCGGCGGTAGCTGGGCTACCGCTATAGCCAAGATCGTACTGGACCATACCCAGCACATCGGATGGTATATGCGCCGTGATGACCGCATTGAGGATTTCCGTAGGATGGGTCATAACCCTGCCTATCTTACCAGTGTACATTTCGACATCGACAAGATCTTCTTCTCGAGTGACATCAATAAGATTGTGCAGAACTACGACACACTGATCTTCGTCACTCCTTCTCCCTATCTGAAGAACCATCTGAAGAAGCTCAAGACACGCATTCGTGATAAGTTCATCATCACAGCCATCAAGGGTATCGTGCCCGATGAGAATCTCGTCTGTTCGGAATATTTCCATCAGGTATATGATGTGCCGTATGAGAACCTGGCATGTATCGGTGGTCCGTCACATGCCGAAGAGGTGGCCCTCGAGAGATTATCCTACCTCACCATCGGTTGTATGGACAAGGAGAAGGCACAGAGTTTTGCCAACCTGATCACCAGTGATTTCATCAAGACGAAGACATCCACCGATGTGGTGGGCATCGAATATTCCTCCGTACTGAAGAATGTGTATGCCATCGCGGCCGGTATCTGCAGTGGACTGAAATATGGAGACAATTTCCAGAGTGTGCTCATGGCAAATGCCATTCAGGAGATGAACCGTTTCCTTACCGCTATCTATCCGCTGGAAAGAAATATCAACGATTCGGTGTATATGGGCGACCTCCTTGTGACGGGCTACTCCAATTTCTCCCGTAACCGTACTTTCGGAACGATGATCGGCAAGGGCTACAGCGTGAAGAGTGCACAGATAGAGATGGAGATGATTGCGGAAGGATTCTTCGGAACTAAGTGTATGAAAGAGATCAACCGCCACTGGCATGTCAACATGCCGATCCTCGACGCGGTGTATAACATTCTCTACGAGCGCATCAGTCCTCAGATAGAAATCAAGCTCCTTACGGACTCCTTCCGGTAATGCTTACCTGATAGCCAATCTTTCATGAGGGAAACTACTACAACAAATATAAAAGTAACATAAACATATCAGATTATGAAGAATATCAAACTTGACATCACGAAAGCCGCATGCTTCTTGGCAGACGGTGCAGTAAAGGCTTTTGAGCCACAGGTAAAGAACGCTCAGAAAGCATTGGAAGAGGGTACTAGCCCAGGAAACGACTTCTTAGGTTGGCTGCATTTGCCCACATCTATCACACCCGCCTTTTTGGATGAGATAGAGGCAACAGCTGCTGTACTCCGTAAAGAGTGTGACGCTGTTGTTGTTGCCGGTATCGGTGGCAGTTATCTCGGTGCAAAAGCTGTGATAGAGGCTTTGAGTAATGCCTTCCAGTGGTTGGTAGGCAGTGCTGATGCCCCCACCATCCTCTTTGCAGGAAACAATATCGGTGAGGATTATCTGTATGAGTTGACCGACTATCTGAAAGGTAAGAAATTCGGTGTTATCAATATTTCTAAGAGTGGCACAACCACAGAGACAGCCCTCACTTTCCGTCTGTTGAAGAAACAGTGTGAGGAGCAGATGGGTAAGGAGATGGCCAAGAAAGTGATCGTTGCCGTTACCGACGCCAAGAAGGGCGCTGCCCGTACTTGTGCTGACAAGGAAGGCTACAAGAGCTTCATCATTCCTGATAATGTAGGTGGTCGTTTTTCTGTTCTCACGCCGGTAGGTCTGCTGCCTATCGCCTGTGCCGGTTTCGATATCAAGGCATTGGTAAGCGGTGCACAGGATATGGAGAAGGTTTGTGGCATTGACACCCCGTTTGAGGAGAATCCCGCTGCTCAGTATGCAGCTATCCGTAACGGTCTGTATCAGGCTGGTAAGAAGATTGAGATCATGGTGAACTTCCAGCCGAAACTCCATTTCATGAGTGAGTGGTGGAAACAGCTGTACGGCGAGAGCGAAGGTAAGGATAAGAAAGGTATCTTCCCTGCCAGTTGTGACTTCACTACCGATCTTCACTCTATGGGTCAGTGGATACAGGATGGTGAGCGTACGATCTTCGAGACGGTCATCAGCGTTGAAGAGCCGAACAAGAAGCTCCTCTTCCCCAGTGACGAGGAGAATCTCGACGGACTGAACTTCCTGGCTGGCAAGCGTGTGGATGAGGTCAACAAGATGGCTGAGCTGGGTACCCGTCTGGCACATGTTGACGGTGGCGTTCCCAATATCCGCATCAGCATGCCACAGTTGAACGAGTATTATCTCGGTCAGGTAATCTACTTCTTCGAGATTGCCTGTGGTATCAGTGGAAACATCCTTGGCGTGAACCCATTCAACCAGCCGGGTGTTGAGGCATACAAGAAGAATATGTTTGCCCTGCTCGACAAACCTGGTTACGAGGAAGACAGCAAAGCCATCAAGGCTCGTCTGGCTCAGGAGGCATAATACCTTTATGAAGTCTGACGTTCTCCAAAACTATTTACGGAGAACAGGGTATCCTGTTTTTCATCCCCGTACAATACTCTTCGACATGGACGGCGTGCTTATCGACAGCATGCCGAACCATGTTGTTGCATGGCGGGAGTCAATGGCATCCTTCGGTATTCAGATGACTGCTATGGACTCTTACATGACAGAAGGGGCACGGGGTGTGGATACCATCCGTAAGATGGTGGAGAAACAGCAAGGAAGGGTCATCACGCTGGATGAAGCGCAGGAGATGTACAACGAGAAAAGCAGGTTGTTTCATCTCATGACCCCTGCTCCTTTGATGCCCGGCATCCTCGAGTTGATGGAGAAACTCACCGCCGACGGACTGACGATCGGTATTGTTACCGGTAGTGGACAGCGACCGCTGATTGACAGGATACGTAATACTTTCCGTCAGTATGTTACTGACGACCATCTGGTTACCGCCTACGATGTGACGAAGGGAAAACCAGACCCTGCCCCCTATCTGATGGGAATGCAGAAATGCGGGGCACAACCATGGGAGACTATCGTTGTGGAGAATGCGCCCCTGGGTGTACAGGCTGGTAATGCCGCCAAGGCCTTTACCATAGCCGTCAATACAGGAATCCTGCCCGACAAATCTTTGGCTGACGCCGGGGCAGACATAATCCTGAAAAGCATCGCTCAGTTGAGCGATCAATGGAGAGAATTATATAAGCTATTAAGTATAAACACATTTGAATGAAAATGAAGAAAAGTTGGAATACACGAAGAATACTGGTTCTCGTGTTTGTTTTATCATTCATCAACACAGCTATTCTGGCTAAAGACTATACCGACACATTGCTTGTGCAAATAAACGGTGTTGGTGGAGGAACGAAAGCTACAGTCACCGTCAACGAACATGACGGATTGTACGACCTGAACCTGCGTAACTTTATTTTGGAAGATGAGACGACCCGATTGGCGGTTGGTAATGTGGAGATCTCCAACATTGAGCCACAGACAATAGATAACAAAACCTTCTTGATTGTTTCAAGAGATATTACTATCAGCCCGGGTGATCTGGAAGGCGAATCATGGTATGGTCCTATGCTCGGTGCATTACCGGTTGATGTGACTGCTGTTCTTGAAGGCGATGAGTTACAGGCTCTGATCAATCTCAACCTGATGAGCATGCTTGGACAGATTATCGAAGTACGTTTCGGCAGTAAACTCGTTAACGGCAATGGTTTCCATATTCCCAATGGCGGTTTTGAGGCATGGCATAAGTCAAGCGGTTCTTATCAGGAACCCAATGCCTGGCATTCCTTCGAAAGTGCAACCGGTAATTTAGCGAGTTCAGCAGGACACCATATCGAGAAGTCTGACAAGGGACGTAATGAATCTACTTGTGCACGTATATACGCTACACCAGTTAAAATATTCGGTGTTACTATTGCCATAGCCAACGGAACGATGACCACCGGCCGTATGAATGCAGGGAGTACATCAGCTGATAACCCAGCTAACAACGCTTACATTGACATGAACCAAAAGGATAAAGACGGTAATGGAGACCCCTTCTATGTCAGTCTTACCAGTCGTCCTGACTCTCTCGTGATGTATTTACAATACAATCAAGGGAAGTCGAATAGTAACTACCATGCCACTGTAAGTGCCATCATCACAGAGGGACCTTACTACCAGGATCCTGAGGATAAGACCTACACGAATATTGTAGCCAAAGCAAAGAATAACGAGATTGCTGCTACTAATGGAAACTGGGAGCGTATCTCTATTCCATTTATTTATGAAAACAATGATGCAGAGCCCAAGGCTATTCTTGTAACTATCTCTACTAATGCATTAGCAGGAACAGGTAATGAAGGCGATGAGGTGCTCGTTGATGATATCACCTTGGTCTATAACAGTAAGCTGTCATCACTCAATGTCAGCGGTTTTGAGCCGGATAAGTTCGAGTATGAGGTAGATGAACTGAATACCGAAACCCTCAATCCTGTTGTCGACGGAAAGGCTGCCTTCGTGGTTCAGCGTACCGAAGAGACAGAAGAGGCCAAGACGGCTTGCATCACCGTGGTGTCTGCTGATATGCGGGGCAGCAAGACCTATAAGGTGACGGCCAAGAAGGATACCAATGGTATTCAGAAGCCGGAAATGGTATTGCCTGATCAATCTCCCGTTACCCGTTACAGTATCGACGGCCGACCGGTCAATCATCCACAGAAAGGACGGATTATCATCGTTCGTCAGGCTGATGGTAAGACCGTAAAGGTCCGTAAGTAATCACAGATCCTATTCCAGGTATATGAAAAGGGGCAGACGTCATGTCTGCCCCTTTTTCTTTCAGGTAGGGATAAGCCCACCCTATATCATTGTCTTTTGTCTCTACAACGTGATCTCTCCCGATCCAAAACAACGGTGATGCTGATCATCGTAGATCACACAGAACTGTCCAGGAGCCACCCCCTGTATCAGATCCTCCGACATGACCTGATAGCGTCCCTCCCCCATATATAATAAGGTGGCAGGATGATATTCCGGTGTATGACGGATCTTGAAAGTGATCTTCTCCGGCAACTGTCCGTTACCCTCAATGCCTGTTGGCGTGAGCATATTGAAGTCGTGGAAACAGAAATCCTTCCGCTGTACCTTCACCGGCTCATACCCTTTGGTCACATAGAGGATATTATGGGGGATATCTTTCTTGATAACATTCCAGGGTCCGCCGCCGAAGCCTAACCCATGACGCTGGCCGATGGTATGAAACCATAATCCCTTGTGTTTCCCCAACACCTTCCCCGTGTCGATATCGATCACCTCACCGGGGTTCTCCCCAAGATAACGACGGATATAATCATTATAATTAATCTTTCCCAGGAAACAGATGCCCTGGGAATCCTTTCTCTTCGCATTCACAAGATGTTCACGCTCGGCAATGGCACGTACCTCCCCCTTCTGGTAATGCCCGATAGGAAAGAGCGCCTTTTTCAATTGCCAGTCATACAACTGTGCCAGGAAATCGGTCTGGTCTTTCACAGGATCAGGACTCGTCGTCAACCATTTCTCGCCGTCTATCCACTCCGTCTGTGCATAATGCCCCGTGGCAATCAGATCATACTGATGACCCATCTTCTCATCAAAAGCACCGAACTTGATAAGACGGTTACACATCACATCGGGATTAGGGGTAAAACCCGCCCGAACCTTATCCATCGTGTATTTCGTCACCTGATTCCAATATTCCTGATGACAATCCACCACCTGCAACTTACAGCCATACTTCGCGGCAACAGCCGTAGCCATCTCCAAGTCCTCCTCCGAAGAGCAGTCCCACTCCTCTTCCTCCTCCGGACCGATCTTGATGTAGAAACAGTCGGGATGAAGTCCGAGACGGGCAAACTCATACACGACGACACTGCTGTCCACTCCTCCTGACAACAGGATAGCTATCTTCTTATCCTTGAGCTCATTGATGTTCATGTGGACAAAGTTACGATTAAATGAGCGAAAAGCCAAAAATCATCGAAGATAAATTTAGGAACAATGAAAATAAAGGAATTTATTCACTTTATTGAATTGTGACTAAATTAGCTTTTACGAAGTAAAAGGTGTTTTGGCTTTTCCGAACGGAAGTAACTTCGGCGAAGCCAAAGTTACAAAAAAACGGTAACAGCACCCTTTGCTAAACAATCAAACATAATCTTAACATCCATGGAAAATATGCGGTCTATATTTGCAGATTCGCCCTATAAAATGTAACTTTACATTCATTTATTTGGATTATGTTTACTAATTAGTTACCTTTGCAAATGAATAAGAATGATTACAAAAGGAATTTAGTGGTATACAAGCACTACTTTATCGATTTCAAAAAGACCTTGTCAGCAAGTACACTGAAAAAGATATATCAGGTGTTTCTCTATATCATGACTTTAGATAGGATACCATCGGATTTTCTTAGATCAATCAAGGGTGTCTCTGGACTTTACGAAATAAGGATTGAAGATAATGGTAATATATACAGGATTTTCTGTTGTTTTGATCAAGGTAATCTGGTGGTTTTGTTTAATGCTTTTCAGAAGAAGACGCAGAAGACTCCTCAAGGTGAGATCGATAAAGCCAAGGCTATCATGAACAGTTATTTAGAAGAAAAGAAAAGATTAACAATATGAATAGAAATGAGATGAAACAACTTTCACTTACTCCAGTGGAAGAACTGATTGAGGAAGATTTTGGTGCTATCGGTACACCAACCAGAATAGCATTTGATGCAGAGGCCGATGCCTTTATCATAGGGGAGCAACTACGAAGAGAGCGGAAGAAAGCAGGACTAACACAGCAACAATTAGCTGACAAGATCGGTACGAAGAAAAGTTACATATCACGTGTAGAGAATGGACATGCAGATATCCAACTGTCAACACTATTCAAGATATTTCAGGGGTTAGGACGTAAAATCAGTCTTACGATCCTGTAGTATCATTACTTAATACGAACTGAGCAATAGTAATGGGGGCAGGGCCCATCAAAGAGTCCTGTCCCCACTTAATATTACGCTATAACATTCAATGTTCTGTTGCTGTTGGGATTGCTGTTGGGGATTTGCAATCCCCAACAGAAGAGTATTGGGATTTGTAATCCTAAGTTTGATCTTTTATATTCCCCTCACCGTACGGAGGAGGAAGATCCTTCTATGTATCCCCCTCACAGAGCCTGCGGAGAGATTCTCCTTTGAGTTCCCCTCCCTGCGCCTGCGGGGAAGATCCCTCTTATATTCCCCTCCCTGCGCCTGCGGGGAGGGGTTAGGGGTGGGGTTAGTTAACGTTATCGTTAACGTTCCCGTTAGTTTTCATCATCCCAGAACTTCTTTGGAGCAGCAGGTTCCTCATCCTCATATACACGGCCATTCTGCTTTGATTGTCCCCAGTCATTATCATTTTTTGACCCTACCATCACATGACTCTCTACTTCCATGATGACCTTACTCAGTACCGGTGCTTTATATTCTTTTTTCATTGTTCTTACTTCTTTAATTGTTCCTCTTAATTTCCTCTATTCCCCTTCGTATTCCCCTCCCTGCACCTGCGGGGAGATTCTACTTTGAGTACCCCTCCCTTTCGGGGAGGGGTTAGGGGTGGGGCTTTTACTTCACAACCATCTTCACACCGTTGATCACGTATACACCAGCAGGAACAGCTACCGTACGTGTCTCACCAGCATTCAGACTGCACTTGTCAACAGTGATACCGCTTACAGCGTGGATAGTCACTTCTTTCTCGGCGCGAGCCATCAGGGTGATGATACCCTTACCAGGAATCACGGCCAAGTCAGCATCTCTTTGAATCTCATTGATACCTGTTGTTTCATTGGCATACGGATTCTCACCGAATACAATGCGGAAGCGTGACATTTTTGCATTTGCAGGTCCGGCATATTGGTAGTATGAACGGAATGGCAGCATCTTCAGAGACTTTCCATTGATCAGTGTCTTGCTGTCAAGGAAGTAGTTGTTAGCGAAGTAGAATACCTTCGTTTCTGCAGCGGCTGCACCACCATTCTTCTCATCACCAATCTCGATACCAGTGTAGGTACCCTTGTGTGTGAAGTTATATTCATCTGTTTTGTTTACATCATCTTCCTTATAAGTATATGTACCAGATGCAGTCTCACCAGCAAGGATTCCGTTCACGTCCTTAGGAGTTGCCTTAACCAAAGAACCTTTGACATGTACCTTGAAGTCATTCTCTCCGGTCTCACCTTGCATTGTTACTACATAAGGTACGTTAGGTACACTCTTTTCTTCAATCTTTGTGAAGTAGCCGTCTGCACCATCTTTGTAGAAGTCAATCTGAGCATCAGGATTCTTGGAGAGAGAGTTGGT
>JAEEZP010000131.1 GCA_016291915.1 Prevotella sp. | reverse complement strand
CCATTGGTGGCCACATCACACTATATCTTCGATCTCCAACTCCTGCAGAAGGCTGCTGCGATGACGGGTAACAAACAAGATGAGGACCACTACCGGCAACTGACAGAGAAGGTTATCGATGCCTTCCACCGACATTTCTACCATGCCGACTCCTGTTACTACGGTAACAACAGTCAGGCAAGTAATGCTTTGCCCCTCTATCTTGGAATAACAGGTGACCATGAGAAGGCTGTCCTGCAGAACCTTATCAATGATATCCGTCAACATGGAGACCGTATCACCACGGGTGATATCAGCAACCGTTATCTTTACCAGACATTGGCCCGTCATGGATATAACGAGCTGATGTATAAGATGTTCAACCATGATGAAGCACCAGGCTATGGATGTCAGTTGAAATACGATGCCACCACGCTGACAGAACAGTGGGATCCCCATTATGGGAACTCCTGGAATCACTTTATGCTCGGACAGATTGATGAATGGCTGTTTAAGTCAATGGCAGGTATCTCTCAACAGCCGGGAACTGTCGGCATGCGCCATCTGCTGATCAATCCGCATTTGGTAGGTGACCTTCAATCGGTGAAGGCCTCAACAGAATGTCTTTACGGAAAGATTACGGTGAGTGTGGAAGACGATAAGATAACCGTTACCCTGCCCGTGGGGTGTGATGCAAAGGTGATGACGTCGCAAGGATGGCAGGTGATTGGCAGCGGTACCACTACCTTTGACTATCACCGTTGACAGCATCGAGAAAGAATATCGACTCGTTACCCATATTAAACAATAGGTCGAGGATACTCATATTTGGCAGGAATCCCAACTTCTGTTGGTACACCTGCCAATATTTGTTTGGTGTAAAGTCAGGATCGTCCATCGGATGTTTGGGGCGTATCGCATTCCGGAAATCATCATAATCAGTGTGATGTATGGTTTCCGTCTCCATCGGGTGAAAATCTTCCGTTAACACAATCTTCGGATGGATATCCAGGAGTTCACACAACACACGTGTGATCTCGAGATTGAAATCGAAAAGATAATCCCACCGCTTCTCGAAGAACGGACGGATATCATCCACATAATACTCAAAGAAAGGAGACTCGCCATAAGCACTCATCAGCGCATTCCAATGCAAGTGTCGCCAGTTGCCATGGTCACTGATACGGAGATCTTTTATCAGACATTTCTCACCGCTCCCCCGCTCTATCGGCACTGTAAGTGCCTGCACCCCTTGCGTGGTGGCTATCAAACACCTGTTACGGTAGGTCTGTTTTACGAAATGCTCATATCTCTCCAGGAAAACGGTGGGATAGCTGCATAGCTTACTATACCACTGTATCGGTCCGAAATACGTTGTGCTGAGTAATACGTTATCTGTCATGTAAGCTAATGTGTTAAAGGGAACAGGCGATATGCCTTACCGATGATATCATGATACGTCACAACATGTTTCTTTTTCCCCATGTCAACGACATAACAGTTGTGTTCCACACACTGACAATCCTTGCAGCCGCAGGTATTCGGCAATATATAACGGTCTCTTCCTATCACGATCGTATCACCCGGTAGTGATGTCACCTTACCGATATAGTCGGCATCCGAATGGAACACCAACAGATCACCTTTCACAAAGTTGTTCCTGGATAACTTATTCACCAGCACCCGGTTGTGCTCCTCAAGCTCAGGCTTCAGCGAAGAGTCGTTCACGGTGTATATCGTGAATGCATAAGTTCTTATGGCCAGCATCATCACCGCAGCGATTGCCAGCACCAAAAGAAACTTTAATACATTCTTACCTGTCACCCCATCTCTAAATGATTTATCACAGGGCGTTACCCTTGTTTTGCAGGGACAGGCACATCACAGAGCCAGTCCCCCAATGTAATCATAACTATGAACTATGAACTCTAAACTCTAAACTATTTAATATTGTCCACCCAACGGTACAGACGGTTCCAGCGAATACCCTTGAAACCACTGCGGTCGGGATCAGAGCTCCACCAGATGAATATCGGCTTACCTACGATATGGTCTTCCGGCACGAATCCCCAATAACGAGAGTCAGCAGAGTTATGACGGTTATCACCCATCATCCAATAGTAATCCATCGCAAAGGTATATTCCGTAGTTTCCTTACCATCGATAAAGATCTTATTGTCTTTCACCTGTAAGTCGTGATTTTCATACACTTTGATAGGACGCTCATAGATGGCGATATTCTGCATGTTCAGTTGAATGGTCTTACCCTTCTGAGGAATCCATATCGGACCGTAGTTGTCACGTGTCCATCCGGTCCGTGCATTCAAAGGATACAGGTCACCCACCACAGCCTCGGTATTCAGACGTATCGACTCTGCCAGATTACGTTTGGAGAGTTCTTTCACCGCACGTTGCGTCAACGGCATATAACCGTTCTGGTTCAGACTGATCAGGTCCTCCATGCTGATACCCAACTCTTTCATCACATCGTCAGATAGTTCTGCTTTCAGCTTGACGAAATAGGTATACTGCACATTTTCAGGTTCTTTGTTGGGTTTACCATCCAGATAAACCACACGGTCTTTGATCTGCAGCGTCTGACCGGGCAGTCCCACACAACGTTTTACATAATTCTCCCGACGATCGGTAGGACGGGTGGTGATACTACCGAAGGTGGGTTGGTTCTCCTTGACATACTCCCGTCCCACCTGATACACATACTGATAGTAGTCCCACTGCTGCTGGGCATTGAGAGAGTCAACATTGGGTCTTTTCTCCGGATCCAGCAACTGGTAACCACAACTGTAGCACAACTGATAAAAGTCTTGTGCCTGATATACAGGACTGCTTACCAATGTATCACCGGCAGGATAGTTGAACACCACGATATCATTCAGTTCTACATGTCCTAATCCCTTAACCCTACGGTAATCCCAATGGGGCCACTCGATATAACTCTTACACTCGAAGACAGGCAAGGTATGTTGTGTCAGCGGCATGGTCAACGGAGTTTGTGGGATACGCGGTCCGTAGCTGACTTTCGATACGAAAAGGTAATCGCCGGTCAGCAGTGACTTCTCCAATGAGGAAGAAGGAATGACATAGTTCTGGAAGAAGAACAGGTTGATGAAATACACTGCCACTAACGCAAAGACAAGAGCATCCACCCAACTCATGATGAACTTCACCGGTCCTTCCGACTCTTTCCACCACTGCCATTTGATCTTCTTCGTGATATACACATCAAAGATGAAAGGTACGACGATCAGTCCCAACCAACTCTTTACCCAATACAAGAAGAGAAGATACAGCAGGAGCACAACGATGAACTTCAGCCACTGCACCTTCATATTTAACTTTTTCTTTTTCTTGTCTATCATAATCCTAAATACTTACAAACTAACAACTCGTTTACTCGTTTACTTGTCTACTCGTTTACTTGTCTACTTGTTTACTTGTCTACTTGTCTACTCGTCTACTCGTCTACTAAAATTCAAACATATCACTGATCGTTAAGAGCCCCTGATGATCTTTGGTATACTCAGCGGCCAGGACAGCTCCCAATGCAAATCCCTTACGTGAATGTGCCTCATGAGATATCGTGATCATATCAGCTTCAGAGTCATAACGGATCGTATGGATACCGGGTACCTCACCACGACGAAGGGAGTCAATCCTCAGGGAACGACTGTCATACGGTTGATTCTCCTGTCCTTTCACCCAGCTGTCCTTACGGTCTAATTCCGCGATCATCTCCTCTGCTAATGTAATGGCGGTACCACTGGGTGCATCGATCTTATGGATATGATGTGTCTCTTCCATATGTACATCATACTGATTGAAACCGTTCATAATCTTTGCCAGATAACGGTTGACAGCAGAGAAGATGGCAACACCGACGGAGAAGTTGGAGGCCCAGAACAAGGTCTGTCCACCCTCCGAACACATCTTTCGAACCTCCTCACCGTGGTCTTTCATCCAACCGGTAGAACCGCTCACCACCTTCACATTCTTCGCAAAAGCTTTCAGGAAATTACCATAGGCAGCCTGAGGGGCCGTAAACTCAATGGCCACATCGGCAGAAGCAAAGGCTTCACTGTCGAAATCCTCCTGATTACCGATATCTATTATACTTACAATCTCATGACCACGGTCTTTGGCAATCTGCTCAATCATCTTACCCATCTTACCGTAGCCTATCAATGCAATCTTCATAATCTTCGTAATATCTGTTATTAAACGCTGCAAAGGTAATCATTTTCATACAGATACGTTTGATAATCAACATAAAATAACTCAAAAAAAGGTCAAAAAATTAGCAAACGCCTTTACGGGGCAAAGAAAAAACAATAGAAATAACGCTATTTCCAAAAAAAGATGTAGTTTTGCAGCGGTTTTTAATTTCTTAATACTTATGGAGCAATTACTGCATTATTGCTGGAAACACAAGCTATTCCCGCTACAAACGTTGAAAACGACCGACGGACAGTCAGTAGAAGTTATCGATACGGGACTACACAACCGTCATGCGGGTCCTGATTTCTTCAATGCCAAACTGAAGATCAACGGCACTTTGTGGGTCGGGAATGTAGAGATACATATAAAAGCCAGTGACTGGTATTTGCACGGTCATCATAAGGACCATGCGTATGATAATGTGATACTGCATGTGGCAAGTATCATCGATGCGGTGGTTACCACTGCTGCCGGACGTTTACTGCCACAGTTGCCGCTGACCATCCCGCCGGAGGTTAAGGCACACTACGAGGAACTCCTCACCATCGATGAGTACCCTCCATGTTATCAAGTCATCCCGCAACTGTCACGGCTCACTGTCCATAGTTGGACAAGTGTATTACAGACAGAGCGGTTGGAACAGAAGACTGCCGCCATCGCCGAGCGGGTAAGACGCTGCAACGATGATTGGGAGACAGCCTATTTCATCACCTTGGCACGTAACTTCGGCTTCAGTGTCAACGGAGATGTTTTCGAGCAATGGGCCTTTAACATCCCCTTGCGGGCAACCGACCATCATCGAGACGATCTCTTCCAGATAGAGGCGTTGTTCCTGGGACAGGCAGGGTTGCTGCATCTGCAGATGATTCCTGAACGGTATCAGCAGGATGCCCTGACAGAGGGATACTTCACGAAACTATATCATGAGTATTCCTACCTGCAACATAAATTCACCCTGCAGCCGATAGATGCCTCCAGATGGAAATTCCTACGCTTAAGACCGCAGAACTTCCCGCATATACGGATTGTCCAACTGGCGAATCTCTATTATCACAAGAAAGCGGGACTGCGACAACTGATAGAGTGTGATACCATCGATGAGATCCGGAAACTCCTTGATACGAACGTGACACCATACTGGGAGACACATTTCACCTTTGGGAGCACAACGTGTAAGACGGAGAAGAACCTCTCTCCTAAAACACAGGACCTGCTTATCATCAATACGGTAGTACCTGTACTGTTTGCTTATGGCAGGGCACATGGAAAAGAAGCGTTATGCGACAGGGCTTTCGATATCCTGGAGAACATCAAACCTGAAAACAACTATATCGTCAGGATGTGGGAGATGTGCGGACTGATTGTTACATGTGCCGGTGATAGTCAGGCGCTGATACAACTGAAACGCGAATACTGCGATAAGAGAGACTGTCTGCGCTGCCGCTTCGGATATGAGTATTTGAAGAAGGTTTAGAGTTTAGAGTTTAGAGTTTAGAGTATATAGCGATGAATGCCTCGAAGAGGCAAAAACCGTCCCAGGGCCGCCCTGGAGTAAAATTAAGAATATGAACAAGAAATATATCTTTGAGACAAGGATGCAGGTACGCGACTATGAGTGCGACATTGAGGGCATCGTCAACAATGCCAATTACCTGCATTACACGGAGCACACCCGTCATTTGTTTTTGAAACAGTGCGGACTGAGCTTTGCCGAGATGCACAGGAAAGGAATCGATGCGGTGG
>JAEEZP010000130.1 GCA_016291915.1 Prevotella sp. | reverse complement strand
AGACAACGAGAAAGATGCTGAGCTGGAGCTTCAGAAGATCCACGATAAGTATATCAAGAAGATTGACGAGCTGATAGAGGCGAAGAACAAAGAGATCATGACCGTCTGATGTACGGACTCGTTATTAAGAACACAGGCTCTTGGTACACCGTGCTGACCGACGACGGTCAGACCATCCAATCCAAGATCAAAGGTAATTTCCGACTGAAGGGCATCCGCAGCACCAACCCGGTGGCTGTGGGTGACCGTGTGGAGTTGATTACCAACCAAGACGGTTCTGCCTTCATCAAAGATATCTGTGACAGACGTAACTATATCATCCGGAAGGCATCCAACCTCAGTAAACAAAGTCATATCCTCGCAGCGAATGTCGATCAGGCTGCGCTGATCATCACCGTGAACTATCCCCAGACGTCCACCACCTTTATCGATCGTTTCTTAGCATCTGCCGAGGCATATAATATTCCCGTGGTACTGATCTTCAACAAGACCGATCTGCTGAGTGATGACGAGAAACACTATCAGCAGATGATGGTCGATCTCTATGAGCAGATCGGGTATCACTGCCTGCAGCTGTCGGCTGCCGATGCCGCTAACGACCGTCGGTTGCTGGATCCGTTGGTGGAGGTGCTGAAAGACAAGATCACGCTGTTCAGCGGAAACAGCGGCGTGGGGAAGAGCACCCTGCTGAATGTCCTCATCCCCGGCATCAACCTCAGGACGGCAGAGATCTCGTATGCCCATCAGACAGGTATGCATACCACCACCTTCAGTGAGATGCTGTCCATCCCCGAGGGAGGATGGGTGATCGACACACCGGGAGTGAAGGGCTTCGGGGCCTATGACATGGAACCGGAGGAGATCTGCAGTTATTTCAAGGAGATCTTCGAATATTCCAAAGACTGCCGCTTTAATAACTGCACGCATACCCATGAGCCCGACTGTGCTGTCATCCGTGCTGTGGAAAACCACTTTATCTCCCAGAGCCGCTACAACAGTTATCTGAGCATGCTCGAGGACAAGAACGAGAGTAAGTACCGTGAGGCTTTCTGATTCGTTGAAGAATTATCCCTGTTTGTTGATTGAATTTGTGCTATTCATTTTTCTCTTTTAGCTTTGCAGTCGATAAAAAGATTGTTGAACTTAATTGATGTGATTATGAAAAGATTGGCATATTTAATCATGATAATCTCTGTCGGTATGTTCTTCTCGTGTACGACAGAGAATGAATGGGATGACTATTTCTCCATAGACGAGAATATCAATACAGGAGGCGGTAACAACTTCCCCGGCATGCCCGGTGGACAGGGGGGCACGGGTACTGCCTTAACCTCCACGTTAGGCACCTTTGACGTTACGATCGATACCTCGTCGCTGACGGAGTCGGAGACGATCCCCGGCAGTACGGATACTTACTATGAGGATTATGTGGAGACCTATACGCCTACCGCAACCATCAAGATCGTGTATAACGGCAACAGTGCCAGTGTCAGCGGAGAGGCTGAGGGTGTCACTGTGAAGACCGACGGGGCCGATGTCACGGTCACCTCCACGGTCAAGAATATCGCTTATGAGTTGAGTGGAACGACGACTGACGGTTCGTTTAAGATCTACAGTGATAAGAAGTTTGAGGTGATCCTCAATGGCGTCGATATCACGAATCCCACGGGAGCGGCCATCAACAACCAGGGTAAGCGTATGTATGTCGTCGTGAAAGACGGGACGACAAATAAGCTGACCGACGGTTCTGCCTATACGATGGTGGAGAACGAGGATATGAAAGGCACCTTGTTCAGTGAAGGCAAGCTGGCGTTCAGCGGTTCCGGTAAACTGAGTGTCTATGCGAATGCCAAGAACGGTATTGTGAGTGACGACTATGTGTTGATCCGTCCGAACACGAATATCTATGTGAAGTCCACCGGCAATCATGGCATCAAGACCAACGACGGCGTGATCATCCGTGGTGGCGTGGTGAATGTGGAGGTATCGGCAGATGCTGCCAAAGGTATCAATACGGATGGTTTCATCCAGATAGAGGGTGGAAGAGTAACGGCGATAACCACCGGCGGATGTGCCTACGACGAGGAGGATAAGGAGTATAAGGGATGTGCCGGCATCAAGTCGGACAGTATCTTCGTGATCAGCGGCGGAGAGGTAAACGTGAAGAGCACCGGTGTCGGCGGCAAGGGACTGAACTCTTCCCAGACGATGACGATCTCAGGAGGCACGATACGAGCCATTGCGGCAGGAAAGAACTTCTCGAGTGGCAATGACGACGTGGCAGCCAAGGCGATCAAGTCGAAAGGCGATATGACCATCTCCGGTGGTGATATCATGGCACGTTCGGCAGCTCACGAGGCCATAGAGACGAAAGGCGCCCTGACGATCTCTGCGGGAAGCATAGGAGCCTATGCCAGTGATGATGCCATCAACTCCGCGGGGGATATGACTATTAACGGCGGTTATGTTTTTGCCTATTCAACAGGTAACGACGGTATTGATGCCAATGGTAACCTGACGATCAACGGCGGTGTGGTCATCGGATGCGGGACCATGGCTCCCGAGGAGGGGATCGACTGTGCGGAACGGAAAACCTTCAGCATCAATGGAGGCACGGTGATCGGGATGGGTGGCGGCTCGGAGTCAATCTCCGGTTCACAGCAGAAAGCGGTTCTCTCAGGCGTTACCGTATCAAACGGAGCCTACCTGACCGTCAAGGATGCCAGTGGCAACAACCTCTTTGCCTTCAAGGTGCCCCGGGCCTACAGCAGGGCGGTGATGCAGGTGAGCTCACCGAAGTTCAGTTCCGGCACTACCTACACCCTGAGTACTGCCACATCGGTGAGCGGCGGTGATGATTTCTTCGGATACCTCACCTCTCCCACGGTGGCTAATGAGACGAAGCTCGGCACTTTCACCACCTCTACCTCTTCTTCCAATGGCATGCGGGGAGGCATGAGCACGAGTGACAGCTTTCAGACTCTTTCTCTTGACAGTACTGGTGATTATTAATTTGATCGTGTATCTGCTGCTGTTGAAACGCAGGTTTAGCAAGGGGCATCCCTGCCGATGTTCTATCGCACATTCTGTGCTCTGGGTCGTCTGATATATCATTACCCCAAATAATATGAAGATAACGATTTCTAAAAGAGAAACGAAAGAAACATTAGTATATCTGGCGCTATGGCTGTTGCTGTTCATAGCGCCGGTTATCTCCAACCTCATCCGGACATTATCGCATGGATCAACTTTCCGTTGGGAGGAGACCCTCGAGGTGTGGAGTGTCTTCTTTGCCTATCTGGTGGTGTTTGTCATTCATAACTACTTCCTGGCTCCGCTGCTTATCTACCGGAATAAGAAATGGCTTTATTTCCTTTCCGTCTTTCTCATCTTGGTGCTCTTCACCTGCTATCAGTGTAATACGGATCGTCCTATCAGAAGGGGTGGACCGCCACAGATGGAGATGATGGATCCCGGCGGGCACGGGCCCGGAGAACCTATGGCAAGGCCTGATGAAAGGCCTCCGCATCACGAGGAGATGACGATGATGGGGGATTCCTTGCGGAATGAGGAATTCAGGCCGGTCCCCATGCCAGGTAAGGGCGAGCCGTTGTTCCTCTCACTGAATAATGTGATCAGTCTGATTGTGGTATTACTTACCATCGGTATGAACCTTGGCGTGAAACTCTATTTCAAGAGTGATGAGGATGCCAAGGAGCTGCAGGAGCTCGAGCGGAAAAGCCTGGAACAGCAGTTGGCCTATCTGAAATACCAGATCAACCCGCATTTCTTCATGAACACGCTGAATAATATCCATGCACTGGTGGATATCGATCCGGAAAAGGCCAAAGACACGATTCTCGAACTGTCGAAGATGATGCGTTATGTGTTGTATGAGGGTGATAAGCAGATGATCCCCTTACAGCGTGAGACAGATTTCCTGAAGACGTATATCTCACTGATGCGTCTGCGTTATACCGACAAGGTGAGGATCTCCGTCTCACTGCCTGAAAGAGTTCCTGAAGTGGGCATACCACCGTTGTTGCTGATCACCTTTGTAGAGAATGCCTTCAAACATGGTATCAGCTACAAGCAAGAGAGTTTTATCGACGTAAAATTATCTTTGGATGACGACAGACTGAAGTTCACCTGTAAGAACAGTAATACTGCCACCAGTGATAAGGAGGAGAAAAAGGGAGGCGTAGGACTTACGAATGTAAAACAGCGGCTGACACTGTTGTATGGAGATCGTTATACCTTAGATTTCGACGAGACAGAGAACATCTACGAGGTATTGTTATTGTTACCACTCAATAAAATTCAAGAATCATGATCAGATGCTTAGCGATAGACGATGAGCCACTGGCGCTCCAGCAGTTGACGACCTATATCAAGAAAATACCCTTCCTGGAGTTGGTTGACAGTTGTCAGAGTGCCCATGATGCCATGCTCATCATGGATAGGGAGGTGATCGACGCTATCTTTGTGGATATCAACATGCCCGACCTGAACGGCATGGATTTCGTCAAGTCGCTGGCATTGCCGCCGATGGTGGTTTTCACCACCGCCTATTCGGAATATGCTGTGGAGGGCTTCAAGGTAGATGCTGTTGACTATCTCCTGAAACCTTTCGGGCTGACGGATTTCCAAAGGGCTGCCAACAAGGTGAAGGTGCGCTATGACCTGCAGAATACTGCCACGATCTCACCCGTGGAAGATGATACGCTCTTCCTCAAGACCGACTATAAGGTGATACGTATCGAGGTGAAGGATATCCGTTATGTGCAGAGCATGAGTGAATATCTGAAGATCTTCCTCGAGGGGCGTGCCAAGCCTGTCATCGTCTTGCTGAGTATGAAAAAGATGGAAGAACGTCTTCCATCCAGTCAGTTTATGCGCATCCACCGTGGTTATATCATCAACCTGTCCAAAATCCAGGAGGTAAACAAAAACCGTGTGATCATGGATGAAGAAACATACCTCCCTATAGGTGATAACTATAAGGAGGTATTCATGAGTTATTTAGAGAGTAAGTTCCTCGGGAAGTGAGGAGCTTGCTGTCGTCTTAGTTCTTCTTGGCTTTCTGCTCGGCTTCTTTCTGAGCCTTCAGCTTTTTGACGTATGCACCATACATGGTGTGCCAGTCACGGCCGCTCTTGGTGAAATACTGCTCGTTCTTCGTCTTGTAGATCTCGAAGATAGCGGAGATGGCCTTCATATTCTTATAGTCAACGGCTATCAGACGTGCTTCCTTCAGGTTGTTCAGGATATATTCCTCGTCTTCTTTTGTCATGTCGGGAACCACTTCCTTATAAGCTTTCATGGTGAAGGCTACCTTACCGATGGTGTACATATCCAATACCTGTTCTACCTGCTCAGGGGTAAGGTCGGCATTCAGACCGTCGAGCAATGCCTGACGGATAGAAGCGGGCTGTGAGGAGTCGGCGATGACCATACGGTCGAGCGCTGACAGTTTCTTACCTGTCGTGGGGTTGATAGCTCCATCGGGAACCATATTACCATGGGTATTGTGCCAGTCACGGATAGCTGCCAGATGGGTGGCAATCACCTTAGTAACACGTTCTTCCTTAGCTTTGTCATTGAGATTCAGACTGTTGACCCAACCTGTTGCTTTCTTCATACTGCCCTCGTCGATAACTTGTGCCTTTACGGCAGGGATGCTGAGTGCAAAGAGCATCACGATAACTAATAACTTTTTCATAATGATTTATTTTGTAGAATGTGAATTAAGTAGCTTTAAGAATGAAGGCGCCAGCATCTTCTTCAGATCCTTGATGGCGAGTTTTGAGGCAGGCATACCGATGGCATAGGCCCCGATCTCGTATTGCTGGTAACAGAACACCACGCTGTCGTTCTCGATGTAAGGATCACCCTGCGGCATAGGCACGCTGGTGGCATACTCATCCACAAAGAGATGTTCCTTGAGTTCTTCCCAGCTGTTCACCTCGAAATATTTCTGGAGGTCTTTCGTGATCATTTCCTGGATCTCCGTCTGCTTGTCGTTACGGAAGATATGGTCGAGCACCTTTCCATCGCTCTTGCGGAAGGTGGTTCCCCAGGCAGAGGCTCCGCCGTGAGCGCCACCCCAATAGCCGTAGGTGGTCACCATGAAGGTCACCAGGATATCGTTCTCGTAAATCTTTTTGATCGTCATCTCCTGGGCATATCCCATCTGTCTCTCGTCTTCGTTAGTATCCCTCTCAGAGATTACTTCCTCTGCCATCGGGATCAGTTCCTTCATACTGTTTTTGTTGTAGTCCTTCAGGATGGCAGCAGGGTCGTCGAGTGCTATCGAGTCGTTGGCATAGGTCCAGTCGATGATCCATTCCCGTATGCTGTTCAGCAGATACTTATTGCCCTTCGTGGGGTAGTCCACGGTGATGACACTGGTACATTCTATCGGCCCCACCTTCTTACTGGCGGAGTCGGTAAGTGTTTCTGTGACCAAGGTAGCTTCTTTCTTGAACTTTGGCATTTTCTGCTGCACTTGTTCCTGTAGTTCTTTCTTCTGACAGGCAACGAACACACTAACGATGAGAATGGATAAAACTGTAAAAATAATTTTCTTCATGATTCTTTCTATTAGATGATAAAGGATAATAATGGTTTAAACCATTTTCTTCAGATATGCCACAAAAGTAAATAAAAATTATAGGAAAGCAAAAAATAATAGAAAAAAAGTGGAACTTTGGCTTCGCCGAAGTTACACTGCAAGACTAATGTTATTCATGTAACTTTGGCTTCGCCGAAGTTACTTCCATTCGGAAAAGCCAAAACCCTTTTACTTCGTAAAAGCAAATTTAGTCACAATTCAATAAAGTGAATAAATTCCTTTATTTTCATTGTGACTAAATTTATCTTCGATGATTTTTGGCTTTTCGCTCATTTAATCGTAACTTTGTCCACATGAACATCAATGAGCTCAAGGATAAGAAGATCGCTATTCTGTTGTCTGGAGGAGTGGACAGCAGTGTCGTTGTGTATGAGTTTGCCCGTATCGGACTTCATCCCAACTGTTTCTATATCAAGATCGGTCCGGAGGAGGAAGAGGAGTGGGACTGTTCTTCGGAGGAGGACTTGGAGATGGCTACGGCTGTTGCCGCGAAGTATGGCTGTAAGTTGCAGGTGGTGGATTGTCATCAGGAATATT
>JAEEZP010000011.1 GCA_016291915.1 Prevotella sp. | reverse complement strand
CGCAGTCGGGATAGAGTCCCAACATCTGACTCATACGGAAACGGGAGGCGATCGAATCCATCCCGGCATATTGTCCGGCACGGTGTTTCCATTCCTGCGGCAACGTCACCCAAAGTCCTGTCTGCTTAGACAACCGGAAAGTATCGGTGGCTGCCCAAAACTTGAGACTTGGCTGGTTCGTTATCGCACAGACCAATACCATCTTCTTTCCATCGACGGTGATCCATTCCAGTTCGGGATTACTCTCGCTGATGGGCATCAGTGTCGTGGAAACCTTTGAGGCATCCGGATACTGCGCATCGATAAGGGCCTTGGCATAATCCGACTGGAGCGTGGCTATATCCTCATACCAGGGAATCTCCGGCTCGTCATCTTCAGAACAGGAAGTAAAACCGATGGCGATCATCGGCAAGATCATCCATAACCAGAAATGTCTCTTCATATCTTTATTTGTTTTTATTAAATTTACTGGGGACAGGAACCACTGCCGGAAATGCTCTTTCGATCCGGTGATTCCTGAGAGATAGCTTTCGGGTTCCTGTCCCCACTGCTGCTCGACCTCAAATTGAATGTTCAGGGGAGTTTTGAGTTTCCCCTGAAACATTCCGCTTTTGCTTATTTGTTGTTTAAAAGTCGTCGGGAATTTCACAATCACCGACAATGAAAGAGCAAATGGGGTGGGCTTGTCTAGATGATAGACACCTGCCTTTTTTCCTTATTATGAATTGCTTTCTGTTTGCGATATAAACGCTTTTGTGGAGATTTGGAACAAGCACTAATATAGTCTTATCAGCTTCACGTTTGGCGTTTGTTTTATAAATGTGGGGACAGGTATCCACTCGGGAACCTATCCCCACTCATTATCTCGCTATAACACAAATGTTCAATTAGTCTTCATCATCCCAGAAGCCGCGGTTGCGCTTAGCTTCAGGATCATCAGAACCGGAACTTGGTCCACCAGGTGCAACCTCAGTGCCATCCGGGAAAAGTGCGTCACCCTGTACACTCTCTTGAGTTAATCCACCCAATAATTCTTCACCTAAGCCAACTAAACGAACCTCGGGAGTTTTATATGTTTTTTTCATCTTTCAATCCTCCATAATTATTTGTTAATCATTACTTTCTTACCATCGATAATGAACAATCCCTTCGGCAGGTCTTCTTTCTTGAGATCCAACTTACGGCCGTTCAGATCATAGATGTTGCCGATCTCGATAGCAATTTTTGTCTCAGTCTGATCGATACCTGTCGGTGTGCTTTCATCATCAACGAACGTAAAGAATGCACTCTTAGCTCCAGCACCTGCATCCTGGGCCTCACCTTTCAACCAAATTCTCCAGTAGCAACGGAATGGCTTAACAGTAGGAGCTTGAGCTGGATCAACGACGCGCTTAAATACGCATGCAGTGTTATATACTCCATTTTTAAGAGGATTCTGGAAGTAGAACTCCCATTGTTTCATGCCATAAGGCTGATATCTGCCGTACATTACTACCTCAGTTTCATCTTCTGCATCGATTTTAAGAGCATGATCTTTGGGCACCTCTGCACGATAATCTGGCCCCATCTCACTGCATCCTATCAAAGTCACCCAGTAAGGAGAGGTATAGTCAGCATCTGTACTGGCTTTAATATGACCTGGCTTAATCATGTATGGCTTATGTGCCACAGGATCAGTTACCTCAGTAAAATTAAGATGATAGGTCAGAATACCATTTACATATGAACTTTCAGGGGTTCGGAAACCAGTCATCTCAGCCAACATGACATCAGTACCGAATTTTGTCTCCAGTTCTGCACGAGTGTATTTTTTGGGTAAAATAACTGTTACCCATTTGCCAGGAGTATACTGAACCTTCTGATCCGGGAAATATGTCAAAGCATTGTTCCAATTTTTGGAACATACATTTCTATTCCCTTTTTTCGTTTCAACAGGAGAACCATTTTCATAAGTCAATGGAACAGGATCTCCATTTTCGTCTGTTTCAATTACAAAGTTACCGTCATCATCTCTGACTGCCTGGCCTTTGTCATCTACAGCTACGGCATAAAGAGTAGCTGAACAATTTCCATCCTTATTGTCTCCTATCAATTGCCAAACACCGTTAGCGTCTGTAGCATAACCTTCAATGTTTTCCTGCGTGGTGATAAAGACACATTGGCTCACATGATCCTTACACATTGTTCTATTCGCTCCAAAAGTATCAGAGCCGTCATATACTCCTTGCAGGGCAGAGGCAGGGCCTAACAGATAAACTTCTTGTAAACTCTCACAACCATGGAAACAAGCACCGTCAATATATTTTACGGAAGCAGGGATGGTAACACTTGTAAGACTACTTGCGTCACACAGGAAGTGTGGACCAATAGCTAACAAGGTGTTGGGAAGACGGAGGTTAGTAAGACTCGTCATATACTGCATGGATGAACCAGACTGCTGACCTTGAATAACGATGATACCGTCTGGTAATTCCAAATCCGTCATATTCCGACAATTCCAGAAAGTGTAGTTTCTGATAACCTTAAAATTCGTAGTGAAGGAAGCACCGCTTGTCCTTTGGAAAGTAAACCCATCCGTCAGACCTACACACTGAGAGAAAGAAGCCTCACCTAAATATTTAATCGATTGTGGGATTTCTATTGTTGTTAGAACTTTACAACTTTGGAATGCATAGTCAGCAATAGACTCTATATTTGATTGGCCAGTTGTGGCATTTTTCTCAAATGTTACTTTTGTAAGATTACTGTTGCTGTGACTATTTGTCTGAGTTCCTTCTATTATGTAGCAGCCATATTCAGATGAATAATGTCCATAATATTCCCATTGCCAGTCGGGTATATCATCATTATATTTCTCACAATTTACGATAGGTAATTCGTGGGGTTCCTCTTCACACATGCCAAGTGATTGGATAGCCACTACATCGTATCCTTTAGTTGGATCCACAAGTGGGATTGTCACCTCACTATCAGTATAAGTATTCAGTCTAACTGCACATTCGTCATCACCTAACTTAATTACATTCTTCACCTGTCTAGAATCAGTCTTAACATATAAATCGGAATATGTTAGGTGACTACCCGTACCCGTTGGTGTCCACTCATGAGATGTGATTACACTATTTTTTAACTCTATTGTATAACCATCTTTACCAGATTCCCGATATGCCCGATTGAAAGCTTCATTCCAGATATAACAGATATAAATAGTGTTATCAATACCTACAACCCTCGTGGTATATCCTGTTTTGCCTATAGCCGTAATGTACTGTGCAATAGTGGCAGCAGAAGGAGCAGTATTACCATTATATGTTACACGAATCATTCTGTCACCTATTTGGTCAAGGCCCTGAGTCGTGAGTGCACTAAATTTTTGAATTGTGTAGTACCCTGTAGAGGAAGCAATATTGTAACCTGTACCTGTAAGGAAATCCCTCTCGTAGTTTACATAGAAGTCCTTCGTGGCACCCATCACATTGCTCACTCCCATCACTAAGAGGGCGAGCATCATAAAAAGTTTTGCTTTTTTCATTTTCATTTGTTTTATTTGTTAATATTATTATTGTCGTTAAAACGTTTTGATTTTAAAAAGTGTTTGAGAAGGGTTCTAACCCCGCCCCCATCCCTTTGATGTTTCACATCGAAATTACTCTCGCTCGGCATAGCTTAAGTAAACTTAACTCTGCACTCGCTTACTCGTAACTTTCCCCTTAGGCAAGGGGCGGGACGTTCGTCTTATCTCCGTGGCCTTATCTCTTGTGGAACGAGTGGGATCATCTCCGGCCCTCAGTGGCTAAACCATCCTTTTTTTATAGATATTTAACTCTTCGTGCTTGATTAAAAACTATATATACACCTTGGTTTTTATTCCTTTTTTACGCCCCTTTAGGAAAATGTTTCCTTAAACATATGAATAAGGGGAGGCTTTTTTAGAAAGTTTAGAGCAGAATGCTTTACAATTTAATACGAAGATTCATTAAGTATTAAGACTAATCATAATATTTTACAGTTATTAAGAGATTAGTATGGTAAAAAGAACGTACAGTTTTGTTCTTTTTCTCTGTGCCGCCAGAGAAAAAGCAACCAAAAAGAGTTTTTTTCACAACCTCCCCAACCCCTCCTTGCCTAATGAGGGGACTCGACCTCTCCCACGCCCTCTCCTCTCCAGGAGAGGGATGTAACCGCTCCTTCTCGTCGCTCTTACATAAAGGTACCACACCCTTATGCGGGCGTGGATCTTATTTTATGCAGGCTTACAGCCTGCTTAATCTAAACCCTAAACTCTAGACCCTAATCCCTAAACTAAATTGGTTGCGATAGCGAGAGGGATAGCTATAAAATGCGGTGAATGAACACGTCGCCGTAGGCGGTGCGAGGACTTGTTTGAGCGAAGCGAGTCCCGCAGCACAGTGTGAAGAACCGACATTTTATCTAGCCCGGAGCGTGCAACATGGTCTCTCTTGGTTCTTCTCTCTGCCGAAACAGAGAGAAGAATATAATGCAATCTTCTCTTTTTAATTTCTTTCACATCAATTATTATTACATTTGGCGGGGTTGGGAGTCAAAGGTATAGACAGTTAATGTAAAGAAGATGAGAAAGCTTGTATTATTGATGGTGTCGTTCCTGTTGTTTGTTACAGGAACGGTGATGGCTCAGTATGGACCTGTGGGTTTCGTGAATGTCAACGAAGGTATTAACGGTATTACCGGTGGTATGGGCGGTAAGATCGTGCGTGTCAATACCCGTGAGGATCTGGCTCGTTATGCCGCTGACCCTGCACCTTATATTATTATAGTGGAGGGACGTATGGAAGGTAATGGGCTCAACCGGAAGAAAGACATCATTGAGGTGGGGAGCAACAAGACCATCGTTGGTGTGAAAGGTGCCGAGTTGGCTGGTATCGGACTGGATATCAAGGGAAAAGAGAATATCATCATCCGTAACCTGATTATCCATCATGCTGATCCCGATGGCATCGCCGCCAGGAGCTCCCATCATATCTGGGTGGATCACTGTGATGTGTACAGTGAAGATGAGCCTGTGAAAGAAGACTGGGACGGACTGGTTGACCTCACTGTCGGGTCGAGTTATCTCACCGTGAGCTATTGTTATATCCACGACCATCATAAAGCCTGTCTTTTGAATTCCGGTACGATGCACTATGATGATAACGGGAAGAACCGTGCCACCTATCATCACAATGCCTTTATGCGTACCGATCAGCGTAACCCACGTATCGGTTATGGCTTAGGACACGTGTTCAGTAATTACTACCAGACCATCGGCAGCTATGCCATCGGTGTGCACACTCAGGCACAGGTGGTGTCGGAGCAGAATTATTTTGACAAGACCGTGAATCATCCTTTTGAGAACCTCTATGCCCATAGTGTCGATGAGGCTTCCTGCGGATTTATTATTGACAGGAACAGTTATTTCGGCGGAGCCTTATCCCCGATGTTCAAATATCAGCCCACCGGTGCGAACTTCCGTCCGGAGACATGGTATGACTATGATTTTGCACTGACATCGCCAAAGGAGGTTGCCGGGCTTTATCCCAACCAGGTAGGCCCCGTTGAGGGATTGGAGTATGAGCCAATCCTCTGGCCGGGCAACGGAGCTACGGATGTACAATGCCATGTAAAACCGCAGTTCAGCAGCGTTGAGGGCATGACCAAGGCTGAGGTGTTTATGGGTACTGATCCGAATAAGTTGAGACTGACAAAGATAGATAAGGTGACACTTGCCCCTGCTACCACCTATTATTGGTATGTGAAGGCATACACGAAGAAGGGCAGTCGTGTCTCTCCCATCTATCGTTTTACCACAGCGGCAGAGAAGGCGGCAAAACCTTATCCTGCCAATGGCGAGCGGTCGGCAAAGTTGCGTATAGCCGTTAATCCGCAGTCAAAGACTCTCCCGATGAATCTTTCATGGAGTCCCGCTGCATCAGTAACGCGTTATCAGGTTTATCTTGCCACTACAGAGAAAGGTCTTGAGAACGCGATGGTCGGTACAACCGAACAGACAACGTTCAATCCCGGAACCTTGCTGTACGGACAGAAATATTTCTGGCGTGTGGATGCGGTGAAGCCCAATGGAACTGTCGTGAAGGGAGATGTATGGTGCTTTGAGTCGCCGGCCTGTTATATCCGTGAGGGTCGTACGGAGATGGAGCATCTTGCCCGCAGTGCTTATGCCTATCTGGAGCGGAATGACGGTAATACCCGTTTCAAGGGATATAAGGCAAGTAATGATACCGTTACTGTCGGTGAGGTAGGTCCGGGAGCGATGTCGGGTATCTGGCAGGGTAAGGAAGGCAGCTATCGCATCAGTGTTACTTTCTATGATGAGGCTTCCGGTCAGGCTTGGATGGGTTTGTCGGTGAATGATGAGCTTGTTGACTCTTGGCGTGGTGAGCGTACAGAAGGGTTGAAGACCCATCAGTTGCCTGAGGCTGTCTATCTGAAGCCCGGTGATCAGGTACGTGTTGATTTCTATACCCATCGGCGTATGCGTTGCAGGATAGACTGTATGGATGTGGTTAAATGATTTTTCCTCCTTCTCTCTGTTTTTACAGGGAGAAGGAGTCTGTTGAGACCTTCGTTTAGGTAATAATTCAAAACTTTTCGGGATATTTTAGGATATATGCAAAATAAATATTATATTTGCATATTTGAATTTATTATCTTAAAAAAATAACGATTATCAACTTATTATTAAATACACGTAACCATGGAAACAACAGGAAACAACAACGCCGAACGCATGCTAAGGTATGACGAGTTTTTGGCAGAGATCAAGTCTTTCGTAAAGAAAGAAAACATCTATACCGACGAGTTACGGACGCTGGGCTGGGGTACCGATGCCAGTTTCTACCGTCAGATACCGAAGATCGTTATCCGTAGTGATAGCGAAGAACAGGTGTCGGCCATTGTCAAGGCATGTAACAAATATGATTTGCCTTTCACTTTCCGTGCTGCCGGTACCTCACTGTCGGGACAGAGCGTGAGCGACTCTATCCTTATCGTGGCTGGTAAGCACTGGGAGAAATATGAGATAGGCCCCAACCAGGACAGTATCCGTATGCAACCGGGTATCGTCGGATCACGGGTGAATGAGATCCTGAAACCTTACGGAAGAGTATTCCCGCCCGATCCCGCTTCTATCGGCAGTGCCATGGTGGGTGGTATCGTCTGCAACAATGCTTCGGGTATGAACTGTGGTGTGCATGCCAACAGTGACCGTATGCTGATCAGTGCCCGTATTATCCTGACCGACGGTACGGTGGTGGATACGGCAGATGAGAAGAGCAAAGAGGCTTTCCGCCAGTCGCATCCCGACTTCATCCGTAAGATTGAGGAACTGCGTGACCGGGTAAGGGCAGACAAGGAGTTGGCCGACCGAATCAGCAAGAAATACAGTATTAAGAATGTGACGGGTCTGAATATCCGTCCGTTGCTCGCCTATGATGATCCTTTCGATATCATGGCCCACTGTATGGTCGGTTCTGAGGGTACCTTGGCATTCCTCTCAGAGGTAACCATGAAGACTCTTTACGACTATCCTTACAAGGCATCTGCCATGGTTTATTTCCAGACGATGAAGGAGAGTTGTGAGGCTGTGGTGGCCATGAAGAAACTGAAGTCGGGAGATGAAGACCTGAAGATGAGTGCGGAGAACCTGGTGGTGAAGAGTGCTGAGATGCTCGACTATAAGTCACTCAGTTCTGTTGATGACCCCGTCTATCTGCAATACCAGAAAGACGTGGATGCCGGCAAGATCCCCGGTGTGGAGCCCGGTGACTACCATAACCTTACCGCTATCCTCACGGAGACGAAGGCGGTGACCCATGAGCAGTTGATAGAGAAGATGGAGACGGTGAAGAAATGTCTGTCGCAGTTCCGTCTGTATATCCCGGCAGAGTTCACGGAGGATCCGAAGATCTACGGTAAGTACTGGGCTATCCGTTCCGGTATCTTCCCATCGGTGGGTGGTACCCGTCCTGTCGGCACCTCCTGTCTGATCGAGGATGTGGCCTTCCATATCAACGACCTCCCCGAGGCAACCGTCAAACTACAGAAGATGATTGCCGACCATGGTTATGATGATGCCTGTATCTACGGTCATGCCTTCGAGGGTAACTATCACTTTATCCTCAACCAGAGTTTCAAGAGTGAGTCTGAGGTGAAGCGTTATGAAGAGATGATGCGTGATGTGGCCCGTCTGGTTGTAGAGGAATACGATGGTTCTTTGAAGGCAGAGCATGGTACCGGACGCAACATGGCTCCGTTCGTGAAATACGAATGGCAGGATAAAGCCTATGAGGTGATGAAGGAGCTGAAGGCTATCTTCGACCCGAAGGGCTTGCTGAACCAGGGTGTTATCTTCAATGATGAGCCGGAGTGCTTCATCAAGTGCCTGAAGCCGCTGCCGGTATTGGATTATGACTTCGACCGTATTCCAGACGGAGGACATTATCTGGCTGGTGATGTCTCCACCACGAAAGAAACCGTTGAGGCTGTGAAACGTGCCAACAAATGTATTGAGTGCGGCTTCTGTGAGGTGAACTGTATGTCATGCGGACTGACTCTCTCTTCCCGTATGCGTATCGCTGTACAGAGAGAGATCCGTGACCTGACAGACAGCGGGCGTGATCCTGAGCGTCTTGCCACGTTGAAGAAACAATATGCCTATTACGGTGATCAGACCTGTGCTACCGACGGACTGTGCTCCACTTCCTGTCCGATGAAGATCAATACCGGTGAGCTCACCCACCTGATACGTCAGATGAACATGCTCGAGAACAAGACCGGTTATAAGGTAGGAGAATATGCCGCTAACCATATGGCAGGCATCAAATCGAGTCTGCGGCTTGTACTGGATGTTGCAAACCTGGGACATACCGTATTGGGATCATCGCTGATGAGTGGTATCTGTCGAGGCATGAACAAGATGGGATTGCCGTTGTGGACCACCGCTATGCCGAAGAAGGTGAAGCAGCCCAAGCCGGGTGCACATATCGGCAAGGCTGAGAAAGAAGACCTGAAGGTGGTGTACTTCCCCAGTTGTATCAACCAGACCATGGGATTGGCTAAGGGAGCACCTGTGAAGAACAGTCTTGTGGACGAGGTCTGCCAGTTGATGAACAAGGCCGGTTATGAGGTGATCTTCCCCAAGGATATGAACAAGATGTGTTGTGGACAGATCTGGGAGAGCAAGGGAATGCTCGATATCGCCGACAGGAAGAGTGCAGAGCTGGAGAAAGCCTTATGGGAAGCCAGTGAGCAAGGACGCTATCCGGTGCTGTGCGACCAGAGCCCATGTCTGCATCGTATGAAGAAAGTGATCACACGCATGAAGCTCTATGAGCCGGCAGAGTTTATCATGACCTTCCTGAAAGACCGTCTGGCATTCCATCCCATCGACCGTCATGTGGCATTGCATCTTACCTGTTCTACCCGTGAGATGGGCGTTTCCGACCAGTTGATAGCGTTGGCTAAGCTCTGTTCCAACAATGTCTATCTGCCGGAAGGCGTAGGCTGTTGCGGTTTTGCCGGTGACCGTGGATTCACCTATCCGGAGATGAACAAGTATGCATTGCGTAAACTGAAGCCACAGATTGAGGAGCATCATATCGAAGTGGGTTATTCTAACAGCCGTACCTGTGAGATCGGTCTGCAGACGAATACGGATATCCCCTATATGAGCATCGTCTATCTGGTGAATGAGTGCACGACAAAAAAGTGAAGAGTGTAGAGTGAAGCGTGAATAATAAGGGACAGGCTGCTTCGCAGTCCTGTCCCTTTAACAAAAAGTTATTGTATCTGTTAGATCAATTATCAATTATTAACTATTAATTATTAATTATAAATTATCAACTGTGATTCATCTGGAGAATATCCATAAGACCTATTTCGGGGCACAGCCATTGCATGTGCTGAAGGGCATCAACCTCGATATTGACGAAGGAGAGTTCGTCAGTATCATGGGTGCTTCGGGCTCAGGCAAATCCACGCTGTTGAATATCCTGGGGATACTTGACAACTATGACAGTGGTACCTACACCCTTGCAGATACCCTGATCAAGGACTTGTCGGAAACACAGGCAGCTTACTACCGTAACCACATGATCGGTTTTATCTTCCAGAGTTTTAACCTCATTGGTTTCAAGACAGCTGTGGAGAATGTAGAACTGCCCCTGTTCTATCAGGGCGTTTCCCGTCGTAAACGTCATCAGTTGGCTATGGATTATCTGGATCGGTTGGGATTGGCCGACTGGTCGCATCACTATCCCAATGAGTTGTCGGGTGGTCAGAAACAACGTGTGGCGATAGCCAGGGCGCTGATTACCCAACCCAGGATTATCTTAGCAGATGAACCCACGGGTGCCCTCGACTCACAGACGAGTGTGGAGGTGATGCGTCTGCTGAAGCAGTTGAATGAGAAAGAGAAGATAACGATTGTTGTGGTTACCCATGAGAGTGGTGTCGCCAACGAGACCAATAAGATTATACATATTAAAGACGGACTGATCGGTGAGATCCGTGAGAATACTCAGCATCAGTCATCGCCTTTCGGAATGGAGGGAGTCATGAAATAATGCCGGATATCCTTACAGAGATATTTGCCACCGCGAGACGTAACAAGTTGCGTACGGCACTGACGGGCTTTGCTGTTGCATGGGGAATCTTCATGCTGATCTTTCTGTTGGGTGCCGGTAACGGACTGATCCATGCCTTGGAGGACTCTACCGGACGGTTTATGGATCATTCGATGACCGTATATGGTGGTATCACCAGCAAGGCTTACGAGGGTTTGCGCAAAGGACGCAGCATACAGTTGGACAACAAGGATCTGCATACTACGGCGCACGACTTCAGTCAGAACGTCACGGCTGCAGGTGCTGTGGTACGTCAACGTGGTGTCCAGGTGAGTCTGGGCAGTGAGTATGTACAGGTATCTCTGCGGGGTGTCTATCCGGAGGAGATCACGATCAACCGGAAGACCATGCTCTGCGGGCGTTTCGTCAATAATATTGACATGCAGGAGAAACGCAAGGTGCTCATCCTCAGTGATACCTATGCCAAGGAGTTGATGCCGAAGGGTTATGTACGACTGCTTGGACAGTATGTGAAGGTGGGTGAGATGGCTTTTAAAGTAGTCGGTGTCTATAAGGCCGACCGCAGTGGCATGGCCGACGATGCCTATACGGCAGCCACCACCATACGCTCTATCTATAATAAAGGTGATAAGGTGGATGAGATTTATTTCTCCTTCTCCGGTCTTAATACAATGGCTGAGAATACAGACTTTGAGAAGAATTACCGTGGACGGTTGAACAAGCAGCATCGTGCTGCTTCCGATGATGAGAGTACTTTTTGGATATGGAACCGTTTTACACAGGCGCTGCAGATGAATACGGGAATGAGCATCATACGAATAGCCCTGTGGATCATCGGACTCTTCACCTTGCTCAGTGGGGTGGTGGGCGTGAGTAATATCATGTTGATTACCGTGAAAGAGCGAACCCATGAGTTCGGTATCCGGAAAGCGATCGGTGCTACTCCCGGATCGTTGCTGCGGCTCATTATCGCTGAGAGTATTATCATCACCACGTTCTTCGGATATATAGGGATGTTGATGGGGATTTTTGCCAATCACCTGATGGATGTCACCATCGGCAGTGAGCAGATTGACTTGGGAGAGGGGGAGCATATCTCTGTGTTCCTCGATCCGACCGTCAGTTTCCAGGTGTGTGTGGCAGCCACGATCGTGATGATCCTTGCGGGGATGATAGCGGGATTGGTCCCTGCACGGAAGGCCGCGCAGGTACGACCTATCGAGGCGTTGAGAGCAGAGTGAAAAATAGTTTAGGGTTTAGAGTTTAGAGCTTAGGCTGTGAGGATAGATATAGACAGTTATCATGAGATCGTACATACGTTGACGAGGAACAAGAGCCGGTCGCTCCTGACGGGCTTCGGTGTGTTCTGGGGTATCTTCATGCTCGTGGCGTTGATAGGTGGCGGTAATGGACTGCGGGAGAAGTTGAAATCCAACTTTGAGGGGTTTGCCACCAATGCAGCTATTATCTGGTCGCAGTCCACGACAAAGCCTTATGCCGGTTTCCGCAAGGGCCGCAGTTGGAATATGGTCTATACTGATGTGGAGCGTCTGCGGCAACAGGTCCCTGAGTTGATGACGGTCTCACCGGTGGTAAGCAAATGGGGCATCACCGCTTTGCACGAGGACAAGAGTATCACCTGTGTGTTGAAAGGATTGTCACCAGACTATCAGGAGGTGGAGAGTCCGAAGATCTTATATGGCCGTTATCTCAATGATATGGATATCCGTGATCACCGTAAGGTGTGTATCATCGGAAAGAAGATCTATAAGACGCTGTTCCCCAATGGGGGTGATCCCTGTGGTGAGCAGATCGCGATAGATAATATCTATTATAAGGTGGTGGGTGTTGACTACAGTTCCGGGAATATCAGTATCAACGGCAGTAGTGAGGAGTCGGTATATATCCCTCTGACGATGATGCAGCAGACATACAACTACGGTGACCGTGTGAGTATGATCTGCGTGACGGTGCAGCCGGGTATCTCGATGAAGAGTATCACAGAGAAGATGCGTTCGGTGATTGCCCGTGCCCATCAGGTGGACCCTACCGATGAACAGAGTGTGATGATCTTCAATACACAGGTGATGTTCAGTCTGGTGGATAATCTCTTCCATGGCGTAAACCTGCTGATACTCTTGGTGGGTATCGGCACGCTCTTAGCTGGAGCCATAGGCGTGAGTAATATCATGATGGTGACGGTAAAGGAGCGTACAACGGAGATCGGTATCCGTCGTGCTATTGGTGCGACCCCACGGATGATCCTCTCACAGATCGTGACAGAGAGTGTGGTACTTACGGCGGTGTCCGGATTGGCCGGCATCCTCTTTGCCGTCTTTATCTTGGAGATGTTGGAGATGGGTGATACCACCGATGGGGTGGTGGGGGCTCACTATCAGGTACGTTTCTGGACGGCTATAGGAGCACTTGTCTTACTGAGTATATTAGGTGTCTTGGCGGGACTGGCTCCTGCGCTGCGGGCGATGGCCATCAAACCGGTGGATGCCATGAGGGAAGAGTGAATAATAGTTCATAGTTCATAGTTCATAGTTTATAGTTTAGAGTGTAATATATGAAAAAGATTCTGAAAGTTGTAGTGCCATTGTTGATATTGGCTGTGTTCATAGGAACCTTCGTGTTTCTCTATCTTCGTTCATTACCGAAAGAGGTGGTGTACGATGAGTTTGAGGTAACGGTGGGTGATATCAGTAAGACGACGGTGGTGACGGGAAAGATTGAACCGCGTGATGAGGTGAATGTGAAGCCGCAGATCAGTGGTATTATCACCCAGATCATGAAAGAGGCCGGTGATATCGTCACTGCCGGTGAGGTGATTGCCAAGGTCAAGGTAATTCCGGATATGGCACAGTTGAGTAGCGCCGAGAGTAGGGTACGACTGGCGACGGTCAATCTGCAGCAGGCACAGACTGACTATGAGCGTGAGAAAGTGCTCTTTGACAAAGGACTTGTCAGTGCCGATGAATATGATAAGATTGCGCAGGTGTGGCGGCAGGCTAAAGAAGAGAAGAATGCCGCTACTGATGCTTTGGAGGTGGTGCGTGACGGTGTATCCCGCAGTAATGCGAAGGCCAGCAGTACGTTGGTGCGTAGTACCATCAGTGGTGTGATCCTGGATATTCCTGTGAAGGTGGGAAACTCAGTTATCAATAGTAATACTTTTAATGATGGTACGACCATTGCGAGTGTTGCCGACATGAAAGACTTGATCTTCCGTGGTAACATCGATGAGACGGAGGTGGGGCAGATCGTTACGGGTATGCCGATGACCATTACGATCGGTGCCTTACAGGATCTCTCCTTTGAGGCTTCCTTGGAGTATATCTCCCCGAAAGCGATTGAGAACAACGGAGCCAATGAGTTTGAGATCAAGGCTGCCGTGAAGGTTCCTGCCAGCAGTAAGATCCGTTCGGGCTACAGTGCCAACGCCCGTATCGTGCTGTCGAGTGTCAGTGATGCCATGATGATTCCGGAGAGTGCCTTGGTCTTCGACGGTGACGATACGTATGTCTTTGTGAATGAGGGCACCGGTGAAAAACCGTCGTATGTCCGTAAGAAGGTTGAGACGGGTATCAGCGACGGTATTCACATCGAGGTGAAGAAAGGTCTGAAACGTGGTGATAAGGTGCGCGGGCCGCAGAAGATTACGGAAGAGTAACCTAAAAGATGATTTTCTTGCCGTTATGAATGTAGATGCCGTTATTGGTAGGTTGGTCTGGCAGTTGTCTGCCGTCTAACGAGTACCAGGCATCGTTGAGCTGTGGCTTTTGGAATACGGATTCAATGCTGGTGCTGTTGATAAAGTTCTTCAGTTCATAGAATGCAGAGTATGGTTGCCCTGTATTATGGTTGTATAAAGCAGCATTCCACCATTCTGCGGTTACAGTCTTATTCCCGTTATCCTCGGGCCACCACCAGAACAGTCCTTTCACGGAGGTATGTTTGTTCAGCAAGGTAATAAGATCGGCAGTGAATTGACGTTGCCCTTCTTCTGTATAAGGATAGGTCTTTGTGTAATCATGTTCAGTACCTTTCAGTGCCCAGGCATAGCTATAGCCTGTTTCTACAATCATAATGTCTTTGCCATACTGCTTTTCTTCAATTTTATTTAGCGCAGTTTCCAAGGTGGCTAGATCTTTATGATAGGCAGGATAATAGCTTAGTCCTATAATATCGTAGTCAATGGATGCAGTTGTCATTTTATCATAGAAGGCAGTGAGGACAGATGGCTGAGCAGCACGTTCTGTATGGATGATGATTTTCGCTTGAGGGCATACTTCACGACAAGCTTTTCCTGCTTCTTTCAGCAGGGATGTGAATCGATCCCAATTAGCCGTGTTGTTGGTATAGCATTTTTTCAAGTTACTACTCCCCTCAACGCCCCAGAGCATACCATAACTGATTTCATTTCCCGTCTGTATCATATCAGGCGTAGCACCGTAATCCTTCAACGCCTGAAGTGACTCTTTGGTATAGTTGTATATCTTCTGTTTCAATTCCTCATCTGAGAGCGATTTCCAAGCATCCGGTGTCCATTGCTTGGCGGGGTCTGCCCATGTATCACTGTAATGAAAGTCGAGCATGAACTGAAGTCCTGCGTCTTTGATGCGTTTACCGAGTTTCTTTACATAGTCAATATCCTGACATACTGCTTTGTCAGCATCTTTTGATGGATCTACGAAGAGCCTTACACGCATGGCATTCCATCCTTCTTGCTTGAAGAAAGCGAGCGGATCAGAAACGGTGGCACCGTTTTTGTCTTTATATACGACACCTGCCTCTTCATATTTCGGTAACATGGAGATATCGCCGCCTACGTATTTCTGTGCCTGCAACTGTAAGGTGAATATGGTTATAGTGATCAGTGTGATAAGCTTTCTTTTCATGATGATGATGTTTGTTGATGTGCAAAGTTAATACTTTTTGAGGGAAAAACAAAGATTGCAACGGATTTTAATGATGTTTGTACAAGTAAATCAAGTCGTTTTTACTTTAGATTCTGTCATACCTTCGGCATTTATAAATAACGACCCTTTTTGCAGGGGTTCACGCTTCGCTTCACCCCTGCCTATGTTCTATCGCACTTTCAGTGCTCCTGGTTAGCTGATATATCATTACCAATATTATTTCCAGAATAATACAATAATATCCGAGACCCTTCGTCTCGGATATTATTATCAATTGGTAGAAGGATATTATTTCACAATCTTCTTTCCTTTGTAGATATAGATGCCGTGCGGCAGACCGTTCAGGTCGTACTGATCACGGATCACCCTACCGTCGATGGTGTACACCTTATTATTATAGGTAGGAGCGGAAATCTCACGGATGCCCGTAACAGTATTGGTGACATCGTTCACCTTGTGGTTGTTTCCATCCTTTACTGTTGATATCTCGAAGTAGCTGTCGCTCATGATGTTTTCAACATTAACGGTCTGCGGACTGCCAGAGCCAGTGCTGAACACGAAGTTGACACAATCGTTCTCACTATTGAGAGTGAATGATTTATAATACCATGTCTTGCCGTTGACGGATTTCGTTGCAGTGACCTTATCACCCGGCCATGAACTGTTCGTAGGAGCGTGTGTACCATCGCCACCCCATGTCCAGTAATTGACAGTACTCCAGTTTACTTTATCCACATTACAATACACAGTGATGGTTTTCGGCTCATACGGTGCTTTGAAGGAATATTCCCGGGTAATGATGCTGGTTACTGTTCCATTCTTCAGAAGGCCGACCTTCAGGGTACATGCCTCGTTAATAGTGATGCTCGTACCGCTGTTTGCCTTTGTACTGCCGGCTGTCGGATTGTTGCCATCGAGCGTGTAAACCAGTTGTGCTCCACTTGTTGCAGAGACGGCTGTAAGTTTCACGCTGAATGGATTGCTATACTCTCCTGATGCCTTATCTGCCCACGCTGTCTCGAGAGAGTTGTTCAGATAGTAGGCATAGTGATATCCTTCAAGTACTTTAGTCCAGTCTACGTTGGATGGAGCATATCCTGACAGGTCACTACCAACTGTTACTATCATTCGATCCTTATCATTTACTTTGATGAGATTGGCGTACAATCCGTAACTACTACGCATGTTAGTATAGCTGCTCGTATTGGTTATACCTGCAGCTTTACGGGCATCGATCATTGCTTTTATCTCCTGCTTATACGCCATCCAGTGGGTGAGGAATACACAGGGTGTTCCCGGCATGGCAAGGAGGTAGGCATTGGCAGCAAGCGTATCCTTCTTGATGGGGTCTGGAGTATAATTATTTGTTGTACCTCTATCTTGGACATCGTGATTCTCCACGAATGTTACAGCATACTGGAAATAGTTACCATGCTCGTAATTGTTGCTAACTAACGGCCAATTATTGTCGTTCTGATTTCCAAGTCTACTCCAGTTGCCAGTGTTTATCGCATTGCGCACCGTATAACGGAACTGGAAATCGAAAGCTGCTGATGTAGGTGTACCATTTATCTTGGTGCCATCAATCCAATTGCGTATTGTTCCGGTACCATCCCAGCATTCGCCTACGGAGAAAGAAGGCTTTGCATAGTTGTTATACATCCCTGTATAAGTTGCTGAATAGCCTTTTACCATATCGTAGCGGAAACCGGTATAACCGAATTCATCAATGAGCATCTTCAGATATGCTTTCACCGTGTTTTGCACATTCGTGCTGGTATGGTCGAGGTCACGCATACCATCCCATCCTTCACCGGTGTCTTTGTTACCAAGGGTAACTCCCAGACGATTGGCTTCTGTCTGTGCCTTGCCACCATCGTCATCTGAACAGACATCCTTAGAGTTCATGGTGTAGGTAACTCCGTTGTAGGTTTCTGATGGGAAACCGAACCATCCATTGTTACTCTTACGGTGATTGATCACCACATCCGCAATGGTACCCATACCTTTGTTCTTGAATGTTTTGATCATAGAACGTAATTGAGCCTCATTGCCGAATGAACTGGTGTAGCCGTTACCTCCAGGGAACCAATATTGATCATCATAGCCCATGGATGTTCCTCCGCAGTTTCCACTCTGAGGAATCCATATCAAGGAGAAATACTTCGACAGTTCGTCAGCTTGCTTCTCCAGTGTAGTCCATTGAGTGGCATTAAAAGAATCCCAATAGAAAGCCTGCAGCATCACACCGTTATAGTTGGCGGGCCAACCCTGAGCACGTACGGGTGTGTCGCCGAGGAATAAGAAGACGAGCAGTAGTAATAATGAGTAGAGATTTTTCTTCATGTCTTTATTCTTCTTGTTATCAAAAACAATTTTCGAAGGTAGCTTTGTATTACCTAACAGAGAAGTGAAAACGGGCGAACTGAATTGTCCGCCCGTTGGTATGTATCAATCTATTTATTCACCCACTACGATGACACAACGGTTGCGGTCATTCTCTTCGAATGGCTGAACGGTATCACCATAAGAGTTAACAACCATCACCTCACGGGCAACACCCTTGTTGTAGAGTGCGTTAGCCACCTTCTCAGCACGTGCCTTGGCGTAGCCAACATTGATCTTAGGATTACCAGTACCTCTGTCGGCATATCCGCTGATGGAGATCGTCTTATGGGGATATTTACTGTGCCATGCTACGATCCTATTCAAGATCTTGTCCGGATCGGGGTCAGAGAGACGGATGTTATAGTAGAATACCTCATGCAGAGGTTCTTCCTTTACGATAGGCTTGGGCTCCGGTTTGGGCTCCGGCTTAACGATAGGCTTAGGCTCTGGCTTCGGTGCTGGAGCTGGCTCCTCATAGACAACAGGCTCTGGAACAGGAACCGGCTTCTTCTTCATACCGAAACGGAAAGTAAGACCAACCAATGCCTGTACCTGCCAGTCGGGATCCCAGTTGCGCTTGAGGTTGAACTCATCGTTCTTGTAGTTTGCATCAAGTTCGAGGTTCACACCAACATGGTCGGAGAAATTATACTGGAACATCGTACCTAAGCGACCGTTGAATGTGCTATGCTTTGTGCCGCATGGCTCCGGACCGACATAGTATTTCATGCTATTGGTAATATCATTGAATTCATCGAAATCCCAGGCATAGTTTACACCGAAACCAGCGATGAGCAACCAGTCAAAAGCTTGGCTCGTACGGTTAGGATAGAGGATGTTCGACATGTTCATCAACAGGTCGAGATCGCCCGTGATGTTATTGAAACCATACTTCGCATCGTTGCTCAGTCCGTCGAAACGCTCTGCCAAGAAACCACCGTTGATCTTCCATCCCTGCACGTGCAGACGGGCACCTACCTTTGAGTTGAAGAATCGTCCGTAAGAAAGTGCTACCTGCGGGGTAATCAGTTTACCGATAGGGTAGTGGGTCAGTGTAGCCTGCGCACCTCCCTGTATTGAGAAGAAGTTATGCGGATAGCGATAGTCGTTATCGTCATTCTGTGCCTTTGCTGTGGTCACTCCGCAGAGGAGTGCCACAACAAGTGCTATATTTAGAAACTTTTTCATAATCGTACCTTATTTGTTTTAGATTACTCTACTGTACAATAAATCTTATCAGATGTTATACGTGTAGGATAGAGCTTGATGGTCTTTCCTACAGCACCAAGGTTCTTACCACCACCTACAAGGTCGTTAATTACCATTGAAGGCTCTACACTGTCGTTACCACCGAGGTTAATGCCCCAGTCGTTGTTGGCAGTGAACTTCCAACCGTTGCTGTTCACTCCGGCATTCGTAATGACATAGCAGTAGTTCTCTGCATCCCATGTCATCTGTTGCGCATCATCACCGGCATTCCATCCGTTAAAGTCGCCCACAAGATTCATGTTATTAATACGTGTTCCTGTCAGTGTACCGGCGGCAAGGTCGGCTACTACATAGTAAACACCTTCTCCTGCTGTGACGTTGATATTTCCGCCACCATCAGCGAAGTCACCTGATATACCACCAGAGAATGTACCACTGTTGATCTCGTTATCCCATGAACCCGGATTACGCTGGAACTTGAATGCGTTACCCCATCCGTTCGGGTCGGCGCAATAGAGATAACCAGTGTAAACGCCATCGAAGGTAGTTGTTTCAAGCTTCTGTACAGACTTTGTCCAACCATCGGTAGATCCGATGAAATAGATGAATGGAGCGAAATTAAGCTTCTCTATAGAATAGGTGTACTCCATCATATTGATGGTCATCTTATAGATACCTGCTTTCTCAATCTTTCCAGCCTTTGGACTGCTTGTTACCAAACTGCCACCCATACTGGTATCACCGTCAACAGCTGTGCCTACTACACCGGTTTCACCCTCATACCAGAAATCACCGTTATAATTTCCCTGTGGGATAATCTTCCAATACTGATTGTCTGCTGTCGTGGTGAAGACGATTGTAAATTCAGGATTATCATATACATTGCCGCTGCCAACGTGTGTGAAAGGCTTTGCACCCTCTGCACTCCATCCTACCATGTCGCCTACAAGATAGTAGCCTTCGTCGATGAATGGTGCCTTAAGAATCACACTCACGTTGAAAGGATCAGAGGTGGCTGTCTTAACAGCGGTAGTACCATTGCTGAGCCACATACTGACAGTTGCCTGTATGTCGCGCTGTGTAGGTGCCTTTCCATAGAGATTCAACACATAAGCCTTCAGATCTTCTGCAGATATCGTTCCGTCAGCCGTGATATCGAAAGTCTGATCACCTAAAGTGATGGTATATAGGGGAGTAGTATAACCAGCATCGCTGGAAGACGGTGCGGTAATATTACATACCTTGACAGTGCTCTGATCTTCAGGGATCTCTGCAAAGTTAATGACATTGACAGCCGAAACACTTCCGTCACTGAAACTAACCTGTGCAGGAGCGGCATTGGTCTGCGGATCTGCCCAGTCTGTGTAGTCATCGGTGCATGCAAACACCGATGCTACAAGAGCTAATCCAAAAAATATTTTTTTCATCATAATAATTGATTCCTTTTAGATTATTTTTAGAACAGTATTACTGTTTGATAAAGTGGAAGTAACCCGTGATGTCGTTGAAGAGGATCAGGTATTTGCCGTCTTCCGGAATCACGATGTTTGCACCACCGTCAATACCATAAGCATAGAATCCCTTAGAGTATGTGATGAATGCACCACCCTTGTTGAAGTCCCAGCTGCCGAGTTGCTTGAACTTAATCTCATCGCCGGCCTTCATATCCATGGTAATCATCCAGTCGTGGTTCTTAGCACCAGCATAAGTATGAACAGGTGTCATCTCTGTGTCACCCCAATTGTTGAAGCTACCAGAAACAGCCATACCAGTAAATTCTGTCGGTGTTCCATCATATGGCTCTACAGAGAGTGTGTTATTGGCTGTATTCAGCGTCACTGTATAGTAACCGGCTGCCGGCACTGTAATGTTACCAGAACCACCATCGTTCATGACGAAGTTGCCAAAGCTTCCGCCTTGACCCCACTGCTCGTCCCAAGAGGTTGTCAGTTTCTTAAGTTTGAATCCGTTACCAGCCAGATAACCTGTCCAGGTAATCTCACCCTTACCGGTATTGGTATCGTAAATGTAATCCTTGACAGTCTGCATTGGGAAGCTGCTTGGAATGTTATTGCCCCATGTTCCATCACCGATATCACCTCCAATGAGGTACCATACCTCAGGATCAGCTGCTACCAGTTCGATATAATAAGGTACAGTCTTCAGTGTGATGGCGTTGTCAGAAAGAATAGGGTAGTAGATGCGCTTGGAAGCATCACGGATATCAGCCATCACTCGAATGGAAACAGTCTGGTTTGCAGGAAGAGTTTCCTCTGTCCATTGGTTCAGTTGCAACAAGGCTTTGTTGATAGAAGCTGTCGGAATATTGGCGGAACAGGTGTTGTATGTCTCAGCCAGTTGTACATAGTCTGCTCCAGTATTATCGTCAGCTTTGTCATCGTAAGCTTGATTGAATGTACCGTTGGAAGACACCAAGATACTGTATGTCGGAATGACAGGTGCATTGGGTTCAGTGAACTTTGGCTGCGACCATGTCATG
>JAEEZP010000129.1 GCA_016291915.1 Prevotella sp. | reverse complement strand
GAAGATCTTCCATATCATCTTCATCGAGAGTCAATTCGGTGAGGTTTATCAACACTGATTGAGACATTTGTCTTCTCAAGAGCTTCGTCCACTGAATAATAACTGATTATTTTAACACCACCAACGGATATGGAATTGCAAGCAATTATCGAAAAGGGGAAGGATGGGCTCTACGCCGTCCGGTACAAAGCCTGAGATTTTTTTTCAAGACCAAAACAAAGAACGGGATCGGATTTCGGTCCCGTTTTTTTCGCATGTCAAGTCCCGGAAACTCTCCAAAAAAATCAAAGAAACGGCTATTTTTCCGTAGGAAAAGTAATTGATTTTCAATCTTTCTTCATAACTTTGTACTTTGCGAATAAAAGAAACGAACAAAAAGATAAAAAAACACATAGCTATGATCAAAAAAGAATTCGAAAAAGAGTCCTACCTCGCCCCCGAGTGGGGTCTGCGAGTGGTGACAGTCGAGAGACATTTCCTGAATGACAGTCCAATTGACAATTGGAATGAAGGTGGTGGCGGCTCTTACGGAGATGGCGACTCAAATGATAATGGTGACTATTAATCGATTGCGCTATGAAGAATCTGTTTAAATTAATCGCAATGTCTGCAGCCTCTTTGGTTGCTTTCTCAGCCTGTCAACAGGAAATCGAAACTCCTGAGGATAATTTAGTCTCAGAAGTAGCGCCTCTCAATATCAGAGTTAAAGCTGTCGCGGATGATTTACTTGACCCTATCGGGACAAGAACCTATATCGGCACCTACAACGATGTTCCCAACACCATTATTTGGGGTACCGGAGAATACATGACGATTGGCGTGTCTGATGGTGCAGCTACTGTATGGGGTAAATCTTCCGACAACTCTGCCGACGCATGGGACGGAGAGAACTCTGCATATTTCGAGTTCAGTATCACCCCTGCCAGCACAGTCGACACTTACACATACTACGGCCTATATCCTTTTTCTTCAGCTGTAACATCCAGCAACACCAATCCTGCTGCTTATAAAGTTAGTCTTCCTGCCACCCAAAATGCATCAGCGTCCTCTTATGACCCTAAAGCCTATATCATGGTGGCAAAGCCCGAATCATTCGATGCTGCACAGACTGAGTGGACTGCAAGCTATCGTCGTGCTACGGCACTCAATAAGGTAACCCTCAAGAACCTTCCTGAGGCAATCAAGAGAGTCACTTTTATTGCGCCTAGTGGTCAATACCTTGCAGGGGCTCGTCACATAAACCTCACGACAGGTGAAAGCGGTGAAATTTACAATGGCGGCGGCAGGACAGAAAGCATCAATGTGAAGTTTGCCACCCCGCTTTCAGGCTCGAATATTGATATCTGGTTTACTTCTTGGGATGCTACTATCGCGGAAGGTGAGAGTCTTACCGTAATTGCTTACTCAAATGCCCACACCTTCACCCGCACGATAACCGCTCGCTCTGGAGGTATAACCTTTAAAGAAGGCTATCTCAACACGCTGGGCATCAACATGTCTACTGCCGAACAGGGTAACAACACAGAACTGGATGAAGGAAACTATCTGGTTCTGGCCAAAAATGGCGACACATATTACGCATTGAAAGCTGAAAAAGAGGAAGGGAAGGAACGTTTATTGTCAGTTGATTATAATGGTAGCCTCGATTCCTATTTAGGTGATGCCGATTTGATCTGGACAGTAAGTAAGAGCGGCGATTCTTATATCTTTGACAATGATGGAAAGTATCTCGGATACAAGGGCTCTAGTAATGAGTCTTATTGGCTCACGGCTGGAGAAGATTGGACCACGACCAACTACCTGTTAGATGTAACTGCTCAGCAGGAAAACGCTGGCCAGTTCTTTGTTACCGTTCATAGCAACAGCTCCCGTTATCTCTCCAGAAATAATAACGATGCTTACTTCGCATTTTACGGAAACACGACTCAAAAGGCTGACATAGTTTTTGTCCCCGCAACAGTTGATCCTCGAACTCCTGTCACCCTTTCATTCGCAGAATCCGCTATCAGCAAGACCACGGCGAACTATAACGAGTTTACTGGCCAGGCCGCAACTGCCACTCCTAATGAGTCTGCGATTACAAGCAACATCTCTTATGAGTTGACCGGTGATAACATTGGTTCTATTACCTCTGGACATACTGTTTCGCTCAACGGGAATACCGGCACTGCGACAGTCACCGCTTCCTTCGACGGTGATGCTACTACATACCGTCCTGCTACTGCAAGCTATACCATTACAGTATCTTCTCCCAGCACCATTACTCTGACATCTGATGATATTACTGCTGGTGAAAACACTGTGAGAGGTACTAATAATAGCATGCTTGCTTACAGACTGGGAACTAAGGACAATAATGGTTCCTTGACTTTTGAAGCAGGCTACGCAACTATTACCTTTACATTGGCGGGATGGTCAGGTACCCCCAGGACTTTCTCTATTACCAACGGTAAGATTAATGATTCAGCAAGTCTGTCTCCTGCCGCCGGAGGTCCCAGCGGCACCATCAACGCCGGATTCTCGACCTCCTATTCTGGTACCGAATACACAATTGTTGTTACCGACCCCACTCAGCCAGTAGTGTTCTCTGGTCGTCGTGCTGTCGTTTGGGGCTTCACCGCTACTGCAGCGGGTCCTGCTATCACCTGGAATCTTGAGAGCATTTCCATTACAACTCCTCCCACAAAGACTGAGTATATAGTAGGAGAGAGCTTTGATCCTGCCGGAATGGTTGTTACAGGTCATTTCGTGGATGCTGCTGACAATACCAATACTAAGGATGAGGCTGTAACTGGTTACACGATTTCTCCTAATGGCGCTCTTGCGACTTCAGATGATCATGTTACGATTACATACGAGGGTAAAACGGTTAATCAAACGATTACTGTAAATGCGCCTTCTTACGACTTCGAGACCGTTGCGGAATTGAATACTCTTACGACTGCCCTGGGAAGCGGCAACTCTCATTCATATTCCGGAGCATTAACCAATGCCGTCGTATCTTATGTGCCCAATACCAGTAATGCAATCATTAAAGATGATACTGGCTCAATCCTCGTATATAAGAATCCTCACAACTTGACCCAGGGACAGACTTTTTCCGGAGAACTCACCGTAACTGTAAAATATCATTACACAACGGTTGAGATAACTGCGCTTGATGCTTCATTCACCGGATCACAAGCAGAGATTCTTCCCGCCACTATGACTTTGAATCAACTTGTCGGCAATTTCAGCACCTATCAGAATGCCTATGTTAAAGTTGAGGGCCTCACGGTTACCGGTAAGAGCGACAATAATTATTCCGTGACCGATGGTACCAATTCATACGTTGTCTATGACAATCAAGGATCATCCACAGCGGCAACAGGTGATGTTATTACTGTTATTGGAACAGTTGCTGATTACAACGGAACAAATCAAATAAAGGCTTGGCACTCAAGTGATATTACCATAACCAGTTCGGCACCGAAGGCAATTACGTTTAGCCAGCCCACATCTGGTGGATCGTTCACAGTGTCCGTTGGCGGTAACGCTATCTCTAGTGGTACGACAGTGGCATCTGGCACAACTGTAACGCTTACGGCAATTGCCCAAAATGGCTATACCTTCAACGGCTGGACCGTTACCGGAGCCACTGTGGCAGATGCATCTGCCTCTACCACAACCTTCACGATGGGCAATTCGGAAGTTAGTATCAGTGCTTCGTTCAGCAATGGCTCGAAAAAGACATATACTTTAACCATTACCGCCAGTGAT
>JAEEZP010000128.1 GCA_016291915.1 Prevotella sp. | reverse complement strand
CATCTGAAAAAAGGATTACACCATTGCACATTGCAGGGAAAAGAGTATAAAGGAGAACAGTATATGTGCCCAATCGCTATCCTTTTAAATAACAAAGACAGATGATGAAGAAAGTTATTATTGTTTTTATCTTTCTCCTCAGTTCAGTAGTGTATGCTCAGTCACAGGCTGTCAGAATATCCTGCGTAGGAGCCAGCATCACAGAGGGTTACGGAACTACCAAACCATGGAGTGAGAATTCATATCCTGCTCTGTTGGGAAAACTTCTTGGCACAAAATACCACGTTGAGAACTATGGAAGGAGCGGCTGCACAATGCTTCGGAAAGGCAATAGTCCTTATTGGGACAAAGAAAAATACGAACCTTCCATGCAGTCAAGACCTGATATTGTATTGATTGACCTTGGCGGCAATGATGCAAAACTAAAGAATCGGATTTACAAGAACGACTTTGTTGAGGATGCCTGTGAACTGATTCGTCGGTATCAGCAGTTGCCTTCTCACCCACGGGTTATCTTGATGACAGCTATTCCCGGTTTTACCAACGACACCACTGGTATTTGGAACAAAGCCATCGTGCGAGATATCAACCCGCTGATAATTGAAGCGGCCCGTAAGATGCACATAGAAGTTCTCGATATGCATCCTTTATTTGAAGGTCTTCCACAGCTATTGCCCGATGCCATCCATCCTAATGACGAAGGAGCTCATATGATAGCACAAAAGATAGCTAACTATCTGAAAGCCTATCCGAAAAAACCTACTGAAGATATGACTATCGACGGTCTTCCAACAGAGGAAAAAACAAGTGTCAATGGGCACAATCATTCAGATAATAGTCTTTCTTTGGGGGAGCGCGGACAATTATTCAAAAAGGGGAAATATGCCATGTTCATCCACTGGGGATTGTTCTCCGAACTGGCAGGCAAATGGGACGGTAAAACATATTATGGCGTTTCTGAATGGATATTGAATCCCAGTATGGCAAATATTGACCGGCGGGAGTACATGGCTTCCGCCAGACATTTTAATCCGCAAGACTTTGACGCCATGAAGATTGCACAGTTAGCCAAGGATGCAGGTATGAGATATATCGTTATTACCAGCAAGCATCATGAGGGATTTGCCATGTTCCACTCATCTGCAGACGCTTTCAACATATATGATGCTACTCCCTTCAAACGAGACCCTCTTAAAGAGCTATCTGAGGCCTGTACCAAACTTGGCCTCGGCCTCGGCATTTATTATTCTCACAACTATGACTGGACCTATCCAGGGGCCACACGCGGGCCAAAGGTGGATGCACAAGGTAATTCCAAAACCATTGATGACTATTTCCATGAGAAATGCTTGCCACAAGTAGAAGAGATTACGAAAAATTATGGAAAATTAGAACTGATTTGGTTCGACATGCCGTCTGGAATGCCCAAGGAATATGCAGAGAAGTTGGTTGCAGTAGTACGCCGTAATCAGCCTCATGCTCTTATATCCAGTCGCATCGGCCACAACTTAGGTGATTATCAGTGTTTGGGTGATATGGAAGTTCCTTTCGAGAATGTGGAAGGATTGTGGGAAAGTGTAGATGTTACAAACGATACCTGGGGCTATGCCTGGTATGACCAAAATTGGAAATCACCGAAACAGATTCTGCAATTACTACTATCTACTATAGCTCGTGGTGGTACATATATGCTAAATGTTGGTCCGGACGGTAAAGGAAATATTCCGGAAATGATACAACAATCTCTTCGAGAAGCAGGTAAGTGGATAGCTCGTTACCCACAGGTAATCTATGAGAGTGAACCGTCTCCCTGGAAACATGCTATGCCATGGGGTGATGTGATAAAAAAAGGTAATAAACTCTATTTGATGATATACGAATGGCCACGGACAGGAAGACTTTATTTACCTGGGCTGAAGAACCCCATCCTTTCTGCAAAAATCCTTGGCAGACGTAACGGTTCTTCTTTGCATATCACTCAGGAAAACGGTTGGACTAAACTATCCCTACCCTATCAGCAACCAGATGCACTGGTAAATGTCATAGAACTGAAGATGCAAGAAGCTAACGTCGTAGTGGATAACACATTAGCCGTGGACACTGATTATGGTCTGGAAAACGTATCCGTTCAGTTCGCAGAAACCAACAACTGTCATGTCAATAAGATTAGTTGGGCAGAGAAATTTGGAGAATGGAAACACGTCCACTGTTGTTCAGACTTAAATGAAGGTGGATCATTATCTTGGACTGTTGACATTAAATCACCTGGCCTCTATCAATTGGCTCTTACCCTGAAGGGTAATAACACGAAGGTTGTATGTAAGATCGAAAGTGATGAGGGTCATTTCGTGCAGAATCAACAACGTGCAGTGGAGATCCCGCTCAGTCGTCCTATGGGATGGATGCGATTTGATCGGGCAGGACGTCATACCATCTCCGTATCTTTACCTGACAAAAAGGCCGACGTCTCACTATGCTCCATCAGCATCATTCCCGTTGAAACATTAACAAAAGAGTGATACAAACAGAGTCCGCGGGTATGGCGGACTCTGCTTGTTGTTATCAGTACTAGACTAATTGGTACTTGATTAGTTGACTTTTAGTCACTAATACTCGACTAATTAGTACCCGATTAGTCGACTTTTAATACTAAATACTCCACTAATTGGTACCTGATTAGTCTGGTATCAGTTCTTCAATGAGTAGGTAACAGTAGTTACGACACGCACCTTCTTGATATACGGCGTGTTCTCATCACGGTTTTCGATGGAGAACTGTCCTTGATCGGCGGTAATGATCTTGTTGATCTTAGAATGGGAATTCTCCGCAAACTGCTTAGCGGTCTGCATAGCATTCTCGATGGCCTCGGTCATCATCTTAGGCTTCATCTCCTTGAACGACACGTATTCATAACGAGTAGCCGGGGCGTCATAACCACCATCAACGATGGCAATACCCTCCTGAAGCAGTTCTCCCTGACGGGCGATCAACTGACGTACCTTATCAACTTCCCGCGAGGAGACCGTAATCGTGGAGGTGATATTATACCGGTAACCACGGTGGTTATCCCCATAACGCTCCGCATTCAGGTCGACAACGGTAGGTGCATTCACACTGATCTCATCAGGGTTGATACCATTCTTGGTCAGGAACTGCTTGATCGTCGCTGTGGTCTTGTTGATCTTACTATACAACGACGGCAGGTCATTACCTATCTCCTTTGTCTGGATGGGCCATGTCACCTTATCAGCAGCCACCTCCTGTTCTGCCAATCCTTTCACGGTCACCTTACGGTCTTTCTCCGTGAAATGATCGATGCCAGACTTCAGCGTGATGCCCAGACATAACAATCCTATGACGATTCCTGCTGCGATGATGGCAGCCTCATGAATCCTGTTGTTTTGTTTTTGTTCCATGATACGATGTATATTAATGTTTATAATAACGGCTTATCGCCGATGATTGATAACACATGGATAATGATTCATTCATTTCCAAGCGCAAAGATACATATTAAAACAATATGAGCAACAAAAAAAGATTTAAAAATCACTTATATCGTTTAATAATT
>JAEEZP010000127.1 GCA_016291915.1 Prevotella sp. | reverse complement strand
TAAATTGGAATTTACTTGTGAGAGAACTTATGCATGAATAGATAGCATATTGCCGATATAGTTGAACCAAACATAGCCAAAACCATATCCTTTTGTGCATCCCACATGTCACCTTGCTGACCATTGTAATAATCCGCCTCTTCTGAAGTCATAACAATCGTAAGCAACCATTCAAAGAGTTCGTAAATCATACTGCCAGTCTGAACTATGAGCCACGACATAAGAATTGCTGTCAAATTCTTTAATTTGAACCACTCTTTGCATAGATACATAAAAAACGGGAACATTAGCAGGCCAAAAGAGAAATGAACAAATCTGTCATAATGGTTTCGAGTGTCTTGAAAGAAATCAGCATTTACGATACCAGCAGCAATGCTCCATTCTTTGTATGGCACATAAGAATAAATATAACGGGCTCCAACCACATGTAGTAACGTGAAGAGAACAATACAAACAAAAGTAAGATTGGTCATACGATTTTTTACAATGTCCAAAAGAAGAGGCATCATCAATAGCACAGTTCCTGCATGTTGAAGGTATTGTTCATGTGGATATATTGGGTTAATACAAGTGATGACAGTAATGACCGCAAGTATTAAGAGAGATGTACATTTTATCTTGTTCATATTTATAAATTCCGATTTATCTGTCTATTTGTGTTTGCAAAAGTAAATAAAAATCTCAACTCATGCGAGTCTTTGGGGATAAAGAAAGTTAATGCTTGCTCTAATTGGGTCATCTTTCATCAACAGTTTCATTCAAAAAGTGTGAGAATCATTTGATGTTTTCAGGGCAAAAAACGGTTCCGAATCTTTTCAAATTCAGTCTTTGTTTAGAAACATTGATTTCTATCGAGTGCGGACTAAAAGTCGGACTTTCACTAGAATGAAACGCACAAATCGTTGATTTAACGTACTTTACGGAAGATTAGCATCATAAGAAGACTATGATGATATTCTTAGTTTTTTTATGTATATTTATCATCGCGAAACTGCTTTTTGGATTTACCCCACTTAAAACATGATAAATATTTTATAGTCAAAAAATTACAGAGATTCGATCCCCACCTAAAGTCCACCTGAAGTCCACCTAATATAAAAATTGATAATTGATAATTGATAATTGATAATTGATAATTAACTTATTAACTTCATCACTATTTCTATGTGCTCTGTTATTTGATGCGCTGAGAAATAGTACTCTTTTCCAGACTAATTAGTACTGGATTAGTCGAGTATTGATACTTAAAAGTCAACTAATCGGTACTCAATTAGTCGCCTTTTAATAATAGATACTCGGTTCTGTAGTACCCTTTTCTCATCGATTTAAGTACTAATCTCTTTTTGTATCGGGTAGGGATGAACTTTACCCCTATCAAATATTCATATACTAACAGTTCGTCTACTCGTTCACTTTTTTACTTGTCCACTACATTTAATAAATGTTGTTTTCTTGGAATATATTTGCATGGGTAAAAAAAAAGTTGTACTTTTGCATGTTAATTGATGCCTAAAAGTCGTTAGAACGCAAATAAACGGCCTTCTAGGGCATTTTATCATTTTTTAAACATTTATTATATAACTAATTGATGGACGATAATCGTACGATTGATCAAGACAGAATCATAAAGATCAATATCGAGGAAGAGATGCAATCCTCTTACATCGATTACTCTATGTCAGTGATCGTGGCACGTGCACTGCCTGATGTAAGAGATGGTTTCAAGCCTGTTCACCGTCGTATCCTCTATGGTATGGCAGGTATCGGCAATACGAGTGACAAACCTTATAAGAAATGTGCACGTGTGGTTGGTGAGGTATTAGGAAAGTTCCATCCACATGGTGATAGTTCCGTATATGGTGCCCTTGTACGTATGGCACAAGACTGGAACATGCGTTATACATTGGTTGACGGACAGGGTAACTTCGGATCTGTTGACGGTGACTCTCCCGCCGCCATGCGATATACCGAGTGCCGTCTGTCGAAGATGGGTGAGCATATCATGGATGACTTGGACAAAGACACCGTGGATATGCAGAACAACTTCGACGACTCTTTGGTAGAACCGTCGGTGATGCCTACAAAGATTCCTAACCTGCTGGTGAACGGTGGTAACGGTATTGCTGTGGGTATGGCTACGAACATGCCGACACACAACCTTGGTGAGGTGATCGACGGCTGCTGTGCGTATATCGACAATCCAGATATCGACACAGAGGGACTGATGCAGTATATCCCAGCGCCTGACTTCCACACAGGAGCATATATCTATGGTCTGCAGGGTGTGAAGGATGCATACGAGACAGGTCGGGGCAGGATTATCATGCGTGCAAAGGCCGAGATAGAGAGTCATGAGAGTCATGATAAGATCGTGATCACAGAGATTCCCTACGGTTGTAACAAACAGCAGTTGATAGAATATATCGCTGACCTGGTGAAGGAAGGAAAGCTCGAGGGTATCAGCAATGCCAACGACGAGACCGGCAGACAGGGTATGCGTATTGTCATCGACGTGAAGAAGGATGCCAATGCTAACGTGATCTTGAACAAACTGTTTAAAATGACCGCTCTGCAGAGCAGTTTCTCTGTGAACAATATCGCTTTGGTAAAAGGACGCCCACGTCTGCTCAACCTGAAAGAGTGTGTGAAATACTTCGTGGAGCACCGTCATGATGTGACGATCCGTCGTACACGCTATGAGTTGAAGAAAGCTGAGGAGCGTGCACATATTCTCGAAGGACTGATCATCGCCTGCGATAATATCGATGAGGTGGTACATATCATCCGTAACAGTCAGACACCTTCCGACGCACAGCGTAACTTGGAGAAGCGTTTCGACTTAGATGAGTTGCAGAGTAAAGCTATTGTGGATATGCGTCTGAGTCAGCTCACCGGTCTGCGTATTGACCAGTTGCATGCTGAATATGAGGATTTGGAGAAACAGATTGCATACCTGCAGCAGATTCTCAGCGATCCTGAGTTGTGCAAGAAGGTGATGAAGGATGAGTTACAAGAGGTGAAAGAAAGATACGGTGATGCACGCCGCACACAGATTGTACCCGATGAGCATGAGTTCAATGCAGAAGATTTCTATCCTAACGATCCCGTGGTGATCACCGTGAGTCATTTAGGATATATCAAACGCACACCGCTGAGTGACTTCCGTGAGCAGGCTCGCGGTGGTGTGGGCAGCAAGGGTGCCCGCAGCAGGGAGTCAGACTTCACCGAGTATATCTACCCGGCAACGATGCACCAGACCATGCTGTTCTTCACGAAGAAGGGCCGCTGCTACTGGTTGAAGTGCTATGAGATACCGGAAGGTGACCGTAACTCTAAGGGTCGTGCTATCCAGAATATGTTGAATATCGATGCAGACGACTCGGTAAATGCTTTCTTGAGACTAAGAGGAAAAGGACTTGAGAATGAGGACTTTGTAGATAGTCATTTCGTGGTATTCGCTACGAAGAACGGTATCGTGAAGAAGACCAGCCTGAGGGCATATAGTCGTCCTCGTGCCAACGGCGTCATCGCTATCAATATCCTGGAAGGTGACGAGGTGGTTGACGTTCGTCTGACTAATGGAAACAATGAACTCGTATTGGCTAATCGCAACGGTAGGGCTGTACGTTTCCACGAGAGCAATATCCGTCCGATGGGTAGGGTAGCTACCGGTGTGCGTGGTATGCGTATCGATGAGGATGACGATGCTGTTGTAGGAATGATCGTGGTGAACCGTCCGGATGAGGAAACCGTCATGGTTGTCAGCGAGAATGGCTACGGCAAGCGTAGTCAGGTGGAAGACTACCGTGTGACCAACCGTGGTGCTAAGGGTGTTAAGACCTTGAATATCACGGAGAAGACCGGTAAGTTGGTGGCTATCAAGAATGTGACGGACGAGAACGACTTGATGATCATCAATAAGAGTGGTATCGTGATTCGTCTGGCTGTTGCCGACTGTCGTGTGATGGGTCGTGCCACCCAAGGTGTCCGACTGATCAACCTCTCGAAGAAGAATGATGTCATCGCCAGCGTATGTAAGGTGATGAGCAGTGAACTCGAGGCTATCGTAGAACAGAAGAGTAGGGAGGAGTTTGCACAGAACAATGAGATTATCCGTAGGGATATGACCGTTGAAACACCCTATGGAGAGGACCTTAACGAAGAGGAACTCGACGATGATGTTCCGGAGGATTTCGAGGATGAGGGTCCGTTGGTAGATTTCGACGATACCGAGGAAGTGGAATAAGTATTAAACCTTTATTTATATATGTCGTTAAAAACGATAACAATTATAATTTGACATTAATAACCCATTTTAATAATTACGCTTATGAAAAAATTAATGACGATGGCTGTATTGCTTTGCATGGCATTAGCAGCCAATGCACAGAACCCTGCCGGACTGAAACAGGTGATGTCGTGCAAGAACTACCAGGAAGCTGCTGCAGCGCTCAAGGGTGCTGTACAGAGCATGTCTAATGATGAGAAAGCTAAGGCATACAACAAGTTGGTTGACCTTTCTCTGGAGGTTTTCAACAAGGAGCAGAATATCAAACTGACCAATCAGGCATTGAAGAAGGAAGATCCCTATGACAAGAAAGCGATGTATGAGTCTGCCCTCAATGCACTGGTGAATGCATCGGAGTGTGACAAGTACGACCAGTTACCAAATGCAAAAGGTAAGGTAGCTCCGAAGTTCCGCAAGAAGAATGCTGAGCGACTGCTGGCTGCACGTACAGAACTGATCAATGGTGGACAGGAACTGTATAACGAGAAGAATTTCACCAAGGCTGCTGAATATTTCGGAACCTATGTAGACTCAAGGAAATATCCGTTGTTCGCAGAGACAGATTTCAGCAATGACACCTACTACGGACAGATCGCTTACTTCGCTGCTTTGGCTGCATACAACTGTCAGGACTTTGCTAACGCCAGCAAATATGCTGATGCTGCACAGGGTGACAAGGAGGTTGCCAACGATGCTATGGATATCAAGATCCTGAGTATGAAGGCACAGTTGAAGACGAAGGAAGACAGTCTGAAGTATCTTGACGATGTAAAGGCACTGTATGCCAAGGAGCCTGCTAACGAGCGTATCTTCGCCCTGTTGGTAGAGTACTACAGCTCAGTGAACGACGATGCTGCCAAGAATGCACTCGTTGCAAAGCAGGTAGCTGAGCACCCCAGCAAGATGGCATGGGCCCTGAAGGGTGAGAGTGACATGCGCGACAGCAAGTGGGTTGACGCTATCGAGGCTTACAAGAAGTCATTGGAGCTTGATCCGGAATTCATTCAGGTACGTTTTAACCTCGGACTGTGCATGAACAACCAGGCTATCACACTGAAAGACCAGAACGGCGGTAATCTCGTTCCTGAGGCAAAGAGTCTGTTAGAGCAGTCTATCCAGAACTTGCTGAAGGTGAAGGAGCAGGATCCCAACCGTGAGCAGGTGAACTGGGCATACACCCTCTATCAGGCATACTATCTGATCGGTAACGAGGAGAAAGCTAAAGAACTGGAGAGTTTGATCCAATAATCAAATGTGAATCATGAAGAAGCGACTGATTGTCTTTTCGCTTCTCTTAATAATCTTTATACCGTGCTTGGAGGCTCAGAAAAAAGAGATCTCTCAAGCACGGACTTATATTAAGAGCGGCAAGAGTCTCGACAAGGCTGAACAAATGATGCAGCGCTTGTTGAAAGACAGTGTACATCGTAAGAACGAGAAGATACACCTTATTTATATTGAGAGCATCCGTAAACAATATGATGCTTTCAATGAGAATATGTATCTGAAGAAAACGGTGGATACGGCAGCCTTCTTCAACATGGTTCGTAAACTCTTCCTGGCAAATGAGTGTTTCGACAGTCTTGATGCCACCCCTAATGAGAAAGGAGTCGTAAAACCCAAATACCGGTCGAAGAACAGTGCTTATCTGCATACGATCCGACAGAACCTCTTCAATGGCGGCGCATATTTTATACGGAAACAGAAGTTTGAAGATGCATATAACATGATGGATACTTATCTGGACTGCATGAAACAGCCCTTGTTTGCATCATACAACTATCCGGAGAATCCTGAAGCAGCCTACTGGGCATTATTCTCGGGATATAAACTGTCGAAACCTGCACTGACACTGAAATATGCTGACATAGCGAAGCGTGATTCCAGTCATCTGGAATACACCTTGCAGTATCTGTGTGAGACATATAAATCGCTGAACGATACCGCTGCGTATGTAGCTACTCTGAAAGAGGGTGTGGAGCGGTATCTCGACTATCCGTATTTCTTTACCTATCTGGTGGATTATTATAATAGTAAGGAAATGCTCGACAGTGCGCTTGCCGTGGTCGAGAAGGGATTGGCACATGATCCAGAACGGGAGTTGTTCCTTTTTGCCAAAAACAACCTGCTCTTGAATCTTGGACAGTATGAGGAGTGTATTAAGATCTCAGATAAGTTGATAGCCAAGAACGAGTCTTTCGCTGAAGCCTACTACAATGCAGGGGTATCGTATATCAATATGGCATACGTATTGGAGAAAGAGAAGAAGAATACACGGAAGCAGCGTGAGGCAATTGTTGACAAATACCGTAAGGCAAAACCGTACATCGAGAAATACCGTGAGTTAGCACCCGACAAGAAAGACCGTTGGGCAGCTGCACTTTACAATGTGTATTACAACCTGAATATGGGTAAGGAGTTTGAGGAGATTGACCAACTGCTGAGAAAGGGATAGTCTCCAATTAACACAGAGACATTAAAGCAAGGGGGAGGAAATCAGTTCTTATACTGAACCTCCTGGAATCCAACAAGGATATCTGTACGGTCTTGAGGACCGCGATAATATATCAAGCATTGGTATTTATTCTCTGTCTGATAGAAAGAACCATCAGAAGGCAGTTGCCGGATCGTACCATCATCATTGACCAACACGAAATGGTAGTTGTAATAGCCTAACTTCTGGAGGATAACGGCTTCATAACATCCACTCTCTTCGTTGTAAGTCATCTGATAGTCAGGAGTGAGCTGCTCGTGGGTCCACTTACCATCAATATACAGTGTGCCATCGGTGATACGGTGAGTTTTTAGGAGGTAGTGAACATACATATATTCCGAACTCCTGTCATTCTCGTAATTATCCGAATTACGGATGTAGAAAGCTCCGTTGGCATCCTCGTCATAAACATAGTTGTTCTGGGGTTCACAACCGAAGGGATAAACATGATAGTCAGAACCATCCCACTGTATCTTATCGACACCCATCGAGGGGTGATCGGGATCGAG
>JAEEZP010000126.1 GCA_016291915.1 Prevotella sp. | reverse complement strand
TTTGGAATTCCCGTTCCCCGATTAACTATTAATTATTAACTATTAATTATTAACTTTTAAATGAACTTCCCGTTTTACATCGCCAAGAGATATCTCTTCTCAAAGAAGAGCACTAATGCCATCAATATTATCAGTGGCATCAGCGTGGTGGGCGTGGCTGTGGCTACCATGGCTCTGGTGGTCACGCTGAGCGTGTTCAACGGGTTTCATGACCTGGTGGCAACCTTCTTCACCTCCTTCGACCCCCAACTGAAGATCACGCCTCTTGAAGGGAAGTCGGCCCCTGCCGATGATCCCTTATTATTAAAGGTGAAACAACTGCCGCAGGTGGATGTCGCCACGGAGTGCGTGGAGGATAATGCATTGGCGATCTATAAGGACAAGCAAGCCATGGTAGTGGTGAAAGGAGTGGAAGACAATTTCACGGAGCTCACCCATATCACCGATATCCTGTATGGCGACGGTGAGTATTCCCTGCATGCCGCCAACTTAGAATATGGCATCTTGGGTATCCGTCTGGCTGTGGCGTTAGGCACAGGCGCCCGTTTCCGCGACTATCTGAAGATCTATGCCCCTAAGCGTGAGGGACAGCTCGACATGGCACAGCCCACGGAAGGGTTTGTGGAAGACTCGCTGCTCTCACCGGGTGTTATCTTCTCCGTACAACAAGCGAAGTACGACCGTAGTTATATCATCACCTCGTTAAGTTTTGCCCGTAACCTTTTCGATAAGGCGGGACAGTTATCTTCCCTGGAGATCCGTCTGAAGGCAGGCAGTAACTTTGATGCGGTAAAGAAGGAGATGCGTAAGATTGTGGGCGAACGGTATAAGGTGGAGGACCGCTATGAGCAGCAGGCAGACACCTTCCGTATCATGAAGATAGAGAAGCTCATCGCCTATTTCTTCCTTACGTTTATCCTGATGGTGGCATGTTTCAACATCATCGGTTCACTGTCGATGCTGATGATTGATAAGAAAGACGATGTGGTGACGCTGCGTAACTTAGGGGCTACGGATAAGCAGATCGTGCAGATCTTCCTCTTTGAGGGAAGAATGATCTCTGCGGCAGGCGCTGTCGTGGGAATACTGTTAGGATTGTTATTGTGCTGGCTGCAACAAACCTACGGACTGGTTTCCTTAGGTTCTTCCAGCGGCAGCTTCGTTATCGATGCTTATCCCGTGAGTGTCCACCCCACAGATATCATCCTCATCTTCATCACCGTCTTGGCAGTAGGCTTCCTTGCCGTATGGTACCCTGTGAGATACTTTGCCAAACGGCTGCTGGGCTGAACGAAAGTTTCAAAATGGAGGTTATCTTCTACGGAAAGCACTTTAAGCGTTTAATCTTCAGCAATTTACCATAAAATTTACCTCTACGGATCTTCTACGAATCTTCTACGGATTTTTGTTAATTTATGAGTTTAGGCTTATCCTGTCCCCTCCCCGCAGGAAGGGGTGTTCGATTCATAACGCATAGTCTCTCATCAAATTGTAGGGGCAGACTTCATGTCTGCCCGTTGCTATCGGGTAGGGATAAACCCTACCCCTACGAATAATATGAGCATTAGTACTTAAACCGATGAGAAAAGGGTACTACAGGCCCGGCCTGTGATACCTTTTTCGTTGACTTTTAGGTACTAATACTCCACTAATTAAGTACTAATTAGTCTGGTAAAGGGTACTAATACTTGACTAATTGAGTACTAATTAGTCGGCTTTTATTAAAGGAATAATATAGCAGATGGCATATGACGCTGAAAGCGTCAACGCTCAGTAGCCGCAGGTCTTCGACCTGCGGAAAACAACGCAAGAACAAATATGCACGCTGAAGGCGTGCCCCTATGTATATGATGGGCAACCCCTTCAGGGTTGAATAAATGTTACCATAACACATCCGTGGGTCGACACGACCCACGGCTATTGAGCGGTAACCGCGTTGCGGTTATGATGTACACACCCGTGCCAACTGCTATATCGTTACCTTTATTAATCAATACTCAAGCCCAATTCCATCAGAAAGACATAACAGTGAGAGGCTCTCTGGCCGTAGAAGATCCCGTAGAAGATTCGTAGAGGATAAAAAACAGCGTATATTATTGTATCTCTGTCGTTTATGCTGATTTTCGTAGAAGATAAACGGGAACTTTGCTATTCAGCGTCGCTTTCCTCTTTCACAGCGTCTTTCTCTTGCTTGGGAAGAGGTTGAATAGTAAACTGTGTTTGAGAAGGATTACTGACACAGTTCGTGCCAAGGTCTACACCCAAGCCAATTACACCACCTAAAACAATATTTCCGAAAGCCCAGGGGTTGACAGTCTTACTCAGGATGATGTCGTCGAACAAGTAGTTCTTTGAAGTGATTTTAATGTGTTGTCCGTCAATATGATGGCGGTTTACCTTCACAACGGCAGGCAGGTCGATATTCGCATAGGTTTGCTTCTCTGTGGTGATGGTAACAGGTTCTGACACGTTCCCGTTAATCGTGATACTAGGATCACCACCAGCAACGATTGTGGCGCACGACGTCATAAACATCGGCAGTGACAATACAGCTGCTGTAATGAAAGTCTTCATCGTTTTCTTCATTGTAGTTAAGTTTTTAATATTATAAATCATTATAAATAAAATCGAGTGCAAAGATAATTCATAGAATCCAAATCTCCAAATAATTAAGAGGAATTGTGAACAGCGGGAGAGTCAGTTAATAAAATCCGATGACCGAACATGATGCCGTAGGCATTGCGAGGACTTGTTTGAGCGAAGCGAGTCCCGCAGCAAAATGTGAGGAATCGTGATTTTATCTGACTCGAAGCGTGCAGCATGGTCTCTCTTGTTTCCTTCTCTCTGCCGAAACAGAGAGAAGGAAGGTGTGTCAACCTTGTGTCAACCTGTGACAACCTCAAAAAGGTTGCATGCCCAGTGTTTATCAGGGTTGTGTCAACCTGACAACCTTTTTTGCAAAAAAATCATAGTAGAAGAAAAAATGATAAGGTGAACAGTGGGACTCACGTCCCCTTGTTCATTATTTCTCCTTCCTTACCCATAGAGAGAAAAGCGGATCGTTGAAATGTATGTTGCCATCATCATCCATATATATCAGATCCTTGCTTATCATAGCTTTCTTTATTGCCTGGACATTAGCAGATGATTCAAGACGGTACTTTCGCAGAATATCCTTACGGGTGAATCCTTGAGTAACTCCATTCGCAATCGCTCGCATGAAATTGTACTGCAGTTCTGTGAGTTGCTCCACGTCAGCCTGAAAGAATGTTTTATTCTGTTCCAGAAGGTCGTCTATGGCAGAGTCTATATTCTTGTCCGTTGTGGTTCCTTCTGTTTTATACCATGTTATCCATGAAAGTTGCTGCACATACGATGACTGACACGCAGTGACATTACAGATGCGCTCGGCCTGCTTCTCGCTTATACTTTTCCCCGTATTAGAGAAGTTGCGGCAGATGAAAGGTATCCATTCCGTGATCTCGATTTTCTTAAGGAACATCATATCGCAGAACTTAAAGAATGGCATACTTTTGTTGGAAAAGAAATTCTCCATGAGATGTTTCTTACTTCCGAACATGCAGTATGTAACATCCTGTTGATGCTGCCACATGCTACGCAGTTTCTTTTGGAAATCAACGGAAGAAGGAAACTCTGCTATTTGCTGGAACTCGTCAAGGCAAACTATAATCTTCTTCCCCTTCTTCTCGGCTATTTTCTGTGGCAACGAGAGTATCTCGTCCTCTGTATCATCGCACTCATTCCATTCAAAGGACAAGCTAAAGTCATTGAGAGGGTCTGAACCAAAAGAAAACTTTGGAGTGATACCACTTAGGAATGTCTTTACCGTCTCCACCCATTCGTCTATCTTTGAAGACGTCTGTTTGATAACGCATGTTGAAAAATTACGATAGAACTCATACTCTGACTTGCATCGAAATACGTCGACAAAGACGGTGAGGAATCTCTCATCGTCAATACTACTTAAAACGTTCTTAACAAGCGAAGTCTTTCCCCATCGGCGTGGGGAGATGATTACTGTATTCATTCCATGCGTCAGATTTGCATTCAGTCGCTTGCGGTCTTCTACACGGTTGATGAAATACTCACCCTCTGCAGCCTTGCCTATGATAAAAGGATTCTCCATATTCCTACACGATAATTACTTTTTGATGGTGCAAAGGTAGTAATAAAAAATCAAAGTAACAAACCTTTTAGTAAGAAGTTTATTACTAATAGAAGTATAACTTTATTTGAACAGGGGTTGAACAGCGGGACGGTTCCCGTGTTCATTTTATTTCTGATGCAAAAATACAACTTATTTCAATATACTCCAAATATATCAAACTATAATGAACACTGGAACCGTCCCCATGTTCACCGTCCCCATGTTCATTTATGTATTTAGAAACTGGGTGAACAATGGGATTCCTGCGTTCACACTGACTGATTCCACTGAGAGAATGGTGGACTACAGTTCAAACTTATAGCCTAAGGTCAGCATGAAGTAGTTACGGTATAGCCTGTCATAAAATGACGAATGATTCTGTTTGAATTCATACATCTTATTTAGACCCATCACATAACGGGCATCCAGTTCGATGTTACGGTAGACGTAAGACAAACCAATGGGAATAGCCAGATGGATTGTCTTATAGTGGTCCTTATCCGTACCATTCTCCTTGGAAGTTTCCTCTACATATACGGCATCGTCATCCACCTTAATCAACACTGCCGTTCCTCCTCCAAGGGTTTGTGAAACTGTACTCAGATATTCTCTATTATAGGTATCGTAATGCTTATCAAGGAAATCCTTACTATACTCGCGTTTCAACAATGTTCCAATCTGAATACCTGTTTTCAGCGTCAGTCCTTTATACACATGGAAATTGGCCAAGACTGGGAAATCCAGATATTGATAAGATTCACTAAAGTTAGTCACTCTTCGGATTTCATCTTTCAACCCGTTTCCACCCTTGCTAATTAGCAATTCCGCTGCCTGTTTATTCTTTTTTGACTGAGTGGTGAAAAATATACCGACCGAAGCGCCCATCCAAGGAAGAAACTTATACTCGCACTCCACACCTAATGCCACACCCGATTGGTTTTTAATGGGAGAGGGTGTGTAATATTTGTAATATAATTGATCATGATGGGATTTCTCCTTGATGTTTCCAAGCATCATTCCCACCCGAGGGGTGATAGACCACTTACTCTCTTTCACTTTCTGTGCCTGACTGCTAAATGAAAAGCCAATCAAAGCAACCATTATAATCAGATACTTTTTCATCATCAAATTACATTTTGTTTTTCTTTATAATACAAATATACAGAAAATATTGCATGTTGGACCAGAAATTAAAACTACTATGCTTTAGCTTACCTTGCGGATAGCATATCATGAGCGGTAGAAAGATGTTTTAGACCTCACTCTCTTGTTCTCTGTTTTGGAGGCGGTTACGGGATTCTGTTTCTTACTGCCTGCATGGCTTTCTTGTATTCCGGTCCGCATGTCTTTATTGCTACGTTGAGGTCGATAATCCAATCCTCCCGTTCCGGCGGATATGTCATCCGCCGGTAATGAATATCAGGATCTGTGATCCGCAAAAAGTTCTTTATGATAAACGTTTGGTGCTTCATGTTTATTACCTTTACACATTATATACGTTTCTGTTATTCAAGTTACATGCGGATAGCATATCCGCCATTATTAACATCGGGATTGCAAATCCCGATGAACGGGTAGTCTTCCACGTTGTTGGAGATTCCTGCCTTCAACGGATTCTGGTGAATGTATCGCAGCAGGGTGAGGAAATATGCCGAGGTCTCAACGGACTCACTCTTGAAACGGTCTTGGAACAGATGGCCGTAGCGGCCATACTTCTTGTTGAAATAATAGGCATAGACAACACCTATTCTCTTCACTATCTCACTCAGATTATTGTCTCGCTCCCTAACAAGAAGATGTATGTGATTGCTCATCAGACAATAGGCGTAGATGGTGCAGAGCGGGGGCTGCAGTTGTCCATTCTCATCGCGTCTTTTCACCAGTCCTTCAAGACAAGACAGCATTTTCATGTAGTCTTCCTCATCCTCGAATATATCCTGGCGGTTGATGCCACGAAGCATCACATGGTAGATGCCCGTCTTGCTTTTCATTCTCGCACTCCTTGGCATATAAGTAAGGTTTTATTTCTGATGCAAAAATACAACTTATTTCAATATACTCCAAATATATCAAACTATAATGAACACTGGAACCGTCCCCATGTTCACCTAATTTACCACTCTATTCCCTTTTCTTCTATCAATGGTCTTAATTTCTCAACTCCGTCTAGAAAGGATTTACAAGGGCTATTCAGTGGCATGTCTGGGTGTTTATAATCCCAATGCACTTCAGAATTATCATAGATAGAAAATTGTATTTCATGGCTTCTTTTCTCCACGAACCAAAGGAAATCTTCCTTGCTTCCATACAGAAGCAGGGCTATGCAGGCATTTAAATGTTCACCATAACGATCAGGATAAGCACATTTTTTTATACCTTCTACTATCGCAGTTGGTGTACTATACTTATTCAGGAAAGGAATCGCATACTTCTCAATATGATATAACATGGAGTCAATAACCCTGTTGTCATATTTCTCATCTGTATCCTCACCTATCAGCCACTCTAAATAGGCTGGACGGGGCTTAGGCATCAGTTCGCCAATATTGCTATTGTAAAAAGCATTCATAGGTAAGAACAGATTAAGATCTTCTGCTACCTTAAGTACTTTAGTAAGAACGATATTGGCTCTTATTGCATAATACTTGACATGAGCACGTCCTTGGGTACTGTGTCCAAAAATAAGATTCTGGGTAATGTCTTCACTAAGTTTCCTAGGAAAAAATCCTATGTTTTTACGCTTAAAACCGAATTCTGCCAATCGGCTTATAATTCTCTCATTAAAAGAAATGTATCTCTTCTTCTGCATGATTATATTATTTATAATGTATGTAATTAAATCCGTAATCAGACGTATAAGGTACTCTTAATTTTAGGTTTAAAAACGAAGCATTCCGACCGTAAGGAACAAACGGCTTACCTTGTTGAAGTTTGGGTAATACTTTAGATTGGTTGTGTGTGGGTCTGGCATACGGGCCATTTTTCACCTCAAAAAGCTGTAACCTTCCGTTCTTGTCATACCCGGCAAAATCGACACGCACTCTGACACCATCAACTTCTATTGTAACTTCCCTTTGTATTCTTGTTCCCCCTTGGGCTCGGAAATCCTCAACGGCAAGTTCAACCCCTAATTGTCCTTTCTGATAAGGAGTCATCTTACCAGTTTTATCTCTCCCAGATCAAATGGGGACGGTTCTGAAATGATCCGTTTCCCGTATAATTAGTTATACACTATTCAGCATACTTCCAAGATCAAATGGGGACGGTTCTGAAATGATCCGTTTCCCGTATAATTAGTTATACACTATTCAGCATA
>JAEEZP010000125.1 GCA_016291915.1 Prevotella sp. | reverse complement strand
TTCCCAACCGAAGAATTTAGCCAGGATAGGAATGGTGAAAGGAGCGATGAGCGCACCCACGGAAGCACCACTGTTGAAGATCGCGGTAGCGTAAGCACGGTCTTTCTTCGGGAAATACTCCGCTGTCACCTTGATGGCTGCAGGGAAGTTACCGGCCTCACCAAGGGCAAGGATCGCACGGGCACCTAAGAAGAGATACATGGAGACGGTGGAGATCACCAGTCCGGCATCGGCAGCTCCACTGGCGCGGAACTCACGTAAAAACTCGAGGGCACCACTAAAGCCTACAAAATAATGACCGGTGACGATACCACTGGTGGCAATACCGCAGAATGCGTGAAGGACAGCACCTGTGCTCCATACGAAGATAGCCCCGAGATAACCTTTCTTTGTTCCCATCCAGTCGATAAACTTTCCGGCGAACAACATAAAGACTGCATAGAAGATAGAGAACCATGCTGTGATTGTTCCGTAGTTGTCGTCCGTCCAGCCAAATTCCTGCTGAATACCTCCCTCACCGGGATAGGTTAAGGAAAGAACCTGACGGTCCATGTAATTGACGGTTGTTGCCAAGAACAACATCGCACAAATAACCCAACGATAGTTGGTCATTTTAGTAGTTTGTACTGAATTCATTGATATAATAATTGTTTAATATTTTCTTGATTGTTTGAAATTCGAACGCAAAATTAATAATAATTATTGTAAAATCTTCATAACGGTTTATATTTTACTCTCTCATTTACAATTTTTATCATTTCAGCGCCACTATGCCATGAAATAAACGAATAATTGCTGAATAACCGTTTTTTTATCCGTGATAATCTTTATTTATCGAAAAAATGCGTATTTTTGTAGTTGTCATTATTGTTTTCACCGTTCTTTGCAAGAAAAGACATGGTAGAAACAGCTTAAGAAGAAACGTATGAGAAGATATCTTATCATTGTCGTGATCCTGTTATTTTTCGTGAGTCCTTCTGCCGGTCGCAGCAAGAAAGGGCGTCCGATTATCGGCATCACAGCTACCAGCAAGAAAGAGTTGCTCAGTGTAAACAACAAGTATGCAGCGGCGGTGGCCAAGGCGGGAGGCATCCCCTTTGTGATTGCTCCCATTGATGACGAGGCACTGCTCAGTGAGATTGTCGGTATGCTCGACGGCATCCTTTTCTCCGGTGGTGAGGATGTCAATCCGGCCCGATACCAGGAGACGCCCCATCCGATGTTGGGGGAGGTCATCGATCTCCGTGATACGTACGAGCTGATGCTATTCCGTCTGGCAAGTCAGCGGGATATGCCTATCTTCGGTATCTGCCGGGGTATGCAGCTCATCAATGTGGCCTTGGGCGGTTCGCTGTATCAGGATATCCCTTCTGAGTTCAATACGGACATCATTCACCGGCAGACGCGTCCTGTCACCCAACCGGCTCATAGTATAAGGATTACGAAAGACACGGAGTCGTATCGGGTGATCCAGCAAGAAGAAATCGGTGTGAACAGTCTCCACCACCAGTGCATCAAACGACCGGGCAAAGGGGTGAAGATAACGGCATGGAGTCCCGACAGTGTGCCGGAGATGATGGAGTGTTATCCGGAGAGACGGATCCTATGCATACAGAGTCATCCGGAGATCTCCACCATCAACAATGATGACCCGATCATGTTTCGTTTCTTTCAGAAGTTGATCGATGAAGCGAGGGTCACCCAAAAGAAGCATAAGCGTAAAAAATTAGCGGGGACAGGGCCACAAGCAGACCTGTCCCCGGAAGATTAATCTTGGTAATGTACCCGTTTGACGCGGTTGCTCACCCCCGTGAGAATCTCATAGGGAATGGTATCCAAGATATCCGACAATACCGTGACGGGCAGATGATCACCGAAAATCTCCACGGTATCACCCTCATGGCAGTCGATATCCGTCACATCGATCATCGCCACGTCCATACAGATATTCCCCACGTAAGGAGCCTTCTGACCGTTTACCAGACAATAGCCACGCCCCCTTCCGAGATGACGGTTCAGTCCGTCGGCATAACCGATAGGTATGGCGGCTATCACACTGTCACGCTGCAGGATGCCCTTACGGCTGTAACCCACTGTCTCCTCTTTCGGTACATGGCGCATCTGCAGGATGGTGGTCTTCAACGTGCAAACATTATGAAGGATACGGTTGTCACGACTGTCCACGCCATAGAGTCCGATACCCAAACGGCACATATCCAGTTGTCTCTCCGGGAAATGCTCTATACCGGCAGAGTTGTCGATATGTCGGAGGATATGGTGTGAGAAAGCACTCTGCAGTTTCTTGCTTGCCTTGTCGAAACGCTCAAACTGCATGGCTGAGAAACGGTCGAAATCATCACTGTCGGCTCCCACGAAATGGGTGAATACCGACCGTGGTATGATGGCATTCTGGTTGTTCAGCCGGTTGATCACCTCATCGATATCCTTCTCGGGGTCGAATCCCAACCGGTGCATGCCCGTATCAATCTTGATATGTACGGGATAGCCCGTGATACCCTCCTTACGGGCTGCCTTGATGAGCGCGTCCATCAGTCGGAAGGAATAAACCTCGGGCTCCAACTCATGGTCGAACATCGTCTTAAAGGCAGTCATCTCGGGATTCATGATCATGATATTGCTGGTGATGCCATTCTGCCGGAGGGTCACTCCTTCATCGGCAACTGCCACAGCGAGATAGTCCACACGATGATCCTGCAGGGTCTTGGCCACCTCCACAGCACCACTGCCATAGGCATCGGCTTTCACCATACATACCATCTTCGTATCAGGTTTCAAGAACGAACGGAAGAAATTCAGGTTCTGCACGACGGCATTGAGGTTCACTTCAAGGATCGTCTCATGCACCTGCTGAACAAGTTGATCGGTGATCACCTCGAAACCATAGCGACGGGCGCCTTTCAAGAGAATCACCTCACGGTGTAACTGCCGGAACAACGCACTGTTCAGGAAGTCGGCTGTAGTATCGAAGAAATATTTTTCTGGAATATCGATATCGTCTTTCCTGCGCGTGATTTCCCTGCCGATGCCGATGAATTTCTCCACGCCGCCTTTCTTGACGATCTCCGAAACAATCTTATACAACTGTTCCGGCTGCTGTCCACTCTGGAAAATATCACTGAGTATCAGGGTGCGTTTCCTACCCTCACAGTCGGGTCGCCGATTCATAAAGTCAAGGGCTATCACCAGGGAGTCCAGATCGTTACTGTATGAGTCGTTGATCAGCGTGCAGTCGTTGATGCCCGGCTTCACCTCCAGTCGCATGGCCACGGGTTCCAGATGGAGTAACCTTTCACGGATGACATCGAGCGTGAGGCCCAGTTGTAAGCAGGTAGCCGCGCACAACATACTGTTGCGGATAGATGCCTCATCGATGAAAGGCAGGGTATAGTCGAACAACGTCTCCGTGCCTTGCCGGTCATCATGGAAAGCAACGCTTACCTGTGCTTGATCACCCACCACCTTTCTGTCAAGAACCTTACAAGCCACACGCTCAGTATGGTCGTAACGCCCGAAGTGAGCACCTGGCTGACACTCTGTGGAGATCACTTCCGATATCACAGGATCATCGGCAGGATAGACGATGGTCTTCGCATCCTGGAAGAGCTTCATCTTCTCCAAACATTTCTCACGCATGCCGGTGAAGTTCTCCTGATGGGCGGAACCCAGATTGGTGAACACACCGATGGTCGGTTGTATGATATCACGCAGCGCCTGCATCTCATTGGGTTCACTGATACCTGCCTCAAAGAGTCCGATACGGGTATGCTCGTTCATCAGCCACACACTGAGGGGAACTCCTATCTGGGAGTTGAACGATCGCGGACTTCTTGTGACGGCATGCGAGGGTAACAACAGTTGGTAGATCCACTCCTTCACCACCGTCTTACCATTACTGCCGGTAATGCCTACGATAGGAATCTGGAACTCATCGCGATGCCGCTCTGCCAGTCGCTGCAAGGCTTTCAGTGTGTCGGGAACCCGAAGGAAATTTGCCTGCGGATAGTACTCCTGCCACTTGTCGGGCAACTGCTCCACCACGAAGCTCCTCACCCCACGGTGATATAATTCAGGGATATAGCGATGACCGTCGTTACGCTCAGAACGTAAGGCGAAGAAAAGTGTTTCCTCCGGGAAACACAGACTACGGCTGTCGATGAGCAAGAATGAAATGTTTCCTTGCTGTCTTCCAAAACAGCGTGCACCTATCAAGGCTGTTACTTTCTCTATAGGATAGATCATAAGTTATTCCTTTCTAAAAGTTTTCTTTCCT
>JAEEZP010000010.1 GCA_016291915.1 Prevotella sp. | reverse complement strand
GATAATACCCCCGACCATAGAGATAGTCGAACTTAAACCCTATACCGATCCTTTTCCCTGCGTTTACGGCAAAGAGAGCCTTGATATGGTCTTCGCCATTGGTCTGGTTTCCACAGGTGTTGAAAGAGATATTGGTGATGGGTGACAGGGTATTTGTGAAATGAAACTGTTCTACGGGCGTGAGGAAATAATCATAGGGCTCCATGAAAGAGAACTGTGACGGCTGTTGTCTGTCGATAAAGATACGATTCTGTCGTGGTGACCCGAGATTACCGAGAATGTTATACTCCCCGCGTGTGCCGGCCGTGAAGATACTGTTCATATACATATGTGGCATCGTATCTATAACGGCTGTAAAACGGTCACCGAACTGTTCATCAATGGTCCATACCTTCAATCCCTTGGGAATCTCTTTGTTACTGCCACCGACAGAATCCCTGGAGGGACGCCTTTGGTCATCAAAAGTGCTGAACTGACCGTTATCGGTCAGCTCTTTAACTCTTTGTGCTCCCATGTCAAGCGAGCACAAGATTATGACTATCAAAAGGATCGTTTTTCTCATTTCATGAGACGTAATACGCATTCAATAAGCTTGAACGCCATACTGCCTATAATAATACCGCCACCTAAGGAATGACTGTACTTGAAATATACAAACATACCGACGATAGCTCCTATCATAAAGATGATGTTCAGCAATTGTCTTAACGAGGCAAACCGATCATGATCTTCCGGTTCTTCTCCTCTGCGATGACGCCTTGGGAATGTATTCTCTGTTTCAATCATTTGTTTCAGTTCAATTTATCCTTGATAAGGGATTATTTAAATAAGTTCTTGATGGCATTGAAAAGGAACTCTTTACGGTCAACACTCTTACGACGGAACTTCGCAGAACCTTTGTAGAGCTTGGTCTTACTCTTGTTGAGCGCATATTTGTCAGAAATCCATTCCTCAGCCTTGAAGACTGTTTCTTTGTCATTCTTCTCCTTATAACGGAATGATACTCTGTTCATATCTACCGTGAGATGTCCGTCCTTACAATTAGCCATCAGGGTGTAAAAGAACTTCGTGCGGTCTAAAGTGAGGAAATTATCCTTAAAAACCAACCACTCTCTGATGGTGGCAACGATGATGTGGTCTTTCTTGTTCACCAATGCCACAGTACTACCCTCCAGTTGGTTCTCCTCCTTAGTGAGCTCGTTGAGGAATTTGAGCATGGTGTCATAGATGCTCTGTGCATCATGGCCGGGGATGTCCAGGTCCAAAGTCCATTGCACACTACCGTCTTTCTCTGTCACAGCTCCTGCCAGATAGGGAGCATCAGGGTTCGGCCCCTCGTCCTTAACGTTTTTAACGGGCTTCTCTTTCTTCTCCTGTTCGGTCTTGTTGCCAGTATCCGGCCTCTCCCACACATTCTGTGCGTAGGTCGTCATTGGCAGACACATCATGATAGTAAATATAATCTTTTTCATGTCTTTTCTATTTTACGATGCAAAATTACGAAATAATGTTCGATAATCAGAGGATTAAGCATTATTTAACCTTATTTTCTGCAAAAGACCTACTCTTTGAGTAAGTCCTGTAGGCGGATAATTTCATCACGATATTGGGCAGCCTGCAAGAAATGGAGTTCTTTAGCGGCTTGTTTCATCAATTCGGTCGTGTCCGCAATACTCTTGCGTATCTGTTCCTTATTCATCTTTGCCAATATCGGATCAGCAGCCATAGCATAGGGATCGGGCTCGATATATGGCTGGTATGTCTTGGGTGTTTCAATCTTCCCGACAGCCTCTTTCTCAGGAGCATGCTGACGCAGACTACTGTCTTTGATCTCTTTGACAATCTGTTTGGGCGTGATATGATGCTCTTCGTTGTATTTGAGTTGCTTGGTTCTTCTCCTATTGGTCTCATCGATGGTCAACTGCATGCTTTCGGTGATCGTGTCTGCATACATAATCACTTTTCCATTCACATTACGGGCTGCCCGGCCGGCGGTCTGTGTCAGTGAACGGTGGGACCTGAGGAATCCTTCCTTGTCAGCATCGAGGATAGCTACCAGCGATACTTCCGGCAGGTCGAGTCCTTCTCGCAAAAGATTGACACCCACGAGCACATCAAAGACACCGGCACGCAGATCACTCATAATCTTCACACGGTCTAAGGTCGCCACATCACTATGGATATAGTTCGCCCGGATGCCGTGGTTCAGGAGATATTCCGTCATCTCTTCCGCCATACGCTTGGTAAGCGTCGTCACCAGGACTCTTTCCTGACGATGACTGCGGGTGAGTATCTCATCCATCAGGTCGTCAACCTCATTCTCACTGGGACGTACCTCAATCTCTGGATCCAACAATCCTGTGGGGCGGATCACCTGTTCTACCACAACACCCTCTGTTTCATTTAATTCAAAATCGGCTGGGGTGGCAGAGACATAAATCACCTGGTTGATGAGGCTGTAAAGCTCATCGAATTTTAACGGACGGTTATCAAAAGCGGCTGGCAGACGGAATCCGTATTCTACGAGATTGGTCTTTCTCGCCCGGTCACCGCCATACATGGCATTCAACTGCGGAACACTGACATGACTCTCATCTACCACGAGGAGAAAATCCTTGGGGAAGAAGTCGAAAAGACAGTAGGGACGCTGACCTGCTTTTCGCCCGTCAAAATAACGTGAGTAGTTCTCTATACCACTGCAATGACCGAGTTCTTTAATCATCTCCATGTCATATTCCACACGTTCTTTAATACGTTGAGCCTTAATGGTGTCCCCGATTTCGTTAAAGAAAGCAATTTGCTTGGTCAGATCATCCTGGATATCACGGATAGCCTGTTCGGTCTGCTCCTTGGAAGTGACGAAAAGATTAGCCGGATAAATCTGGTATTCTTCAAAAGAACCTAACCGATGGTAGGTGAGGGCATCCACCTCTTCGATGGCATCTATCTCATCATCCCACCAGGTTACCCTTAGCACGTAGTCACTGTAAGCCATAAACACATCGACCGTATCACCTCTAACCCGGAAGTTCCCTCGTTGTAAGTCAATGTCATTTCGTACATAGAGGGCATCGACCAATCGACGTAAGAACTGGTTACGATCTAATTTTTGCCCTTTCTTAATGCTGATGATACCACTTGACAAGGCGGCAGGTCCTCCCATTCCGTAGATACAGGAGACAGAAGAGACCACGATCACATCCTTACGACCGGAGAGTAGGTTAGAGACAGCTGACAACCGTAAACGGTCAATCTCATCATTGATAGCCAGGTCTTTCTCAATATACAGGTCGGTCTGTGGCAGATAAGCCTCCGGCTGATAATAGTCATAATAACTGACATAGTATTCCACGGCATTCTCCGGGAAGAATCCTTTCATCTCTTCATAGAGTTGTGCCGCTAATGTCTTGTTATGGCTCAGGATAAGGGTAGGGCGGTTGATGTTCGCGATGACGTTGGCAATGGTAAAGGTCTTTCCGGACCCTGTCACGCCCAGAAGCACTTGTGAACGTTCTCCGTCAAGAATACCCTTTGTCAGTTGGGCAATAGCTTCGGGTTGGTCACCGGTAGGCTGATATTGTGAAGTGAGTTTAAAATCCATTTCAATTGTTCATTTTCCGTTATTTATGGCCTCTGTCGTGTTCGTAATTTGCAAAATTACTAAATAATTCACGATACAATGCAATTTTTTCCTAAAAAACTACTTTCTTGCTTTGAGAATTGTAGAATAATATGTAATTTTGCCGATTGATATGAAAAAAGGTAGTATTTTTTTAGTTCTGCTGACAAGCATACTCTTGTTTACTGGTTGTGCCAAGGAGTTCAACCAGGTGTACAAGTCGCAGGATGCCAATTATAAATATGAATATGCCAAGGAGTGTTTCGCTCAAGGCAAATATATGCGTGCCACCTCTTTGTTGGAGGGACTGATCACCCTCAAGAAAGGAACGGAAGATGGACAGGAATGTCTGTATATGTATGCCATGGCCCTCTTCTGTAATGGTGATTATGAGGCAGCCTCTTCCACTTTCAAGAAATATCATCAGAGTTATCCCAAGGGAGAGTTTGCTGAGATGGCTTCTTTCTATATCGGCGAGAGTCTCTTCATGAGTACGCCGGAGCCTCGTCTGGACCAGTCAGCCACGATCAGTGCTATAGCCGCCTATCAGGAATATCTTGATCTGTTCCCGGATGCTCTCATGAAAGAGAAGGCACAGGGACGTCTGTTTGAGTTACAGGATAAGTTGGTGAAGAAAGAACTGCTGTCAGCCCAGCTTTATTATAACTTAGGTTCATATTTCGGCAACTGTACGAATGGCGGCAGTAACTACGAGGCTTGCATCATCACCGCTCAGAATGCTTTGAAGGACTATCCTTACAGCAGTATGCGTGAGGATTTCTCTCTGCTGATCATGAAGAGTAAGTTTGAGTTGGCAGAACAGAGTGTTGAGGAAAAGCGCCTCGAGCGTTACCGTGATGCCGAGGATGAGTGTTATGGTTTCATCAATGAGTTCCCTGACAGTAAGGACCGTTCTACGGCAGAGAAATTTATCAACACGTGTAAGAAATACACAAGCGTGAGCGAGGATTAATATACAAATAGAAAAGAATAAAAGTAAATATTTAAATATCTATGGATTACAAAAAATCAAAAGCACCGGTGAATACCGTGACAAGAAACATTATGGATCTTTGCAAGGGCACCGACAATATTTATGAGAGTGTTACCATCATTGGCAAGCGAGCTAACCAGATATCTGCTGAGATCAAGCAGGATCTGAGTAAGAAACTGGCTGAGTTTGCTTCTTACAACGATTCCTTGGAGGAAGTTTTCGAGAACCGTGAGCAGATAGAAATCTCTCGTTACTATGAGAAATTGCCGAAACCAACCCTGTTGGCAACAGAGGAGTTTATCAATGGTAACGTGTATTATCGCGATCCTTCAAAAGATAATCAGTAAGGTTATGATACAAAGGAAACAAACCGTTTTTCTCTTGCTGGCGCTTGTCGCCGGCATTCTTTGTCTATGTATGCCGATAGGATCTCTGATACCGGTAGGTATGGGTGTTCCCTCAACGGTTTTCAATCTCTGCATTGTCTCTGCTGAGAAAGCCCTGTCGTTCGGCTTGGTCACATCCCTGTTCTTCATCCTGTTGGTAGTATGTGCCATCGCCTTAATCACGATCTTCTTGTATAAGAATCGCAAACGTCAGGCGATGTTATGCTCAGTATGTATGCTGCTTATCCTTGTGTGGTATGCCGTTTATGCATATCTGGCCTACAGCCGTTATGGCTTCGAGGACCAGGCTTTCCAACCTCAGTGGACAGCTGCCTTGCCTTTTGTCAGTGATATCTTTGTATGGCTTGCCCGTCGAGGAATCATCGCTGATGAGAAGTTGGTCCGTTCAATGGATAGAATCAGATAGTTTATTCACTTACAAATAGATAATCTCCACCCTCCAAAGTGGAGATTTTTTTGTTTTAAAGAGATTGTTTGTCAGATTATTCGTATATTTGTAGGCATAAAATGAATAACAAACTCAAAAAAGATACCTGAACAATGAGAAATTTTTTTTATTCTTTGGCAGTTGTTGCCATGGCCGTGTTGACCCTAGGAGGATGCACGACAAAGAAAGAGACCACGAATGATGTGAATAATTTCCACATTCAGCGAGGAACGAACCTCAGTCACTGGCTGTCGCAAAGTGATGAACGAGGAGAGGCACGAAAGATGCATATTCAGGAGGATGACTTCATCCGACTGGATTCCTTAGGATTTGATTTCGTACGTATCCCCATCGATGAAGTACAGTTCTGGGATGAGGAAGGGAACAAACTGCCTGAAGCATGGGATTTGCTGACCTTCGCCCTCGATCAGTGTGGCAAGCATCATCTGCGGGCAATCGTCGATCTCCATATTATCCGTTCCCATTATTTCAATGCTGTCAATGAAGGCAATGGTAATGCCAACACCCTGTTTACTTCAGAGAAAGCTCAGCAGGATCTTATTGAGATGTGGTATCAGTTGTCTGATGCCCTGAAGGGGTATAGTAATGACTCGGTGGCTTATGAATTCATGAACGAACCTGTGGCTGAGGATCATGAGCAATGGAATGAGCTGATAGCAAAGGTACATAAGGCATTGCGTGAGCGTGAACCACAGCGCACACTCGTTGTCGGTAGTAATCTCTGGCAAGGCTACGAGACGATGAAATATCTGAAAGTACCTCAGGGTGATAAGAATATCGTGCTCTCGTTCCACTATTACAACCCGATGCTCCTGACACATCATGGGGCATGGTGGACACCCGTCGGCAAATATACCGGAAAGGTGAATTACCCCGGTGTGCTGATATCCAAAGAAGACTATGAGGCAGCCCCTGATACGTTGAAGAAAGAGTTGGAGCCTTACCTCACCCAGGTATGGGACATCGATAAGATACGTGCCGACTTCAAGGATGCCATCGAGGTGGCTAAGAAATATGATCTCCAGTTGTTCTGTGGCGAATGGGGTGTCTATGAGCCCGTTGACCGTGAACTGGCCTACAAATGGACGAAGGACATGCTGACGGTGTTCAAGGAGAACAACATTGCCTGGACAACATGGTGTTACGATGCCGATTTCGGATTCTGGGATCAGAAGAAACATACGTTCAAGGACAAGCCGCTGGTTGACTTGCTGACCGCGAAAGAATAATTCTGTACAAAATAAGATTTCAATATGAAGACATTTGGTTTTTTCGATGATAAGAACAGGGAGTACGTCATCACCGACCCGGCAACGCCGTTCCCCTGGATCAACTACCTCGGTAATGAGGATTTCTTCGGCCTTATCAGTAATACTGCCGGCGGCTACGATTTCTATAAGGATGCAAAGTTCCGCCGTATCACCCGTTATCGTTATAACGGTGTTCCTATGGATGCCGGTGGCCGCTATTTCTACATCAACGACGGAGGTGTTGTCTGGAATCCTGGATGGAAACCATGCAAGACCTCTCTCGACCGTTATGAATGCCGGCATGGCATGAACTACACCCGTATCACGGGTGAGAAAGGTGGGGTGGAGGCTTCCGTACTTTTCTTCGTGCCCTTAAAGACCTGGGCAGAGGTCCAGAAACTGACGCTGAAGAATAACTCCAATGAATTGAAACACCTCAAACTCTTCTCCTTTACGGAGTGGTGTCTGTGGAATGCCGTCACCGATATGGAGAATTTCCAGCGAAACTGGTCGACGGGTGAGGTGGAGATAGAACATGGAAATATTATCTATCACAAGACAGAATACAAGGAGCGTCGTAACCACTATGCTTACTATGCCTTGACAAATGCCGATGCACAGGGCTTTGATACCGACCGTGAGTCGTTTATCGGTCTGTATAATGACTTCTCCTTCCCCCAGTGTGTCATGGCAGGTAAACCCGGCAATAGTGTCGCCCATGGGTGGAGTCCTATAGCCTCTCATTATATAGAGGTGACCCTGCAGCCCGGTGAGTCAAAGGACTTCATCTTTGTGTTAGGATATGTTGAGAATGAGCAGGAGGAGAAGTATGTGAATACCCCTACAGAGGACCTTATCACCTCACTCGGCAATTTGGATCATACTATTATAAATAAGGTAAAGGCACATGCGGTGATCGACCGTTTCTCCACTGTTGAGGCTGTGGATGCCGCCTTTGAAGAACTCCATGAGATGTGGGATGGTTTACTCTCCACCTTCACCGTTGAGAGTGAGGATGAACGTCTCAATCGTATGGTGAATATCTGGAATCAGTATCAGTGTATGATCACGTTCTGTTTCTCACGTTCCGCCTCCTTCTTCGAGAGTGGGGTAGGCCGTGGCATGGGCTTCCGGGATAGTAACCAGGATCTGGTGGGCTTCGTCCATCAGATACCCAGCCGGGCCCGCCAACGTATCATTGACATCGCCTCTACACAGTTCCCTGACGGTGGCTGTTACCATCAGTATCAACCACTGACCAAACGAGGAAATAATGATATCGGCGGCGGTTTCAATGATGATCCTTGCTGGCTAATCTTCGGAACAGTGGCTTATATCAAGGAGACAGGCGACTTCTCCATCCTTGACGAGCCCGTGCCTTGGGATAACAAACCGGGTACGGAGGTGCCTCTCTTCGAACACCTGCGTATCTCATTCAACCACGTCGTGGAGAATCTCGGTCCACATAAATTGCCGTTGATCGGACGTGCTGATTGGAATGACTGTCTGAACCTGAACTGCTTCTCATGGGATCCCAATGAGTCGTTCCAGACAACGGAGAATAAGAGTGAGGGTTCGAAGGCTGAGAGTCTGATGATTGCCGGACTCTTCGTGTTCTGCGGAAATCAGTATGTAGAACTGTGTGAGAAAATCCAAAAGCCCGAGGAGGCGGCAAGGGCAAGAGCCTGTGTCGATGATATGATCCAGGCAGTGAAGAAATACGGTTGGGATGGTGAGTGGTTCCTGCGTGCCTATGATTTCAACGGTAATAAGATCGGGTCTGACGAGAATGAAGAGGGAAAGATCTTCATCGAGAGTCAGGGCTTCTGTACAATGGCTGGTATCGGAAAGGAAGAAGGCATGATAGAAAAAGCCCTTGACGCTTGTAAGCGTTATCTCGACAGTGAGCATGGCATGGTGCTCAACCAACCGGCCTTTACGCGTTATTATGTGGAGATGGGAGAGATCTCTTCCTATCCCGCCGGCTATAAGGAGAATGCGGGCATCTTCTGTCATAACAATCCCTGGGTGATCATTGGCGAGACAGTAGCCCGACGTGGTAATGATGCCTGGGAACACTATACGAAGATTGCCCCGGCATGGATCAAGGACCAGGCCCTCCATAAGGTCGAGCCTTATGTCTATTGTCAGATGGTGGCCGGCAAGGATGCCGCCAAGCCCGGCGAAGGAAAGAACTCTTGGCTGACAGGTACGGCTGCCTGGAACTGGCTGACGGTCACTCAGTATATCTTAGGAATACGACCTACTTACGACGGTCTGGAGATAGATCCCTGCATACCTTCTACCCTGAAGGCCTTTACGGTGAAACGTAAACTGCGTGATGCGGAGTTTATCATCAATGTGAAGAATCCGGATGGACGACAGTGTGGTGTACGTAGTATCATCCTCGATGGGAAACAAATTCAGGGCACAACCATCACGGCAACCCCCGGCAAACATATCGTGGAAGTGCTTATGTAAGTATGTTCTAATATATAAAAAAAGAGGAATGACGACCATTCCTCTTTTTTTATTTCTGATGATTATCTTCTTAGAGACCTAATTTCTTTGCAGCGTTACCAACAGCCTCACTGGCTTTCTCAGCAGCTTTCTCCTGTGCTTTGTTTACAGCCTCGTCGGTCTTCTTCTGAGCTGCATCCAGCACGTCAGCACCCTTCTGCTGTACTTCATTCACGGCATCAGCAGCTTTCTCCTTAGCAGCATCAACAGCGCCCTCAACGGCATCCTTAGCACCCTCTACAGCTTCCTTACCACTGTCGAGCATAGATTTCAGACCATCCATCACATTGTCAACAGGAGCTTCCGTGAAAGCTGCCAGGGCAGAAGAAACAGCGGCATTGCTTCCTACTACTTCCTTGATCTTCTCTGCATTCTCCTTCAGGAAATTCTGAACCTTTGTCAGATACTCCTTTGCAATCTCGGGGTTAACAGCAAGAATCTCAGCTGCCTTAGCCTTTACAGCCTCGATAATCTCCTGAATCTTATTAGCGTCTTTTGCCTCGAAACTTTCTGTGAGCTTGGTGATCATCTCATCATAAGATGCGTTGGCATCCTCTACGAGAGCGGCAGAGTCAACAACTACTTCGTTTTCTGGGGCAGCATCCTTTGCCTTGTTATTACAACTTGCGAATGAAATAACTACAGCTGCAAGAGCCAAAAATAATACTTTCTTCATGTTTAATAGAATTAAGTTAACAATTTTGTTTAATAAAACTCGG
>JAEEZP010000124.1 GCA_016291915.1 Prevotella sp. | reverse complement strand
TATGGTACATGACACATTCCTCTTGCGTCATAGAAAAAATATCAACGATAGATAATATATCATGAAAAAAACTTGTTTTCTGACACTTGTTATTATTTTTCTCTGTCATTTACAACCCGTCAATGCCTGCACGAACCTGATTGTGGGTAAGAAAGCATCGGCCGACGGTTCTGTGTTCATCACCTACGCCGATGATCTCTATGGCAAATATGGTTCTTTGACTCATTATGGGGCGGGCGTCTATCCTGCCGGGGATAAACTGAAGATCTACCAATGGAGTGGGGAGCATATCTACTTAGGGGAGATCCCGCAGGTGGAGAAGACATATAATGTGATAGGAAACATCAACGAGCATCAGGTGGCTATCGGTGAGACGACCTTCACGGGAAGGAAAGAACTGAAAGATACCACGGCCATCCTTGACTATGGCAGTCTGATCTATATCGCCCTGCAACGGGCAAAGACAGCGCGTGAGGCGATAGAGGTGATGACCTCCTTGGTAAAGGAATATGGTTATTACAGTACGGGGGAGTCGTTCTCCATCGCTGATCCCAACGAGGCGTGGATCATGGAGATGATAGGCAAAGGGCCGGGCAACAAAGGGGCTGTATGGGTGGCTGTGCGCATACCGGATGACTGTATCGCGGCCCATGCGAACCAAAGCAGGATCCATCAGTTTGACAGGAATGACAAGAAGAACTGTCTGTATGCCTCCGACGTGATCTCCTTTGCCCGTGAGAAGGGATATTTCACAGGGAAGGACAAGGACTTCAGCTTTGCCAAGGCATATAGTCCGCAGACGTTCAGCAGGCTGCGTGCCTGCGAAGCCCGTGTGTGGAGCTTCTACAACCGTTTTACCGACCAGGGAGAGAAGTGGTTACAATATATCTTAGGACAGGATCAGACACCATTGCCGCTGTATGTCAAGCCCAATCGTTTAATCTCTCTGAGCGACCTACAGATGATGATGCGTGACCATTTTGAGGGTACACCGCTCGACCCGACAAAGGATCTCGGTGGTGGTGCCTATCATTCTCCTTATCGGTTGACCAACAGCTTTACGGTAGATAGCGTGGATTATTTCTGTGAGCGACCCATCTCCACTCAACAGACCGCCTGGAGCTTCGTGGCACAGCTACGCTCTTATCTGCCTGATCCGATAGGTGGTGTCTTCTGGTTTGCCACCGATGATGCCAACATGTCGGTATATACCCCGGTGTATTGTGCCACCGACCGTGTTCCCGACTGTTATCAAGAGATTGAAGGAGCTGCCGACAGGAATACCTTCTCGTTTAATTCTTCTTTCTGGGTGTTCAACTGGGTGGCTAATCAGGTGTATCCCTGGTATGACCAGAGGATCAATGATGTGAGGGTTACTCAACAGATGTTGGAGAAGACATTCCTGCAGTCACAACCCGGTGTGGAGCAGGTAGCACGACAGTTGTATGCGGAGAATCCCAAGGAGGCTATAGCCTATCTCACCCGTTATACGCAGCAGACGGCCCAGACGGCATTGGAGACGTGGCGAAAACTCGGTGAGTACCTCATCGTGAAATATGCCGATGGTGCCATCCGTCAGATGAAACCGTCGGAGACGGTGGGCAGTCATGACAATGAACCAAAAGATAAGTTCTACTCCCGTCCGGGCTTTACCAATGAGTATAAGAAACGATTGGCAAAGGAGTTGGTGGAGCAGTATGGGGATAAGTATAAGAAATACCCAGTGGGGGAGTGATAGTTTAGGGTTTAGAGTTTAGGGTTTAGTGTTCCCGTTCCCGTTATCGTTCCCGTTCATGCATTATCTGCTCTTTCGCTGTTTGGCGATGACGTAGATGATGACGGGGGCGCCGATGATGGGGGTGACGGCATTCAGGGGGATGATGCCGTTATCACCCGGTAACACACAAAGGATATTACACAGCAAAGCGATGACGGCTCCTGACAGGATGGTGGCCGGCATGAGCCACTGATGGTTGTCGGTTCCCAGCAGGATACGGGCAATATGCGGCACTGCCAATCCGATAAACGAGATAGGACCGCAGAAGGCGGTGGTGATGGCGGTGAGCAGTCCTGTAACCACCAACAAATAATTACGTACCCGCAGGGTGTTCACACCAAGGTTCTCAGCATACTGCTCTCCTAACAACAAGGCATTCAGTGGTTTTATCAGTAGGAGAGACAGGATAAGTCCAGCCACACACACACTGGCGAATACCGGCATCTGCTGCATGGTGACACCCCCGAAATTACCTAATCCCCATACCATATAACTCTGCACACCTTCTTCCGTGGCAAAGAAATTCAGCAGGGAGATACCCGAGGAGGTGATATATCCTATCATGATGCCGATGATCAACAGCATCACATTGTTTCTCACGATGGTGGAGAAGAAGAGTATCAGCGCCATCACGAGCATCGCCCCGATGAACGCTGCTACGAGGATGGCGAAGAAACCGGTGATATTCAGGTTGCCGGCGATGATATTCCCACCTAACAGGAGCATCACCAAGGCTACACCCATCGACGCACCGCTGTTGATTCCGAAAATGCCGGGATCGGCTAAAGGGTTACGGAAAGCAGTCTGTAACATCAATCCGCTGACTGCCAAGGATCCTCCGCAGAGCATGGCGGTGATAGCTTGCGGCAAGCGACTCTGTAACACGATATACTGCCACGATGCCTTCTCCGATGCTTTTCCTGTAAGGATGCTAATTACCTCGTTGACAGGGATGTCAACGGCTCCGATCAGCAGACTCACACAGAAGAGTATGATCATCAGCAGGGTGCTTACCAACAGGTAGAGGGCTCCTTTTTGCATCGTGTCTTATTGTTGTAAATGGATGAAATAACGGGGTTCTCCTAAAGATAATTCCGGATAGAGGACGGTGACAAAGTCGCGCAGCAGGAGGTTTGGATGGAAGGGGGTGTCCTCATAGAAGGTGCTGGTGGCGGTATTACATCCGTAGGCTTTCTTGTTGCGGAAGGCATCAAAGTGATCATAGCCATGATGCTCACTCAACAGGGAAGCATAGGTGACGGGCTGGGGGGCATTATACCGGAAGAACCAGAAGGAGGCATTACCTGCTTTCTCAAGAACACTCTCGAAGGGCAGTGCCAGACTACCGCTATGGTCATCGGCAGACCAGGCATAGTCGGCCTGGGCGTCGGTGATCATCTTTCCAATGGTGCTCTTCCCTCCGGGCACATACCATACAGACCCCGTCTGTTTGTCCATGACGATCGACTGCCGTGGTTTCTGCCGGCTGGCAGTGGCAGCTTGCTCCTTCAGCGAAAGATAGTCGCTCTCCACCTCACGGAAGATACTGTCGGCTTTTTCCTCCACACCGAACAGCATACCGTAGAACTTCATCCATTCAGCACGTCCAAGGGCAGACGTCTCCATGTAGTCGGCTGTCTCCACGATGGGTACGCCCAACTCAACCACCGGGCCGTAGCCACCACTGTTCTGGAAGGGGGAGAGGAAGAGCGCATCAGCATCCACATCGATAATCTTCTCTACCGAAGGTGCCAGTCCGCTGCCACAGTCGATCACCGTGCCATTCTTACAACCTTCTTGTACCCATGGCAGATGGATATACTGTTGATCGCAGACACCGGCAATGGCCTTCTGACAACCCATCGATGCTACGAGTCCACAGTGCACGCTGGTGGCAATGACGGCCTTTCGGATAGGGGTGCGGATGACCGATCCCTGCGGCAACTGTCGGGGCAGTTCACTCTCCGAGGGAACCAAGAGATACTTATGTAAAGTCTTTCCGGTATTCCATGGATCAGCCAACAGCACTTCGGTAAACCCCTGATGGCGGATGATGGTGAGATGTTCAGCATACTTCAGTTGGAGGGTATCCCCTTGGACATCCTTTCCCGTACCTGTTCCCCTGCCACAAGCGCAGAGGAACAGGACGGTAAACAGGATAAGTATGCTTTTCCCTTTCATCTTTTTACTTAATCGAGGAAGACGATCTTACGTGGGCTGAGACCCGTGGTGCCAAACTTCGTTACGAAGGTACCGTCGTTTCTGAAATGATAGACATGACCGTTGTTGACATAGTCGGATGTCATGATGTAGATGTCACCATTCTTCGGGTTCGTGCTCATGCCATAGACTGATGAACTGGCAAGCTCTGCAGGGGCATTCTTCAGGAAGCTGCTGTTGTTGAGCGTACCTGTCTTGGCGTTGTAGCTATAGAAAGTGTTTGAAGTGGTGTAGGTTGACCAGTCGGTAACGGAGTTTACGATATACAGCATGTTACCGTAAGCACACCAGTTGCTGGCATTGCCTATCTGTGTGAACTTACCGTTCTTCAGCTCACCCCATGGATAGTCGTATGCTGCGCCGTACCCCTGTACATAGATATGGTCGGCCACCTCGATGATATGGTCAGGATTGCTCATCACCTCCTGGAAGGTAGCAGTTTTGAAGGATTTGATGTCAACGACAGCCACACGGTTGTCCTTACCCCAACCGGAGTTGGTGCAATAGAGCTTACCGTCTTCCTCGATGATATATTCCGGGTTCTGTCCCACAGCCACCTTGCTGACGAAGGTGAGGTCGGATGCTTTGTATTTGGCGATGAAACCACCATAGCAGGTGACATACAGATAACCGTCTTCCTCTACCATATAACGGGGATCACCCAAGTCGGCAGGAACAGATACTCTTGCTTTCTCCACACCCACACTGTTGAGTTTTACGATGGATTTACTATTAGAGAGGATCACATAGATATTTCCGTCTTCAGTAATGATGTCCTGTCCGGTGTCGCCCAACGCTTTCTTGTTCTGAGCCATGTACAGATCACTGTTATAGGTGTTGTCTGTCATCCAGTCGAAATAGGTGATGCCGGCATTGTTATCTCCATAGTTACCCTCATTGAGGATAAAAGCACGTGTCTGAACCATCTCAATGGTTGAACCTTCTTTGATCGGATCCCAGTCTTCGTCATCACAGGCAGTGAATCCTGCGGTGATCATCAGTGCACTCAGTGCACCTAACATAATTTTTCTGAATTTCATAATGATAATATTTAAAATGTTATTGTTGCGGATAAATGATACGAGCGCCCCGGCATGGGATAATATTTGATAATCTCATAGTGGGTGTCGGTGAAGTTGTGTATGGATCCTTGGAGATTCATGCGAGCCCATCTCAACAGAAACTCCCTACTCAGGGTGAGGGTGTGCTCACAATACGCATCCAGTGAATACTCGGAAGTATTCTGGGCGGAGCTCCATCGTTTGCCTTGCATGAGCATGCTGTAGCCGATATTCACCCATGGGTTTCTCACGAGCAGGGAGAGGTTACCGCTATGCTGCGGGGTATAGGGCAGTTGACGGTTGTAGGATGCCGAGCGCTCCAGTTTGTCTTTTGCCTGTTGCCAGGTATAGGCGGCGGTGATGATAACACTCACTTGCCGACAGGCAGGTATCTCCGTGGCGAGGGTCATATCTACACCTTTGATGTGTACCTTACCGAAGTTGGCCATCTTCCAGACGTACGTGCTGGGGAATGCCACGATCTTGTCGGTCACGTCATTATAGTAACCGTCGAGGGTAAAGCTGAGGTATCTCACGGCACGCAGCGGTTGTCCGCTCCACGTTATACCTATATTATATTCGCGTGCGATCTCCGGGCGCAGTCCGGTATTTCCCATCCGTCGATAATAGAGGTCGTTGAACGAGGGCATGCGGAAGGTGCTCTTCATCATGGCTCTGAGGAACAGGGCCTGATCGTGAAGCACACGATAGGAGAGTGACAGGGAGGGTGACAGTCGTTTGCGGTCATCGGGCTGGTTGCCGCTTTTCACTTTCTCCGTAGCGTATGTGGCCACGATATTTCCGGTGATGTCCACTCGCTGTGTTCTCAGTTGTGCTGTCAGTGAGGTCAGCGAGGTAAACCGCTCGGGGTAGGGAGACTCACTGTTGTTCGCGATATTGATGTTGTTCCTCAGGTCGTTGTACGAGAGATCCTGTGCAAGAGCCAGTGAGAGAATCTTTATCGGATTCCAGCCGATGGTGGCAGAACCGTAGTATTCGTTCTGCCGGTCCACATCCACCTGTTTGCCATCGGTGTATTTCACATCGGTATCTTCATAACGGTTCCATGAGTGGGTGTATTTCATCCGCGCCTGCAGGTTCCAATGAGCGGACAGCCTACGTTTGTAGATAGCCTGGGTGAAGAAATCCTCATCCCACAGACGCTCCTCGCTCTTGTTGTTATAGAGAACCACGCTGCCTGGCAAGCCACGCTGTGAGTAATACCAGCATGCCTTCAAGTCTAACTGACTGTCATCCTTGAAGGTATGATATATGTTTGCCTCGCCCTGCCAGGAGTAGATATCGGAGTTATAACGTTTCTCTTTCGTCTTCTCGATGCCGTTGATCAGCGTAAAGGGATAAGTGCCGTCAGCCCGCATATAACTACCGTTGAGCGACAGGGTGGTTGCATTACCGAGTTGTCGCCAGTATAACAGGGAGGGACTGACCAACCCGAAAGAACCTGCCCGGAGTCGGAAACGCATGGCATCCTTACGGCCATTCTCAAAGTGGGGCCTTTCCGAGAGCATGTTTAGGATACCTGCAGCGGCATAGTGACGTGCCGACTGCATCAGTTCTTCCTGCTCACCGATGGCCATGCTGACACTCTGTATGTTATCTAAGGTGTAGCGCCCGATGTCTATCTGTCCGGCTTGGGTGTTGGAGATGGTGATACCGTCGTAGCTCACTGCCGTATGATGTGCCCCGAGATTTCTCACGCTCACCGTCTTCATACCTCCGATGCCACCATAGTCTTTCACGTTCGTGCCGGCGAACTTCTTCACAGCATCCGCCAGGTTGGTAAGCCCCAACTGCTCCAGTTCTTCTTTCTGCATCACCTGTATGGGACGACCGGCTAACACATTCCTGTCTATGCGGTGCCCTTTGACGATGACGGAGTCTAACTGCTGCTCTTTTTGCATATGACGATTATCCTGCGCTTGCGAGCAGAGGGTGAGAAAGACCATCAAAAAGAATAATAAAAACCTGTTCATAAATCAATCATTACGAAGCCTTTCCTCGAGGCCGTGATGAAACATTTG
>JAEEZP010000009.1 GCA_016291915.1 Prevotella sp. | reverse complement strand
TCATGGGTAGCATGTCGGTTGACAAGATAAAGAAACCGGTCGAAGATGGTTTGTTCTCTGCTTTGTGAGTTTTGCTGGTGTTGTGTGTACTGTCGGAAGACATAGTCGTAATGATGCATCTGTGCGGCAATGAGGCTGGCCACCACTTGTTGACTGTAGTCTTTCTGATGTACGACATGCCATAGCGTGTTGAGAATCTGCTGGGCAGTATCGAGATTTGCCTCACAGACAGGTAACTGGAAATCACGTACTTGTCCATTGAATGCCTGTGGTAACTGTCCGTGTGCGAAGGGTAAGGGAAAATCTGTTGTCACTGCGAATCCAAAGATTTCAAAATCCGGAGATATGCTGACAGGACTGATAATAGAGCCTGGCCCAAGATAAACGAGTGTACCTGCTTTTACCTGTTTGTCAACGAGGTTGAAATTGATGCATGCTTCTCCTTTCAGGATAATACCCATACGATGGTCATCTATAATAAAGGGAGGGTCTTGTCGGATCATGAGTTTGAAAATTTCGGATGTACTGTGGAGTACAACCAATTGGTCGTTGATAAATAACTGTTTACGTATTTCTTCCATCTGTGGTTCGAAGATATCACGTAAACGCAACAGATTCATTAATTGTGGTTTCCTACTCATGTGTAAATTGTCTTTAATCCGATACAAAGATAACAAAATCTTTGTTCTTTCCTTCCTTTTTGTATAAGAATCGAACAAAAAGAATATTATTCCATAAATAAAGATAATGAAAGATGATGATTATTGTTGTACCTTTGCACCGACAATGGAATTATTATTTTTGGTTTATAAGAATAACATATATCATTTATGAAGAAACTGGGACTTTTGTTATTATTGCTCCCTTTGGCGGTCGGAGCCCAAACATTAGAGGAATGTCAGACAGCTGCAGAGCATAACTATCCTATGATACAACAGTATGATTTAATCGGCAAGACAACCTCTTTGACGGTATCGAACATACAAAAAGGGTGGTTGCCACAAGTATCAGCCATTGCCCAGGCTACCTATCAGAGTGATGTGCCATCGTGGCCGGAGCAGATGCAGTCGGTTTACCAACAGATGGGACTTGATATGAAGGGCTTGAAAAAAGATCAATATAAGATAGGGGTAGATGTCAATCAAGTTATCTATGACGGAGGAGTGATCCAGAGTCAGAAAGAGTTAGCTCAGCGTCAGGGGGCTGTTCAGGAAGCTCAGACAGCCGTTACCTTATATCAGGTACGTCAACGTGTGAATGAGATGTACTTTGCCTTGCTGTTACTCAACGAACAGATACTGTTGAATAACGATTTACAGGAGTTGCTTAATGCCAATGAGAAAAAACTCTCTTCGATGTTTAAACGAGGTACTGCTGCTGAGAGCGATTATCTTTCCGTAAAGGCAGAACGGCTGAAAGTCATCCAACAAGCCACCAATATGGAGTCGCAGAAACGAACGTTACAGATGATGCTCAGTACCTTCTGCGGTCTGGAGGTGAAGGAACCCGTAAAACCGGCAGCTATGGAGGTCGGTACTATGGGCAGCCGTCCGGAGCTCCGACTTGTCGATGCCCAACTCTTATTGGCTGACGCACAGGAGAAGATGTTGTCAGCCTCGCTGAAACCTAAGTTCTCCGTCTTCGCTTCCGGCTATTACGGCTACCCCGGATATAATATGTTCAAGGATATGATGAGTCGTTCATGGTCGTTGAACGGTATGATAGGTGCTCGTCTGACCTGGAATATCGGTGCCTTCTATACGCATAAGAATGACAGGGAAAAGATCTTGTTACAGCGTGAGATGGCAGAAAACAGTCGTGAAATATTCCTGTTCAACAACCGGTTGGAACAGTTGCAACAGAATGAGGACATCAACCGTTACCGTCAGCTGATGTCTGCAGATGAAGAGATCCTGTCTTTACGTTCCTCTGTACGTAAGGCAGCAGAGTCTAAGCTCGCTCATGGAATTATCGATGTGAATGATTTGGTAAAGGAGATAAATAACGAGAATGCGGCACGTGTACAACGATCAGTCCATGAGATTGAAATGCTGAAAGAGATATACGATTTGAAATATGCAACAAATAATTAATCCCGATATGAAAAAGATGATTATAGCAGGTATGATATTGGTACTGTCTGCCTGTGGAACCAAAGAGAAAGCGTATGATGCTACCGGCACATTCGAGGCTACAGAGACGACAGTTTCTGCAGAACAGAGTGGCGTGCTGATGACTTTTGCCTTGAATGAAGGTGATGAGATAGAGGAGGGTCGTGAGGTAGGACTGATAGATACTACTCAGATATGGTTGAAGATTCTACAGACAAAGGCTTCGAAGGCAATATATCAGAGTCAGAAACCTGATATGGAAAAGCAGATAGCCGTAACGCGGGAACAGTTGGCAAAGGCACAAAAAGAGCAACGCCGCTACCAGGAGTTGGTCAACGATGGGGCTGCCCCAAGAAAGATGCTTGATGATGCCACCAGTCAAGTGCAGGTGTTACAGCGACAGCTCACAGCTCAGATGTCATCTCTTTCTGTAAATACGAATGCCCTGAATAAACAGATGGCAGCAACCGACGTACAGGTTAGTCAGTTGTATGATCAGTTACGTAAATGTCATATCCTTGCACCTGTTCAGGGAACGGTGTTAGAGAAGTATGTCGAGCGTGGTGAGTTTGTTGCCATGGGTAAACCGCTCTTCAAGATAGCGGATGTCAGTAAGATGTATATCCGTGCCTATGTTACATCCGCACAGTTACAGCAGGTGAAGGTAGGACAGTCGGTAAAGGTATTTGCCGACTATGGCGGTGGACAAAAGAAAGAATATCCAGGAGCCGTTTCCTGGATCAGCAGTCGTTCGGAGTTCACTCCTAAGACCATTCTTACTGATGATGAAAGGGCAGATTTGGTGTATGCAGTGAAGATTGCCGTGAACAACGACGGTTATATCAAAATAGGAATGTACGGCGAAGTGAAGTTCTAGTTTTGAGTATAGAGTCTAAGGTTTTGAATGCGATTGAAGTAAACGGGATCAGTAAGCACTACGGCAAGGTTTGCGCTTTGCAGGATGTGTCATTCTCTGTTAGGAGTGGTGAGGTGTTCGGCATCATCGGTCCTGATGGAGCCGGCAAGACGTCTCTCTATCGGATCCTATGTACCTTATTGAAGCCGGATGGTGGTAAGGCAACGGTCGAAGGTTATGATACAGTGGGACAGATGAATGAGATACGTAAGCGGGTAGGGTATATGCCGGGACGTTTTTCGCTTTATCAAGATCTGACGGTGGAGGAGAACCTGAAGTTCTTTGCGACATTATTCGGTACAACGGTTGAGAAAGGTTACGACAATATAAAAGCCATCTACTCACAGATAGAACGGTTTAAGGATCGTCGTGCAGGTGCTTTGTCAGGAGGTATGAAACAGAAGCTTGCACTTTCTTGTGCCCTTGTGCACCAACCGAGTGTACTGTTCCTCGATGAGCCCACCACAGGTGTCGATCCTGTGAGCCGTAAGGAGTTGTGGGAGATGTTGCTGATGCTGAAGGAGCGTGGTATCACCATTGTGGCTTCCACCCCTTATCTCGACGAGGTACGTTGTTGTGAGCGTGTCGCCTTCCTTGATAAAGGGTGTATACGTGGCATCGACACTCCGGAAATCATCTTGGAAAAGTTTAAGGATGTGTTCAATCCTCCGGGCATCAAAAGAAATGAAGAGTTAATAGTGAAGAGTGAAGAATTAACTTCCGCTGATTCTGACAATGTCATTGAAGTCTCACATCTTGTCAAGGCTTTCGGTAGTTTCCATGCTGTCGATGATATCTCGTTCACTGTGAAGAAAGGAGAGATCTTTGGATTCCTCGGTGCTAACGGAGCGGGAAAGACTACAGCCATGCACATGCTGACAGGACTGAATCAGCCAACAAGTGGTACAGGGCGAGTGGCGGGATACGACATCTGTAAAGAACACGAGCAGATCAAGAAACATATCGGTTATATGAGTCAGCGCTTCTCCCTCTATGAAGATATGACCGTAGCTGAGAATATCCGTCTTTTTGCCGGTATCTACGGGATGAAGAATGAGGATATCAAGGTAAAGACAGACGAACTGTTGAATAGACTGCAGTTCACAGAACATAAGAACGATCTGGTAGGTTCTTTGCCTTTGGGATGGAAACAGAAGCTAGCTTTCTCCGTCAGTATCTTCCATGAACCGAGAATTGTCTTCCTGGATGAACCGACTGGTGGTGTTGACCCTGCCACCCGTCGTCAGTTCTGGGAACTGATCTATGAAGCAGCGGGCCGTGGCATAACGGTCTTTGTAACCACCCATTATATGGATGAGGCTGAGTATTGTGACCGTATCAGTATTATGGTTGATGGAAAGATCAGTGCGATGGGAACCCCTGAAGAACTGAAACGGAAGTACAACCAGCCGGACATGGATCATGTGTTTACTTATCTTGCCCGACAAGCCACCCGTTCAAGTGATTAAGCGTATGAAACAGTTTTTATCTTTTGTCATCAAGGAAGCCAGGCATATCCTGCGTGATAAGCGTACAATGCTTATCCTCTTCGGTATGCCCATCGTATTGATGCTGCTCTTCGGATTCGCCATCACTAATGATGTTAAGAATGTACGTACGGTGGTGGTGACTTCACAGATGGATCCTCTCACACAACAGGCGGCGGAACGGCTCGCATCATCGGAATACTTTAATATTACTGCTACCGTGGGAACTCCGCAGGAGGCAGAACAACTGATACGTGGTCAGAAGGCTGATCTGGCGGTGATCTTCGGAAAAGACTATGCCAAAAAGAAAGAGATACAACTCATGGTTGATGGTTCTGACCCAAATATGGCGCAGCAATGGACCACATATGCACAACAGGTGCTGAACAACCCTGTCATGTCGCTTGTCAACCTGAAGATGCTCTACAACCCACAGATGAAGTCGGCATACAACTTCGTGCCTGCCATCATGGGTATGTTACTGATGCTGATATGTGCGATGATGACATCCATCTCTATTGTCCGTGAGAAAGAGAAGGGAACGATGGAAGTGCTGCTTGTCTCTCCCGTCAAACCACTGATGATTATCATTGCCAAAGCCATACCTTACCTGATCTTGGCTTTCTGTATCCTCATAACAATCCTTCTGATGGCACGTTTCGTGCTTCATGTGCCTTTGGCCGGTTCACTGATATGGATTATTCTGGTAAGTCTTATCTATATCCTGCTGGCCCTCTCACTCGGACTGCTTATCTCGAATATTGCCGACAGTCAGTTGATGGCATTGCTCCTCTCCGCCATGGTGTTGCTCATGCCCATCGTCATGCTGTCGGGTATGCTTTTCCCTATTGAGTCGATGCCACGAATACTACAGTGGATTTCAGCCATTGTCCCACCCCGTTATTACATTGCAGCCATGCGTAAACTGATGATCATGGGTGTTGGTATCCGTGAGGTGTTCAGCGAGGTGATCATCCTCAGTGGCATGACGCTCTTCCTGCTTGCTGTCTCGTTGTTGAAATTTAAAAACCGTTTAGAGTAGATGATGCTGAAGTATCTCATACAAAAGGAATTCTTACAGATACGGCGGAATGGTTTTTTGCCTAAGTTGATCATTGTGTTTCCCATTGTTATCATGTGTGTGATGCCTTGGGTGATGAATATGGAGATAAAGAATGTCGTGGTGGATGTCGTTGACAACGACCGGTCGGTATCCTCACAGCAAATAGTCCATGATATCGAGCATTCCAACTATTTCGTCTTCAATGGACAGAAACCTACTTATCAGTCAGCACTCAATGATATAGAGACGAGCAGGGCCGATATCGTGGTGGTGATACCGCAAGACTATAGCCGTGACAGGTTGATGGGCAGCACGGGAGAGAATCATCAGATGCCCTCAGTGCTTATCGCTGCAAATGCTGTTAATGGCACAAAAGGTGCTATCGGAGGAAGCTATCTCTCACAGATCGTCATGCAGAATGCCATGGCTCACAGCACTGCGTCTGCTGCTCTTACAAAACCAACTTCGGCAGCTGCTCTTCCGCAAGTCTCTACGCTCAACCTTTATAATAAGTATCAGAACTACAAGCTGTATATGATTCCGGCATTGTTGGCTATTGTGATGATGTTGATGACGGGCTTTCTGCCGGCATTGAATATCGTAGGTGAAAAAGAGACTGGCACCATCGAGCAGATCAACGTTACCCCTGTTCCCAAGTGGGCTTTTATCCTTGCCAAGATCATTCCCTATTGGCTGATAGCCCTCTTTATCATTACGGTATGTCTCATATTGTCGTGGCTTATCTATGATATCACCTGTCAGGGTTCCCTCATCTGGGTGTATGTTTTAGCCATGCTCCTTGCACTGTTCTTTTCCTCTTTCGGGCTTATTGTCTCCAACTATTCAGACACCATGCAGCAAGCCATCTTTGTCATGTGGTTTTTCGTAGTGTGTCTGTTGTTGCTCAGCGGACTCTTCACCCCCTCTCGCTCCATGCCGTCGTGGGCTTATGCCACTACCTATGTCAATCCCATGAGTTATTTCATCGATGCGATTCGCACGGTCTTTGTACGTGGAGGTGATTTCCTGAGTATTGCCCATCAGTTGGGTGCTCTTACCGTGCTTTCTTCCGTGATGGCTGTGTGGGCAGTCATTAGTTATAAGAAGAACAAGTGATCTTCTCTTTTCAGGAAAAGGTGGTATTGTCGTGTTTATTTTGTTGTTTGCAGAAATATTATTACATTTGCAGAGATAATAGTATTGATTACCATTTATAATAACTGCATCTCTTGAAAACAGAACAGAAAAATGCGAATACAGCCGCCAAGATGAATATCTGGGACTTGCTGAAGAATATATGGCCGTTTGTACTTCCTTACAAATGGCTGATCGGTATCACGTTGATCTTTACGGTGGTAAGTTCACTGATGGCACAGGTGAATGCCGTGGTGCTCGACCGGGCCGTCGATGCTATCAATGCCTTGATACAGGAGTCTCCGTTCTTGTGGAGCAGTGCTGTGAAGATCCTCACCACTATCAGCATCATCCTCTTAGGAAAGGAGGTGATAGGTGCTTTCGTCACTTTCTTCCAAAGATATTACGGTGAGCGCATGCGTATCTTAGTCAGTCGTGACTTGTCGCTGGCCGTTGTCGAGCGGATGCTCTCCTTCCGCATGGCATTTTTTACCCAGGAAGGTAATGAGACGGGTAAGCTGCAGTCGCGTATCGACCGTGGTATCATGAGTCTTTCCAATACGGTGAACAATTTCTTCATAGAGATTCTCCCGCTGTTCACCAGTGCTATCTTAGCCTTAGTGCTGATGTTCATGGCGAATGTCTATGTAGGTATTGTGGCACTCTGTATCGTTCCCGTCTATTTCTATGTCACCTACCTGCAGGCCCAGCGTATGAAAGGTGGGCGACGTGGCATCTTCGGCGGGCATCAGGCTGTCAGTCAGGGCATCCTGAACATCATCGAGAGTATTACGGTTATTAAATCCTTCAACCGGGAGGAGATAGAAGCCAACCGACAGGCAGAGTTACAACGAAATATGACCGACTTACAGTTGTCCACCCGCAAACAGAGTTATTTCTTCAACGGACTGAAGAGTTTTCTGGAGCAAATAGGTACTGTGCTGATCATCATCCTTACGGCTTATCTTGTCTTGATCGAATACCCGGGGATGACCATTGGAAAGATCATGTATCATGTGATGCTGTTTGCCAATGTGAGTGCCCCCATCCGACAGTTGCATCGTATCTACGATGATATGAACGATGCGTTGATCTATGCAGAGGGATTCTTCGGAATCCTGCATGCCGACGGAGAGGTGGAGGATAGTGGGAAATACCGTCCCGAGACTGTCAAGGGAGATTTCGAATTACAAAATGTCGACTTCACCTATTCCAATGGCACACAAGCCCTTTTTGATGTGTCGATGCATATCCCTGCCGGAAAGATCACTGCCCTTGTGGGATTGAGTGGAGCCGGTAAGAGTACGGTGGTGAACCTGCTGGATAAGTTCTACCATCCACAACGGGGATATATCAAACTCGATGGTGTGGATTTAGCCGACTGGGATACCCAGTGGCTGCGTGAGCATGTAGGATTAGTATTACAGAAGAATCATATCTTCGATGGCACGATAGAGGAGAATATCAAATACGGTAATCCCCAGGCAACCCATGAGGATGTGGTGCGTGCCGCCCGACAAGCATATATCTATGATCAGATCATGGCATTACCAAACGACTTCAATACCCTTGCCCTGCAGCTCTCCGGCGGTCAGCAGCAACGTATCGCCATCGCCCGTATGTTCATCAAGAACCCACCCATTATCTTCCTTGACGAACCCACTGCCAGTCTGGATGCCATTGCCACCGAACAGATCAAGGCGAGCATAGATGCCATCAAGGCTGGCCGTACGGTTATCATTATCTCACATAATATCGGACAGATTATCGATGCAGAACAGATTTATGTGTTGCAGGAGGGTAGGGTAGTACAGAGTGGTGAGCCTTCGGAGGTGTATCGTCAGGGAGGTGTCTATAAGGATATCTTTGATGCCAGTGCACGTAGTATGAATGCTGACAAGATAGCCAGCACGATGCAGCATAGGGATGTGAATGGATAATGTTTAATCCCAACACTCCACGTCTTTCTCTATTTCCGGTAGCTGACTACGGTGGAAAGTGGGTTCTTTGATACCACGGCGCTTCTGTTGTCTATAGTCATCCAGTAGCCGGAAGGCATATTTCCCTAAGACGATGATAGCCACCAGGTTGCAGGCTATCAGTGTAGCTATCAGGATATATCCCCAGAGGATACCATTGACTTGGGTTAACAGTTCATTCATAGTCTTCCTTTTTTCTGCCTTCAAAAGTAAATATTTTTTATGAAAAAATGGCAAATGGTGAAATATAATTGCAAAAACAGCTACGAATTCACTCCGTTAAACCCTTTCTTTCAGTCCGATGGTATCACCTTCCCGACTTTTAATTACCAGTACCAGACTAATTGGGTACCGATTAGTCGACTATTAGTACTCAAAAGTCAACTAATCAAGTATCAATTAGTCAACTAATCAAGTATCAATTAGTCGACTTTTATTAATAAAGACTGCACGAATCTGTCATAGAAGAGAAGGGAAAAAATGGTAACTGGTAACTCGGTAACTCACACTATAAATCCAAAAATATGAGTGTTGCGTATATTATTGCATTTTTTTTAACGTGTGTGTGTTAAATATTAAAAATATTAAGAGAAAAGTTTTGATTGTATTCTATTATTTGCTATATTTGTGGATAATATGACCAAATTTGAGGAATCAATCATTTTGTAACTATAATCAATACATATAGCGTATGAAAAAGTACTACATTCTTTTATTTCTGTTGATGTCTTCACTCGGCATCAAGGCACAATGGAGCACGAATACTGATAACTATCACGACTCTTACGTGATCTATGCGACATTGAATTCCAATCTGGATTATGATCAGAGTACCTACCGGATTGGAGCATTTATCGGTGATGAGTGCCGTGGAATTGCGCGTTTTACTGAAGATGCAACTACCGGTTATTCTTATTTCCCTATTCGTGTGTGGGGAGACATTGAGCAGGATACGGGTAAGGAGATTACCTTTAAGGTATATGTTAATGAAACCAAGACAGCGTATCCGCTGGCACCACAGTCAACTGTTACATGGGCTTCAGATGGAACGATAGGAGAGCTCAGTAATCTTTTCCAAATGTCGCTTGACGCTGCTGTCGAAATGGAATTACCAAAGGTTATTAAAATGAAGGTGGGAGACACCGTCAATCTGCGTGAACTTCTCACCGTCTATCCGGAGGGCGCATCATTGCCGGAAGGAAAACTTCCTTGGGTGATTGGAGAACAAGCTCAAGATGCGGCTCCCACGGAGGCAAGCATCGATGATAACGATGTGCTCACGGCACTGGAAGTGACAGGTGGTATAACCATAAAATTGATGGAACCCAGTGGTAGTGGTGAGGTTATTACATTCACAACGCTCATTATCACCAACCCTGCCACCAGTATGGCCATCAAGGATGAGTATAAGGATGGCGTGACGGTCTTTAAGAATGATGCGGAAGAACTGACAAGAATTATCAACGACTGTCTGATCATTGAGCCCGAGAATTACAGCGATGAGTTGAAGTGGGTGATTGGTGATCAGACGATCATCACTACTGGGGAATCTGCTACCAGTGATGCATTGATGTACATTCCTATCGCCGGTGGAGAAACCACGATGACAGCACGTATCATGGACGAAGAAGGAAACGTTCGTCTGAGTGCGGTTCTCAATGTCAAGGTGGTGGTTCCTGTAGAGAGTATCGAACTGGAATACCCTGTTGATGCTGTGTTTGCTAACGTGGGTGATGATATAGGTCCCCGTGTCACACCTATCGTGAAGGTTCTTCCAGATGATGCCACTAATAAGGAGGTGACATGGAGTTCTGATGATTCAAGAGTTGTCAGTGTCGAAGGCACCACCATGACAGCGCTCAAGTCTGGTGGTACCACATTGGTTGTCACCTCTGTCGATAATCCTGATGTATTATATGAAATACCTGTTCAGGTGTTTAATCCCGCAAGGTCGGTCACTGTTAAAAGTCAGGAGATCAACGTAGAGTATATCTCAGGTGTCTTGGATATCTCCGATATTGTCAGACAGAATTTTGAAATCGGACCGGAGGGTTATGAAAGCATAGAAAGCGGTTACATCAATTCCACTGATACCAATACCGTCAGTATGGAAGGCAGTTGGATTTCTGATAACGGCATCAATGTAGAGGCTAAAGTAAAGCAAGCAGGAACCTCTTACATTACTGTAACCGTGACATACACAGATTATAACGGACAACGTGCTGACTACAGACCGGAGTATCCTAATGCTTCTGCATATGGGGAGTTTACCATCAATGCTATTCAGGGACTTGAAGGTTTCACAATCCAGATAGATGAAGCTAAGCGCGGTGAGTCATCTGCTATCACCGTCACACCAATTCCCGAGGATGCCGCTATCGATGCGGATAAGGTCACTGTCACGGTGACTACATCAGGATCATTGCCACGAGGCTGGACCTTCGCTGATGTTACCAGTCAGGGTGATGGCAAGACCTTCAGTATTACGCCGGCATTACCGGGTAAGGCTCTTGTCACTGTCAGCTATGATGGAGAACCATTGGCTGAGGAAGAGATGGAGGTAATGATGCCGTTCCCCTTCACAACTGGTTGGCAGTGGATCTCTCTGCCTTATACAACGGTTGGTACAGAGTTTATCACGGATGTGTTCGGAGGAGAAAGCCTGACAGAGATACGTTCTCAGGACAAACTGCTTTATTACGATTCTCAATATGGGCCTTTCGGAACTCTTTATGAGAGTGGTCTGAATAAGAGTGAGTGCTACAAGGTGAAGATGGCCGAAGAGTTCACTGCGACATTGTCTGACTGTGAGGTGAACCTGGATGGTGGTTCGGTATCGCTCAGGCAGGGATGGAATTGGATAGCCAATCCTTATTTCTACGACCGTCGTCTATCCGACGTGCTGACAGGCAACTTCAGCAATGGCGACCGTATCGTTTCGAAGAATGACGGCTTCGCAGAATATTCCGGTGGCAGATGGACCGGTACGCTCAGTCTGTTACGTGGCGGAGAGGGTTACCTGCTCTTTACCAATGGTACAGGAAGCTTCAACTATGTTGCTGAGAGTACGTTGCCACAGCAGAATGCTACAGCAGGAGCAAAGCGCTCTACATGGACTTACGACGATTCTGAGTTTGACGGCAACCTGAGTATGGTAGCTAAGATTGCCGGTGTAGAGAACCTGCAGGATTATACTGTAGGAGCCTATGTCGGTGATGAGTGCCGTGGAGAAGGTACTTTCGTTGACGGTCTGTTGTTCATCACCGTACACGGAAATGCCGGTGAACTGGTTAACTTCATCGCTCGCAACGAGGCTACAGGAGATGCTTTCCGTATCGCTGAGAGCATCGCACTGCAACAGAATGTGGGTAGTATGGATAATCCATTCATGTTGAACATCAACAGTGGTGCTACCGGTATCGACAATCTCCGTGCAGAGTTCCTGAAGGGTGCCAAGAGTTGGAACCTCAGAGGTGTGGAGATGCCTGCCAATACTCCACAGAAGGGTGTGCGTATCGTTCGCATGCCTGACGGCAAGACTGTCAAGACAACAAAATAGTATTAACGTGCTTAGTACGAACTAGGCAAAACCATTCAACTTATGGTGAAACAATATTATAAAAGAATCATCGTAGTTGGGCTAACCCTTATTCCTCTCCTTACCGGGAGAGGGTTAGGGGGAGTGGTGCTTGCACAGGAAGTGTCCGACTTGGCACACAGTAATCCGTTGATCATGACGGGTGCCATTGCCTCGCAGAACACCTACTACCACTCATCGGTAGGCGACGGCTATGCTTCACCGATGAGCAATACCCTGACAGCTAAGATGAAGATGCAACTACGCGGACTGACCATGCCGTTCACATTGTATTATGCCAATCGTGACAAGAGCTTCAGTCATCCGCATTTCTTATTCAGCCTGAATCCACAGTATAAAGACTGGACGGGATATATCGGACAGAGCGTGATGCCTTTCAACGACTATACCTTTGACATGTCGTTCGAGGGTGTCGGATTACAGTATCAACAGCAGAAGGGATTCCGTTTCGGAGCCTTCTACGGGGTGCTGAACAGAGCCATCAACGATGATCCTTACAGTGGAGAACCCCGCTATCCGCAATACAAACGTATCGGATGGGGTTTGAAAGCCGGTTATGGGTCGGATAGGAACTACGTGGAGCTTTATCTGTTCAAGGCTCGTGACAAACACAGTTCGTTGCGTGATGAATGGCGAGAGTATGTGGATCCCCAGGAGAATCTCGTGGCCGGTATCCGTGCTGTCGTGACCGCTACCAAATGGCTGAGCTTCTCAGCTAATGCTGCTACCTCTGCTTTCTCTACCGATCTGGATGCCCAGAAGATTGAGGTGGAGAGTATCTCGAAGTATGATGATATCTTCGATGCGAAGTACAGTTCACTGATGCGCTTTGCCGGTGATGTAAGTGCCAACTTTACGTTCAACAACCTCAATGCGATGTTGTTCTACCGCATGGTACAGCCGGATTATAAGAGTCTGGGTGTGATGAACCTGTCGAACAACTATCAGAGTGTGGGATTGTCGATGGCTACTGCATTATTCAATAAGATATCACTGACCGGACAGATCTCAGCTCAGGAAGACAACCTGACGAATGATCAGATCTACACCACCCGTGCTTTCGTATATGCTGCAGAGGCATCTACCAATATTGTGGAGAATTTGAGTCTGACGGTCGGTTATAACGGTTATCGCCAGGTACAGGGCGACGGCACTTTAAAGGTGAACGACACCACGAAGGTGGACCGTATCATGCACAGCGTCACGGTGAAACCGCAGTATGAGATAGATACTGAGACACTGAACCATTCCATGGTGTTTGCCGGAAGCTTCACCTCGAACAAAGACCTGAATAAGTTCTCGGAAGGACAGAGTGATGTGACAACACTCTCTGCCGGTCTGGCTTATGACCTGACGGTGAAATCCATAGAGACGGTGTTCTCTACCTCTTTCAGTCATCAGACATCGAAAGGCTACGGTACCCGTTATACCACGGATATGGTGTCGATAGGTGCGGGGCGCGCCTTCCTGAAGAACGATAACCTGACAGCATCGGCAAACATCAACTTCGTGAATAACTCCATTACCGGACAGAAGCGTAACTCCTCTGTCGGTGCTGACTTAAATATCGGTTATGTGGTTGCCAAGGTTCATAACTTCTCTTTGGGTGCCGGACTGAACAAATACTATGATGTGAATATCTCTGAGGAAGGAGAATATTTCAATGCATCGGACGTAAACGTCAGTCTGAACTATACGTACACTTTCTCGCTGGCAGAACTGCAGAAGAAGATGAGTAAGAAAAACAAAACCCTTTAAACGAGTATCGCCATGAAAGAGAAAATAATGAAAACGATATTGTCATTGGTTATGCTGTTTGCAGCATACCATGCATCTGCACAGGAGATACTCGTAACGGTATCACCCACACAGCCGGTACTCCCGCCGCAGGCTATGATGTACTTGGATAACCCCAGTAAGTTCTTCAATATCCGCATCACGAATCTCACCAATAAGGTGCAGAATATCTATCTGGGACTCGACCTCAAGCAGGTGATTCCAGACAACCGGATGAGTATGAAGACACCGGCTAACCGTTTCCCACAGCATCCACTGACGCTGAATCCTAATCAGACAAAGATCCTTACCCGTGCTGAGGCCCGACAGATGTTCGCACATCTGTTCCTCAACGAGATATCGCTGTCGGGTGGTGTTCTGACGGATTATACGAACGGTATCATGGCATTACTGCCGGAAGGAACGTATATGGGACATATCACGGCTTACCGCTATGACCCGTCGCTGAGAACACCTTATGTGTTAAACAATCCGAACAGTGGTTTCTGCCAGTTCCAGATATGCTATCGGGCACAGGCTCCGCAGTTCCTTACTCCTACTTATCTGCTGCATCCGTCGGCAGGACTGCTCCCCGGACGTTTCGAGATTGCCCTGCTGGATGCTGACAACCCACAGTTTACATGGACAGAGCCGGCTATGAACTGCAATACCATCAGACGTTACAAGTATTCAATCAAGATTGTCAGACTGATGGAAGGACAGACACATGAGGATGCGCTGGCATACAACCCCATCGTCTTCCAGCGTGGCGGACTGCTGGTTCCCACATGTCGGATACCTGCTCCTATCATGCGTACGATGTTTGACACAGAGAGTCATTATGTCGCTCAGGTAACTGCTGAGGCCCGTGATGGTGATCTGGAGAAGAACTTCGTAATGATCGAGAATGAAGGAAAATGTGAACCGCTTACCTTCCGACTGAAGAAAGAGGAAGACAAGTCAAATCTGAAACCGCTCTTCGGTGGGTCGAAGGAGGATGACGGGGATAGTGATGAGAAAGAAGGAAAGGAGGTGGAAGAATGAGATATCCTATAACTATTAATAAGGTGTATCTACGTTTGAAACACCTCATGGCCTGTATGCTCCTGTTGCTGATGACCAGTTGTGGTGAGGTTTTCGAACTGGAGTTCGAGAATCCCGACGTGATCCTGCCGGTGCAGATGCATCTGAGCACTAACAACCTGTATATGATGGCTGGTGATACTTGTTCTCTCTACCCGGTATGGTCGCCCGATTCAATCACCGGACTGGGTGTCTATTGGGAGTCGTCCAATCCGGAAGTAGCGGTGGTAGAGAATGGTTTGATCACCGCTGTGGGCAATGGATCAGCCCTGATACGTGCGATCTCTGTATCAGAATTAGTTGCTGACTCCTGTTATATCAATGTCTATAAGACATGGCAGGTGGAACCCCAGTATTATGAATACGACATGGTGGTCTATGCCCATGTGGAGGTGGAAGGAGAACAGTTGAACGATGACCTGGAGATCAGTGCGATGTGTGGTGGAGAGGTTCGTGGTCAGGGTATCATCAGGACCTTGAACAACATCACCTACCTCGAATTGCGTATCTACAGCAATGTGGCATCGGGTGAACAGATAGATTTCTATTGTCATCACAAAAAACGTGAACGGGTCATCAAGTTCCCACAGTCGCTGACTTTCGACGGTGAGGCGCACGGCACCTTGACAAACCTGTATCAGTTAATCATAGAATAATGAATAGCGTATTGAAAACAGTAACGATTTTAATACCCTGTTATAATGAAGAAGAGTCTTTACCTTTTATGAGGGAGGCTCTTCTTCAATTGATATCCGAACAACCCGGTTATCAATGGGAGTTTTTGTTCATTAACGACGGTAGCCGTGACAATACCTTACGTCTGTTGGAGCAGATGCATCAGGAAGATAACCGTTTCTGCTTCGTGAGTCTTTCACGTAACTTCGGTAAGGAAGCGGCGATGCTGGCAGGATTCGACCATGCCCGTGGTGATGCAGTGATTATCATGGATGCCGACTTGCAACATCCCCCAACAGTGATTCCTCAACTGTTAGCAGCCTGGGAGGAAGGTTATGATGATGTATATGGCAAACGGTTGACTCGTGGTCGTGAGAGTTGGCTACGCAGGAAACTCTCCCTGGGATATTATCGTCTGTTGCAGAAGATGGCTCATGTGGAGATTCTCCCGAATGTGGGTGATTTCCGTCTGCTCGACCGTCGTTGTGTGGAGTCCCTGAAGCAGTTGCGTGAGACAGAGCGTTATACGAAAGGATTGTACTGTTGGATAGGGTTCCAAAAGAAAGAGGTTCCCTTTGAGACACAAGACCGTGTGGCAGGTAAGTCCACTTGGAGTTACCGACAGTTGATCGGTCTGGCCATCGATGGTATATTGTCATTTACCACGGCCCCTCTGCGTATCTCAACCATACTTGGGCTTGTCGTGTCCTTTGTTGCATTTATCTATATGTGCGTTGTCTTGGCAAACACCCTGATATGGGGTGAGCCTGTCGCCGGTTATCCCACTATCGTGGTATTGATCCTTTTCCTTGGTGGAGTACAGCTCATCTCATTAGGTATTATCGGAGAGTATTTAGGCAAGACCTTTATAGAGGTGAAGAACCGTCCGGTGTATGTCGTGGACAAGAAAGGATTGGACAATCCTAAGCAAGAGGAATAAGATTCATGAAGAAGGTTTTTCTGAGTTTTGACTTCGAGGAGTTCGACTTGCCGCAAGAACATGGCGTGGATATCCCTTTGGAGGATCAGATCATGGTATCCGCTAAGGGTGCTGAACGACTGTTGGATATCCTGAAGGAAGAATCTGTCCATGCCACCTTCTTTGTGACGGGTGTCTTTGCCACCCATGCCCCTCAGATTCTTCAACGGTTGGTGGATGAAGGACATGAGATTGCCAGTCATAGTATGCGGCATTCGGAGATGCAACCTACTGATCTGGTTGACTCTAAGCAATTGTTGGAACAACTGACCGGACAACCTGTCTTTGGTTATCGTCAGCCACGCATGATGCCTATTTCTGACAAACAGTTGTGTGAAGCAGGTTATCAGTATAATGCCTCACTCAACCCTACATGGATACCCGGGCGGTATAACCACTTACGGAAACCACGTACGGTATATGTAAAAGACGGAATCATACAGATTCCAGCCTCCGTGACACCCTGGTTGCGCTTCCCATTGTTTTGGCTCTCCAACCATGTACTGCCCCAGTGGTTATATTTGTGGTTAGTAAGAAGAACGCTGCGATATGACGGATTCTTTATATCCTATATGCACCCATGGGAGTTCTATCCACTTAACGAGCATCCAGAGTGGAAGGTCCCCTGTTATATCCGACGTAGTTGTGGGTTAACCATGGAAAAAAGGTTGAGAAACCTGATTCTCATGCTAAAGCAAGAGAATGCTGTTTTCTTAACCATGAATCCTTAATTCTTAATTATCAATTGTCAATTATCAATTATCAATTATCAATTGCCTTCGGCGATTATGCTCACGATTGACTTCGTCTTCTTCCTCCTCGCTCGGCAAAGTTGAAACGAGCTTCACTCTGCTCTCGCTCGTTCGTCAGTTCGGCATAGCCTAAGCAAGCTTAGCTCTGCACTCGCTCAATCGCATAATTATCAATTGCTCTTCTCTTCTTCTTTGACAATGGTGATTTCAGTCAGTCGGTCATCAAGATCCTTGCTCAATTTGGGAGCGAATAGATATAACTGGTCGTTATAAAGAAGGGTGGTAGGTATTATAGCATATTTATTTTTCTTGTATCTATCACAAAAGCGAGTGAAAGGACGATAGTAGAAAGGAATCTCTTCCGGTTTTGCTTCACGCAATCTATAGCGTAGTTCTTTGATATTCATATCCTTATCTATGCGTTTCGTATAGAATGGAAGATTGCCACAATCCGTAAACTCCTCAAAGCCATCCGGATGATTGTTGAGCATTTCATAAAGCGTTTCAGGTATGAACAACATATAATCCAATCCATAGATAGTGGCATATACCTTACACAACTCTACATCCGGATCAAGGTACCATAATTCATCATCTTTACCCATACCAATGGTTCTGCATATGTGTTCATTTACTAAGGATGGACTGTCGGCATATTGGAAGGTTACGATCTGTTTTCCGCTTTCTAATTGTTTGGTCAGAGCTACATGTTGCCTATAGTTTATGCAAGTGTAATATAACACTACTGCATAAAAAGCTATGATTATCGTTAAGAACAATACGGTTACTCTATTTTTTATCCGTCTGCTTAATTTGAAACAATCTGCCAGTTGAATAATCAGGATCAGTGAAAAAAGTTCTGCGGCATACGAGATGCGTACATAGTTGAGACCCGTATAAAAGGCGATGCCCATTGAGCAGGCAATCGTAATCAGATAAACGATGTTCTCCTTGACAAATGCCTTGAAGCCTACCTTCTTTCTCCATACCGCAATGAGCAAGATGATTATCATTAGGTATATGAGGTGCAGTTTGCTCCATATATAGATGCCACAATCCCAACGCTCCTGAAGTGATCCCATGAAACTTTCATATTGGTTGTGTGCCCGTTGGATGGTGCTTCCCATACAGATGAGTGCTCCTATGATAAACGCAAGGATCAGCCATGGACGAAGCAAATGGCGGTCGAATGATTTCTTCTTATGCCATATATATAATTCGTTAATAACCAAGCCAACGCATAGGGGGACGGTAATGCCCTCGTGCAATCCACCGGTGATAAAGGCAAACAGGAGGAGAAGTGTGATTTTCCACCAACGATAGTCCTTAGTGTTCTTCTCTTCTGTGTTTCTCAACAGCAACAGAAATAATAAAATGAAGACTGAGCTCCACAGGTAGTTAACAGCCCCACACATCCACAGATATTCCATATGGAAATTGGGCATGAGGAATAAGACCAGCCCTACAGTCCATAACAGTCCTCGCCAACTGATATGTCTTAGCCCTAACTGGCAGATCAGCAGTATATAAGCTGTAAAGAAAAGAGGGTTAAGGATATTAAATGGTAGCTTCCCCGTTATCCCTGTGAAGGTCTGAATCATCAGATGTGCCAAGATCCTTCCGTTGACATATTTGAAATGGACGATGTTCGAAGCGATTACATCTTTCATCGATTTGACGAGGCGTGATGAATCGATGTCGTAATTGGCGAACATACAATGATATCGCAGATCGTCGCCAGTATACGGAGAGAGGAAAGTCCATAAGCCGAAGAGGACGGTCGTGACAAACAGGAATAACCATACACTACTTATCCTTCTTCTCATGGCTGATGATTTTTTTATTCTTAAAATCCTTTTCATTGGCTTTGGTCTTTATCAGTATTGATTCTATGCGGTCATCGTATTTATTATTCTTTTGAAGACATATCCATTCATCTTCACCAACAATCACATTGACGAAATCACCTAAGAGGTATACTTCTTGATCAATCTCGCGTTGGATGCCAGTCAGTCGGACCCACCAAGGCTTCTCCGTCTCTTTAGCGGGTCTCAACTTATAAATAACCTGATCGACGAGATCTTTATCTGTTTTCCGTTTCACGTAATATGGCAGATATCCACAGTCGGTAAACTCAGTGAAGCTGTCAGGCGCATAGGCCATATCTTCCAAAAGCTTCATCGGATAGAATGCCACTGTGGGTAAATGATAATAAAGTGCTATGATCTTAGTTCCTGTCAAGTCTGGGTTTAAATATGAAACATTGTTTGAACCTAAACATGAAAAACCTTCTATATATGGTTCGATAAAACGTGGCATATAGAAATAGTCTGCAATTACCGTAGTATTACCTTCCTTCATCTGTTGAATATAATTCAGGGAGTGTTTATAGTTTTGAACACTCCAATAACAGACGATGCTGAATAATGCCAGCATCAACAGGATCATGATAGTTGAGAGCATCCTCTTGACGGCTTTATTGGGCTTGAATACGATGTAAAGCCTGACAAGTAAAAGAAGTGATCCAAACTCCACGATGTAGGCTGTGCGGGTGCGAGCCAATCCGGTGGCATAGACAATACCTATGCCTAAGAGTATTACCCAAAACCATCGAATGTTTTCTCGGAAGAAAGAGAAAAACCGTTTCCTGCAACACAGCAGTCCGATAAGACAACCAACGATCAGTGCATATATCAGTCGAAGGTCGGCCATGATACTATTCCCGGTTTCTATCTTCTTTTGGAGTGTCTCTATGAGGCTACCGCTACTGTCGGTGAAAGCTTTATAGATAGTGAACGACAGACAAAGAGCAGCACCTATTAAGAAAAACAATAGCATCCAGGTATATTCTGTCTTCTTCAACTTTCTCCATTTAGGTAAGGCCGCCAATATAAATCCCACTGCGATGGGGATGGTGATACCTTCGTGGGTCCAGCCCGCAAAGAAAGATAATAGCAGGATGCCCCAAGAACTTTTGGAAACTAACTTTTCTTTCCTTTTCTCCAACAATATCAGGAATACCAAAACGACTACCGATGTCCAAAGGTAGTTCATACAGCCCATCATCCACAAATAGAAATGATCAAAGCACGGGAAGGCAACAATTAGGAAGACAACCAGAACGGTAGTATGGAAGTTGATTCTTCCTGTGGCATAACGAACTGTCAGTAGAATAAAGGCTAAAAAGAAAAAGGGATTGAAGATGTTAAACAACCATCTGCCATTGACCATCAACAGAGCCTGGGCTACAATGTGGACAGGTGTACGACTGTTCTCATGCAGGAAATGGTCAATTTGAGAGGAGACTAAGTCGTGAAAACTATTGACTTCCGTACTTTTAATAGTATATCCGTTTCGGAAAATAAACCGATATACGAAGTCATCCCCATCCATGGGTGACAGCCAATTAAGAACAGTATAAATGATCGTAACGACCATCAAAAAAAGGATGGTGTGTCGATATCTGTATATGAAGGAGGTATTGCTCATTATTCAACAATAAAAGCTGCACAGCGTGCAGCTTTTATCTGTTATTAGAATTACTTTACTTATCTGTTAACTTCCTTAGCCTGGGTGCCTGGCAACAAAGTTGTCTTGCCAACGGTCCTAGAAGTGCCTAATGCAGGATTAGTCACAGCGGTCTTGGCTGGAGTACTAACAGTTGTCGGCATTTCACCTGCAGTTTGAAGAGGTACAGATGATGCAGGCTCGTTTGTTGTTAATACAAAGGGAGTCACTTCATCAGTATCAGCCTTTGGATTGATACCACCCTTGATATCGTCTTTATTGATAGTGGTACCGTCGGGCCCCATGGTAGTACTTGTAATAACCTTAGGAGTTCCAGTTGTTACTACCTTAGAGGTGGTAGTTTGTGTAGTGGTACCAGTTTTTTTCAGAAGGGTTCCGGTTGCTGTAGAAGGAGTGGTACCAACATTCGTTTTCTGTAAAGTGCCTGTTGGGGTTGCTCCCTGAATCTTCGCTTGTGTCGTAACGGTATTTGATTGTGCAAAACCTATGGTTACCCCAAATACGAGTGCCATTGACAAAACTAATAATTTCTTCATAATTTAATTTTTTAAATGATTGCTAAACGAGTTTACTATATTAATAAAGACTTACCAAATCGCCCTCTCATCTTAGAATAAGTGGGTAAAATGGTTGAGAATATAACCAAATCGAACATATTTCTTCGCAAATATAATAAAAGAATTACGAAGTAATAACAGAATAAGAATAAAAATGATTGTAATTATAGATAATTAACAATTCTGCTCTTCAGACTGTCTTTACCATGGTTAACAGATACAATAAATAAAGAATTGCTGCGTTATTTATTCGTGCTTAAAAGATCAGTCATATTTCTTATGGTGATGCTTGCCTATACCAAGGTAAGTGCGCAGTATGATGTGTCTTTCAGTCATTACTGGGATCTGGAAACCTATTACAATCCGGCAGCTGTCGGAAAGCAGGAAAAGATTAATGCAGCAGCTGTCTATGCACTGGATTTTGCCGGATTCGAGCATAATCCCCGTTCGATGTTTATCACCGGCGATATGCCGTTTTATGCCTTGAACAGTTACCATGGGGTAGGTGTTAACTTGCTCAACGATCAGATAGGATTGTTCACGCATCAGCGTACAGCCGTGCAGTATGCATTTAAGAAGAAGCTTTTAAAGGGTGTTCTCAGCGTAGGATTGCAGGCAGGGCTGCTCATGGAAGATTTTAAAGGGTCGGAGGTGGATGTGATAGATGACGATCCGGTCTTTACAAAAGCGGATGTGACTGGAAATGCCCTTGATTTAGCTTTCGGACTGTACTACTCGCATAAGAACTGGTATGTGGGATTGTCTGGGCAACACCTCACAGCTCCCTTGGTGGAGTTAGGCGAAACGAATGAACTACAGATAGATAGGACATATTATTTAACGGGCGGATACAATATTAAGTTGAGAAATCCGTTCTTAACAATACCGACCTCCTTCTTGGTGAGAACCGACGGGGTGGCTTACCGTGGGGATATCACAGCCCGACTGGTGTACACCAATGAGAAGAAAAAGATGTATGGCGGACTGTCGTATAGTCCTACCAACAGCGTCACGGTGCTCATCGGAGGTGTCTTCCACGATTTCAACGTGGGATACAGTTATGAGTTCTATACCTCCTCCCTGAATATGGGTAACGGCAGCCATGAGCTCTTCGTGGGCTATCAGATGGATATCAACCTCTATAAGAAGGGGAGGAATAAGCACAAGAGTGTGAGAATACTGTAGGAAGTGAAGAGTTAAGAGTGGAGAGTGAAGAATTATGAATTAAGAGTAATAACTCGTCTACTCGTCTACTCGTCTACTTGTCAACTTGTCCACTCGTTTACTCGTCAACTAATAAAAAATAAATATGAAATCAAGTAGAATAGTTATTGTACTGTGTCTGTTCTCCATGCTTGTCTTTGCTTCCTGTATGGGCAGCAAGCTGGCAACATCCGCCAATAGAGGTGGTGAGGTGACAGGTGTGGGTTCTGGTAAGGGTTTCTCTGAACCGGCACCCTATGGCATGGTACAGGTAAAACGCGGTTTCCTGAAGATGGGCTTGGAGAAGCAAGACAGTCTCTGGGGTAAGCAGACACCGGTGAAAGAAATCTCTGTCGATGGTTTCTGGATGGATGAGACAGAGGTAACCAACTCAAAATACAAGCAGTTCGTGTATTGGGTGCGCGACTCTATCCTCCGTACCCGTCTGGCTGATCCTGCCTATGCCGGTGATGAGAGCTATGTGATTACTGAAGATAAAAACGGTGATCCCGTGCCTTTCCAGGTGAACTGGAAGAAATCCCTGCCGCGTAAACCAAATGAAGATGAGCAACGGGCTATCGAGAGTATGTATGTCACGAATCCTGTTACGGGAGAGAAACTTCTCGACTGGCGACAGCTGAACTACCGTTATGAGGTGTACGACTATACCGCCGCCGCTTTGCGCCGCCATCGTCTGAACCCGGAAGAACGACAGTTTAATACCGACGTAGTGGTGGATCCCGATGAGGTTGTGATGATCTCAAAAGACACTGCCTATATCGATGATGAGGGAAGAATCGTCAGAGAGACTATCGACCGTCCGTTAAGCGGACCGTGGGACTTCCTGAATACCTATATCGTGAATGTCTATCCAGATACTACCTGTTGGGTGAACGACTTCCAGAATGCTGATAATGAGATGTACCTGAGGTACTATTTCAATAATCCTACTTATAACGACTACCCTGTAGTGGGTGTTACCTGGGAACAGGCTAATGCCTTCTGCGCCTGGCGTACTGACTATCTGCTGAAAGGCTTAGGTAGTGAGGCACGTTATATTCAGCGCTATCGTCTGCCGACAGAAGCAGAATGGGAGTATGCGGCACGTGGCAAGGATGGTAATGAGTTCCCCTGGGATAACAAAGATATGAAGAATGACCGTGGCTGTTTCTATGCCAATTTCAAACCCGACCGTGGTAACTATACCGAGGACGGTAACCTGATAACCAGTAAGGCGGCTATCTATGGTGCTAACAGCAACGGACTCTATGACATGGCCGGTAATGTGGCTGAGTGGACAAGCACGATCTATACAGAGGCTGGTGTAGAGGCGATGAACGACCTTAATCCCACCTTGGAGTATAAGGCTGCGATAGAAGATCCTTACCGACTGAAGAAGAAGAGTGTGAGGGGCGGCTCATGGAAAGATCCGGAGAGTTATATCCGTTCGGCATGGCGAACCTGGGAATATCAGAACCAGCCACGCTCGTATATCGGATTCCGTTGTGTACGCTCCATGGCTACCTCATCAAGTGTAAAACAAAAAAGCAGTAAGAAGAAGTAAGATGACACAGTATAGTAAATTCAATATCGTTTACCGTCTGCAGAAGTGGATGGATAGCGTACCGGGACAGACCTTCCTCAACTATGCCTATAGCTGGGGTGCTTCTATCGTGATCCTCGGTACATTGTTTAAACTGACTCACCTACCGGGAGCCAACTTCTTCCTGTTCTTAGGAATGGGCACCGAGGTGTTCGTCTTCTTTATCTCTGCTTTCGACCGTCCGTTCGATAAGACAGCCGACGGTATGGAGTTGCCTACACATGTGGGTGGTGAGTTAGAGATGGCAGAAGCAGCCAATGGTGAGACAGAGATCGTGGAATCCTCCGTTGGACCAAAGGTTAGCGGCGGAAGTCTGCCAGGCGGAACCATCATCATCAATGGTGGTGGCAGTACGGCCAGTGAGGGTGCTGTGGCTGCCGCTATGAGTGCACCTGCTGTTGAGGGTGCTGCAGCCAATGTCGTTGAAGGCTCGGCTGCTTATGTCGCTCCACCGCTTACTCCGGATATGACCGAGGCTACCAATGCTTATGTGGATGAACTGAAGAATCTCACTGAGGTATTGGAGAAGGTGGCAGAACAGAGTCGTCGTCTGACAACCGACTCAGAGGAGATGGAGAATCTGAACCGCACGCTGACAGGTATCTGTAAGGTTTATGAACTGCAGCTCAGAAGTGCCAGTTCACAGATCAGTACCATCGATGAGATCAATGAGCAGACAAAGAAGATGGCTCAGCAGATCGACCAGTTGAATAAGATCTATACCCGTATGATCGATGCTATGACGGTGAATATGCGTGTGGCAGCCCCGGGTACGGAAATGTAGTATTTGATTCTTGATAGCAAGATAAATGGCAATAAAGAAAAGACCTGTTTCTCCCCGCCAAAAGATGATCAACCTGATGTATGTCATCTTGATGGCTATGCTTGCGTTGAATGTGTCGACGGAAGTGCTCGAGGGATTCTCTATCGTAGAAGAGAGCCTGAACCGCACGACGGCCAATTCAACGAAGGAGAACCTGTCGTTGTATGGCGACTTCGAGAAACAGATGAAGAAGAACCCCGCCAAGGTGAAGGAGTGGTTCGATAAGGCTACTTACGTGAAGAATATGAGTGACTCACTCTTCAACTTCGCACAGCAACTGAAAGAGGCAATCGTAAAAGAAGCCGACGGCAAGAAAGGGGATATCCATCATATTAAGAATAAGGAGGACTTAGAGGCTGCCGCACAGGTGATGACAGCCCCTGGCAAGACAAACGGAAAAGATCTTTACGATGCAATCAACTCCTTCCGTGAACGTATCCTCAAGATGGTGACGGATGAACGCCAGCGTGAGATTATCGCCAGCAACCTGACAACCAATATTCCAGAGGATGCCCATGCGATGGGTAAGAACTGGCAGGAATATATGTTCGAAGGGATGCCCGTGGCTGCTGCTGTTACCCTGTTGTCGAAACTGCAGAGTGATGTGCGTCATGCCGAAGGTGAGGTCTTACATACACTGATCTCCAATGTTGACGTGAAAGATATCCGTGTGAATAAGTTGGATGCTTTCGTTATCCCTGAGAAGACAACACTGTATCCGGGAGAACAGTTCTCTGCACAGATCGTGATGGCTGCCGTAGATACGACTATGCAGCCGGAGATTTATGTCAACGGTACACGTATCAACACGCAAAACGGCAGATATGCTTTCACGGCCGGTAGTGTGGGTGAACATTCGTTCGGCGGTTATCTGATCACCAGAAATGCTGCCGGTGAGGATATCCGTCGTGACTTCCTCCAGAAATACAGTGTGATACCGGCACCTATGGGCGCTACCGTGGCTGCCGACCTGATGAATGTACTGTATGCAGGTTATTCCAACCCGATGAGTGTGAGTGTGCCGGGTGTCCCATCCAATGCGGTGTCCGTATCCATGAGCGGCGGTTCCCTGACGTCAAAGGGTAACGGTCATTATGTGGCAGTACCTTCTGCCGTGGGTAAGGATGTGACGTTTACCGTGACAGCCAATGACAAGGGTAAGACCCGTCAGATGGCACAGGTAACGTTCAAAGTGAGAAAACTGCCTGATCCGACAGCTTATATGGTGGTTGGCGACAACCGTTTCAAAGGTGGAGGATTGGCAAAGGCTTCTCTGATGTCGGTCAACGGTATCCGTGCAGCTATCGATGATGGCTTGTTGGATATTGAGTTTAAGGTGACGGGCTTCGAGACGGTATTCTTCGACAATATGGGTAATGCCGTTCCGATCGTCAGCAGTGGGGCTTCATTCTCTGAACGACAGAAGGAGACGTTCCGCAAACTGGCTCGTAACCGTCGTTTCTATATTAACCGTGTAACAGCTATCGGACCCGACGGTATCACTCGTACACTGCCGGGCTCTATGGAAGTGATAGTAAAATAGTTCATAGTTCATAGTTCATAGTTCATAGTTAAGAGTTTGGGGCTTAGTGTTCATAGTTTAGAGTAATAACTTGTCAACTCGTTTACTTGTTTACTTGTCAACTAATAAAAAGATGAAAAGAATATTATTGATATTATCAATCGCGTGTGTGACTGTTGCGATGAATGCACAACCGGCTTCCCGCCGACAGGCACAGCAACAAAGACAGTCGAATGCGGAGAACCTCACCACTCGTGCAAGGGTGGCATTCCCTACAGCAGCCTCCATGTCGGAGGATGTGGTGTGGCGGCGTGATATCTACCGTGAGCTCGACTTGAATACGGAGGCAAACTCCGGGTTGTACTATCCCGTAGAACCGATAGGTACTCAGATGAATCTGTTTACCTATATCTTCAAACTGATGATGACGGGTCAGATCAAGGCTTACGAGTATCGGTTGGATGGTAATGAGGTGTTCAGCGACTCATCCCGGGTGAAGCCTTTGGCTTTCCTGGATAATTATCATATCTACTATGAGCGGGTAGATGGTCGTGTGCATCTGGACAACAGTGATATTCCTTCACGCGAGGTCACCTCTTATTATATCAAGGAGAGTGCCTACTACGATCAGTCGAATTCCTCTTTCCATACGAAGGTGATAGCTCTCTGTCCGATTATGAGTCGGGAAGATGATTTCGGCGATGGGGCAGCTAAGTATCCGTTGTTCTGGGTGAAATACGATGACTTGGCTCCTTTCATCAGTAAGCAGATGATCATGACGAGCAACCGTAATAATGCTGCGACGATGAGTGTGGACGACTACTTCACAAAGAACATGTATCGCGGTAAGATCTATAAGACGACCAACATGCTGGGACAGACCTTGGCACAGTATTGCAATACAGAGGAAGCGCTCACCGCTGAACAGAAACGTATTGAGAAGGAGTTGGTCGATTTCGAGAAGAATATCTGGGGTGATCCGGCAAAGAAAGACTCGCTCGACAGCATCGCTAAGATAGAGACGCCTAAGGCAAAGAAGGAAGCGAAGAAAACACGTAAGGTATCTTCAGGCAGTAAGTCGAATGTGAAAGCATCGAAACCTGCAAAGTCTTCCTCTTCCTCATCCTCCAGTCCCCGTGTATCGGTTCGTAGGGAGAGACATTAAAAAGCCCTTTCAGATTGTATTTAAAATAATGTTGCGATAGCGAGAGGGTCAGCAATAAAATCCAACGACTGGAAACGGCTCTGAAGGAGGTGCGAGGACCTGTTTGAGCGAAGCGAGTTCCGCAGCACAGTTGTAAGAGTTGTGATTTTATCTGACCCGAAGCGTGCAACGAGTTCTCTTTTTGGTTGTTTTTTCTCTGTCGGTACAGAGAAAAAGAACTTAGTAAGAAAATGAACAATAATATACGGACGATACTCTTCTGCATCTGTCTGTTGACGCTTACCAGCGCACAGGCACAGCACAAAGACCATCTTTTACGTTTTGGTGTGAAAGGTGGTGTGAATCTTGTTGACTATCCATTCGGTCATGATATGCTCAAGAGTGAAAACCGTGAAGGTTTCTTCGTGGGGCCAAATATCCTCATTCATGTTCCCATTGTGGGTCTCGACGTGGATCTTGCTGCCTTATACAACGACCGTAAGACCTTGGCTGTCAATGAGGAAAAGATCCATCAGAAAACACTCGATATCCCTCTGTATCTGCGTAAGGACTTCACCGTTATCGGCCCTTTAGGTATCTTCGTGGCTGCAGGACCTCAAGTGTCATTCCAGTTGGGTGAGAAGGACTTCTCTTTTCATGATGCCAACTGGAAACTGAAAGAGTCGTATCTCAGTATTAATGTAGGGGGTGGCATCACCCTCAGTAACTTACAGTTGGCTGTCAACTACGGTATTCCCATTGATAATACTGGTAATGTGGAATGGAAAGAAACCGTTGACAAAACCTTCCATGCCCACTCGAAAGATAAGATGTGGCAACTCTCTTTGTCAGTGTTGTTTTAAAGAGATTAATATCTTAGCGAAATATTCCACAAAAAACGATATTTGCACAAAATAGTTCCGAAAAGTGTTGAAAACAACACAAATAAGAACTTTCTTGTGTAAAGATATACTTTATTCCTAGGCAGTATTATTGGAGTAGACCTAATATGAATAGCGTCCGTTGTTGCGTAAGCCCTGAAGGGGCGTTAATATTACAGGCAGGCGGTGGAGCGCAGCGAAACCCCTGCAATGATGCATATGAAAATCAAAACCCTAAAAGGGTGACAGATATTCTGTCGTGCCTTCAGCACTAATGAATGGTATCCCTTTTCTCAGGGGTTCCGCTTCGCTTCACCCCTGCCTATGTTCTGACGCACTTTCAGTGCTCTGGGTCAACTGCTATATCATGGCCTATTATACCTGTTCACTAGTTATTCCCCAAATAGTTGACGCATAACACGCTAATTTACAGTGACGTGTACTGATTTTGGTTGACAATTTAAATATTTAAATCCCATATAGGTTTACAGCCAAGAAAGATATAAGCACGCTCATCTTCTACGAAAATTAGCATAAATGACAGACATACAATAATATACACTTTTTTTTATCCTCTACGGATCCTCTACGAATCTTCTACGGATTTTTGTTAATTTATGAGTTTAGGCTCATTCCGTTCCCTCCCCGCAGGAAGGGGTGCTTGATTCATAACGAATAGTCTCTCATCAAATTGTAGGGGCAGACTTTATGTCTGCCCGTTGCTACCGGGTAGGGATAAACCCTACCCCTACGAATGTTATGAGCATTAGTACCTAACTCTATGAGAAAAGGGTACTACAGGCCCGGTCAAAGGTACTCTTTTCCCCTTCATTTAGTGACTAACTCCACCCGAAATAGTGGTCATTTCCACTAGAAAAAGACACCAAAGACAGCCTCCTTATCCCGTAGAAGATTCGTAGAAGATGGAAATTCTGTAATAGGTTGATTTGTAATCGATTAACCCTATTTTCGTAGAAGATGAAGAGCCTTCTGAACTTTTCTTCCGAAAAAAAGTTTCAAGATGACCATTCTGCAGATAACCTATTCAATCGACAACTTGGAGTCCTACGCACGATAGGGAGTAACCCGGTAGTACTTTTATTATAACACGTTGACTCGACTTCCTAAAGTGGTTGTCACCATCCAACTAAAATCTTTAGCAACCCTGATGGTAATTCGAAAATTATTCCTAAATTTGCAAAAGATCGCAGAAAGATATGAAATACGTGGATGTAATCTTACCGTTGCCTTTAGAAGGGATGTTTACGTATGCACTGCCGGACAATGTGAGTGCATCCGTGAAGAAAGGCATGCGCCTGCTGGTTCCGTTAGGGAAGAGCAAGTGTTATGTGGCGGTGGCGGTGGATATCCATGAGCAGAAGCCCGATTTCCCTGTAAAACCGATCCTTGAGGTGCTCGATGAACAGCCTATGGTCACTGAGCGGCAACTCGCTCTCTGGCAGTGGATAGCCGACTATTATCTTTCACCGATAGGAGAGGTGTGCAACGCGGCGTTGCCATTAGGACTGAAGACGGTGGGAGTCTATAAACCTAAGACGGAACAATATGTGGGGCTGCCTGAGAATCTGCAACAAGTGCAGTCACTACATATCGTGATGGACATGCTGCAGCGGGCTGAAAAACAGCGAAAGGCTTTCTATGAGTTTTTAGAAATGAGCCATTGGGATACCCTTGATGAGCAAGGGCATGATCCTATCGTGGAGATTACCCGTGAAGAACTTATCAATACCAGCAGATGTTCTCCCACGATTATCAAGAGTCTTCTCGACAGGCGGTTCTTATATACCTATGAGAAAGAGGTAGGGCGATTGAACAGTGATCTCGAACCACAACCTGAGAATATCCATCCGTTGAACCCTGCACAGACAGAGGCATATAATCAGATACAGTTCTCTTTTCTGAAAAAGAATGTTGTACTGCTTCATGGAGTGACCAGCAGTGGCAAGACAGAGATATACATCCATCTCATACAGCAAGCGATCGAACGGAAAGAACAGGTGCTTTATCTCTTGCCGGAGATTGCCCTTACCGTGCAGATGCGTGAGCGCTTGCAGAAAGTGTTTGGCAACCGTTTGGGTATCTATCATTCGAAGTACAGCGATGCCGAAAGGGTAGAGATATGGAAGAAACAACTGTCGGCCCATCCGTATGATGTCATCCTCGGAGCTCGTTCGGCACTCTTCCTCCCCTTCCAACGGTTAGGATTGGTGATTGTCGATGAGGAGCATGAGACATCCTTCAAGCAGCAGGAGCAGGCACCCCGTTATCATGCGCGGAATGCCGGTATCGTCTTAGCCCAGATGTATGGTGCTAAAACCCTTTTAGGTTCTGCCACCCCTTCCATGGAGTCATACTACAATGCGAAGACGGGGAAATACGGTTTTGTACAACTCTTATCGCGTTATCAGAATATCCGTCTGCCGGAGATACAGGTGGTCGATGTGAAAGATCTGCGTCGTCGTAAGATGATGAAAGGAACACTTTCCCCTGTCTTGTTGGCTGCCATGCGTAAGGCTTTGGAGCGTGGTGAGCAAGTGATTCTTTTCCAGAATCGTCGCGGTTTCTCTTCGTTTGTGGAGTGCAAGACATGCGGTTGGGTACCTCATTGCTCTCACTGTGATGTGTCGCTTACCTATCATAAACGTTTCAACCAACTGACATGCCATTATTGTGGTAGTGTGTATCAGGTGCCTGAGGTTTGTCCTAATTGTGAAAGCAAGACCATCAGCGGTAGGGGAGTGGGCACGGAAAAGATAGAAGATGAACTGGTGGAGCTCTTCCCAGACGTGAAGGTTTCCCGTATGGACCTGGATACGACACGCAGCAGGAATGCCTATGAACGGATTATCGAGGATTTCTCCCTCGGCAGGACACAGATACTGGTGGGCACGCAGATGATCAGCAAGGGTCTCGACTTCGGCAAGGTGTCGGTGGTGGGTATCCTCGATGCCGACCATATGCTTAACTATCCTGACTTCCGCGCTTTCGAACATGCTTTCATGATGATGTCACAGGTGAGTGGCAGGGCCGGACGTAAAGAGAAACAGGGATTGGTGATATTACAGACTCGTAATCCAGAGCAGCCGGTGTTGGATCGTGTCGTACATCATGATATGGAAGGGATGGCTGCTGATATCATGGAGGAACGTGCCCTTTTCCATTATCCGCCGTACTACCGATTGATCTATGTCTTTGTGCGTCACCGTCATGAGCAGGTTGCAGAGCGTGCAGCCAAAGACTTGAGTGTCCGACTTCGTCAGTTCTTCGGCAGTCGGGTGTTAGGTCCTGACAAGCCGTCTGTTGCCAGGGTGAAGACGCTTCATATCCGTAAGTTGGTGTTGAAATTAGAGAATGGCATAGATCTGAAAAAGGTGCGTGAATGTCTCAAAGACATCCAGCACCTTATGTCGGAAGATATCCGCTATAATTCCTTGCAGATATTCTATGATGTTGATCCGCTTTGAAAAAGTGAAGAGTTAAGAGTGAAGAGTGAAGAATCTTCACTAATCAATCATAACTTGAGGTCAACGCCTACACCGAACACGTTGTTGGTTCGGGTGAAGTCATTGTGAGTAGTATTGTTCAAAGCGGTTGGTGTGACATCCTGCTTGTAGGTGTCGTAGTTCGTCTGGAAATAAGCCACATTAACTTTCACCTTCTTGCTGATCTGATAACCAAAGCCGAGACCGAAGGTATATGAGCTGACTACAAACGACATGTCGTTCATATAAGCATCACTCAGTCCGTAGTTGGTCTTCTGAATACCACCGCTCACCTGCAGCTTGTCGGTAATATCCCACTCTGCACCGCCATTTACTTCCCATGTGTTACCATCCAACTTATCTTCCTCATGGTTATACCAATGGGCAGACTTGTCGAAGAACAGGTGATAACCGGCATTGATACGTACGGTAGGCAGGACGCTCCACTGTGTACCCACGGTGAAGAGGGCTGGCTGATCCTCAGGCACAGAGGTGCCGTCGAGATATTTGTTAAGAGCAGAGACAAGATGTGGCTCCTTCACAGTTGAACTGTTCTTCATGCGCATACGGGTCTTGAACTCATATTTTGCGGCGAAGTTCCAGTTGCCGGTCTTGTAGTCGATACCGATAATCGGGGCAATACCGATACCAGACTGGTCAGACATCATGCTGATACCTTCACGGTAAACCTCAAGGGTTGCCAACTTCTGTTGTGTGGCTTGTAAGGTAGCCAACTGAGTAGTCAGTTCTGCCGGTGGGGTTACTCCCATTTGCTGATACTGAGCAATACCTGCCTGAATCTGCTGGATGCCACCGGAGATAGTAGCGTTCGCACCATCGACAAACCCACCGAAAGGAACCATACCTTTGTCTGTCTTTACTTGGATATTATCCACCTTTGCCTTATACGCAGCTGTTCCATAAAGGAGACGCAAACCGCCGTAAACAGACAGATTATCCGTAATCTTATAGGCAGTTCCCAAGGTAATACCGAAATAATACTGCTTTCCACGCATGTAAGCATCGGCATCATAACCAGCGGCTCCTAAAGGCTGCAACTGACTGGCGATGGTTCCTATGGCACTCTCAAAGCTACCGATACCTTCGGCAAACTCACACTTACCACCACCACCGGTAACGGCGATAGCTCCCTGGAAACTCCAACGGTCTTTGTTGTAAGCAATCTGCAGAGAAGGAATAACCGGTGCGTTAGCCACACCTTTGAATTTCTTCACTTCCTGATTACCATTGTCAACACCCAGTTTGAAATCAGGGTTTGTCGTGGTAATCGTACGAGTCTGATGTGCATACTGCCAGTTGAAACTGACATGTACTCCGTTATCCAGAAAAACAACACCGGCTGGATTTGTGTAAACACCATCAATACCTATCGCTGCATCTCTTGCAGGATTTCTTAAGAAAGCAATGTTCTGATTGGTGTTGGTGAGAATACCACCGGCATAAATAGAATTGTAGCAAGAAACAAGGGCTACAAAAAGAAAAACTAATTTAACCTTTTTCATTATTTTAATTTAAAAGTGTTTGCAAAGTTATCTACAATGGTCTTATTTTCCTTTTAATTGCTTTGTTATTTAACGTTGATTAACTAAAACGATACTTAATATTACACAAAACGGCCTTTTTGTGCAATATTTAGACAAAACATGCACACTTTAAAGGACAAGTGTGCATGATGGTTATTTCTTCTTCAACTCAGGATAACTGATACGAGTGTGATAGATCGCTTTCAGACGATCGATCAACACTTGTTTGGCCACAGAGATATCGCGGAAGGTGATGGGACAGTCGGTAAAGTACCCTTCATTTACCTGTCCGTCAATCAAACGATTGACCAGGTTGCTGATACTCTCCGGCGTATATTCCGGTAATGACCGTGAGGCAGCCTCTACGGTGTCGGCCATCATAAGGATGGCTTGTTCACGTGTAAACGGGTTTGGACCGGGATAGGTAAACAAAGATTCATCCACTTCTTCATCTGGATGTTCGTTCTTATAGGATATCAGGAAGTACTTGGTCTTCCCCTTACCGTGATGCGTCGTGATGAAATCCTGAATGATTTTGGGGATGTCATAGCTGTCGCACAATTTAAGTCCTTCCGCTACATGACTGATAACGATCTTTGCCGCTTCCTGACGTGTCATCTCTTCCAGAGGGTTAACACCTGCCTGATTCTCTGTAAAGTAGGCAGGATTTGCCATCTTTCCAATGTCGTGATAGAGGGCACCGGTACGTACCAACTGTGCGTTGGCACCAATCTTATTGGCGATGGCCACAGCCAGATTACTTACCATAATAGCATGCTGGAATGTGCCTGGTGCCGTCTCACTGAGTTTTTGCATCAGGTTCTTACTTGTGTTAGACAACTCAATGAGTGTAACATTAGAGGTGAAACCGAAGGTCTTTTCCACGATATACATCAGTGGGTAGGCGAAGAGCAATAGCACACCGTTGATTACCAGATATTTGTACATGCTATGATCCATCTGCAGGATACTGTTATCTTGCATCAACTGCAAGGCGAAATACATAGCACAACTAGCCAGAGTGACGAGCAATGCCGTTTTAAACAGTTGTGCACGCTGACTGAGTTCGTTGAGCGAGAAGATAGCTACCATACCTGCGACGATCTGGATGATGATGAACTCATATTGGTATTTCACGGCGGCAGCACAGATGAGCACCATCAACACATGGGAGATGAAGGCCGTTCGTGAATCCATGAAGATTCTGATGAAGATAGGAGCGATGGCAAAGGGCAACAGGTAAACACTCAGGATGCTGTGCTCCATCATCAGAGAAACGACAACGGGGAAGATGGTGATCATCACATAGAGCATGAGGATACTGCGCATGTTCTTCAGGTATTCCCTTCTGTACAGATACAGGTAGAGGGTAAAGAGCACGATGAGGATGATAACGAACAGACTCTGACCGGCTATCGTAGAAGGAATCTCGTTGGCAGAGGCACTGCGACGTTTCATCTCTCGTTCAAAACTGCTCAGCACACGGTAGGTGTGCTCATCGACAATCTCTCCGCGGTCAACAATCTTCTGTCCACTCAACACGATACCGCTGGCGATGGCCACACTACTCAGCAGGTCGTTTTTCTCTGTCTCGTTACGCTCTTTGTCAAAGATCAGGTTTGGTACGATATACTCGTTGAGATTGCATTTCTGGAGAATCAGTCGTTGGGGTCCGAGTTTCTCGTCAAGGAACAATTGCTCGTATGCACCGATAGTGGAGTAGATGCAGTTGATCTGTACATTAGTAGCCGCCTTGCCTTCTACTATCCTGATCATGTTTGTGGAGTCTTTATAGATTTCCGAATACTCAGGAGTGTTCATGATACCAGCCTCGTAAAGCCGGTGCAGACGGTCCTCGATGATATTCACATATTCGTAGGACAGTCCTTCGATACCATCCTTGAATTTCTCGTGAAAACGGTTCAGCTGCTCTTCTTCTATCTTATTATCATAGTTGTAATAGGGTTCAAAACTGTTAAGGATACTGTCTTTCTCCATCTGTATAGCCTCGTCGGTCTTGTAGATGGGGAAGTCGAATTTGGCAATCATAGAACTGTACATCCATGGTTTTCCCACGTCATAACGGAACTGCGGTCCGCTGGTTCTCGGCAGAAACCATACGATGATGGCTGCAGTGATGATGACCATGGCTATCCAGGTGGCTAATCGCTTGTTCCATTTGTCATTGGTCTTGCCCGCAGTTATTTCAGGAGTTTTTTCGGCGGTATTAGTGGTTTTGTTTTTAGCCATAATTCTTTTATTAACGGTTCATTCTGCGAAAATACAATTTTTTTTATCATTATCAGCAAAAATGAAGGAAAATTTCTTGATACATGGCTTTTGAAGGTATTGAAAGCACTTACATTCAGAAATAATAAGAAAAAATAGTTTTCTTTTTGTATTTCGATCATTTAATAGTACCTTTAACTTCGTTGAAAGTACTCACGCTCGGAAAAGTTCAAATAAATTTGGCTTTTCGCTCGCTTATTCGTACCTTTGTCCCCCAAATAGAAATAACGTAAAGATGGAAGATAGAAGAGTAAGGGTGCGTTTTGCACCGAGTCCAACAGGACCATTACATATCGGTGGCGTAAGAACGGCTTTGTATAACTACCTGTTTGCCAAGCAACATGGGGGAGACTTAATCTTCAGAATTGAGGATACTGACTCCAATCGATTTGTGCCAGGAGCAGAAGAATATATCATCGAGTCGTTCCGCTGGTTAGGCATTAAGTTCGACGAGGGTGTTTCCTTTGGAGGACAGTATGGGCCTTATCGTCAGAGTGAGCGCCGTAATATCTATAAGAAGTATGTTGACCAATTGTTGGCCGACGGTAAAGCATATCTTGCTTTCGACACACCACAGGAGTTGGAGGCTAAGCGCAACGAAATTAAAAACTTCCAATATGATGCCCATACACGTGGGATGATGCGTAACTCACTCACCTTATCTAAGGAAGAGGTGGATACGCTGATTGCTGAAGGACAGCAGTATGTGGTGCGTTTTATGGTTACACCCGGTGAGGATGTGCATGTGCATGACATGATCCGTGGTGAGGTGGTTATCAAGAGTGATATCCTCGACGATAAGGTGCTCTATAAGAGTGCTGATGAATTGCCTACCTATCATCTTGCAAACATCGTGGATGACCATCTGATGGAAGTAAGTCATGTTATCCGTGGTGAGGAGTGGTTGCCCAGTGCTCCACTGCATGTATTGCTCTATCGTGCCTTCGGCTGGGAGGATACGATGCCTGCCTTTGCCCATCTGCCGTTGTTGCTGAAGCCCGATGGCAAAGGAAAGTTAAGCAAGCGTGATGGTGACCGTCTGGGATTCCCCGTTTTCCCGTTGGAGTGGCATGACCCGAAGAGCGGTGAAATCTCTAACGGATTCCGTGAGCAGGGATATTTCCCCGAGGCAGTTGTTAATTTCTTAGCGTTGTTAGGATGGAATCCCGGAACAGAACAGGAACTCTTCTCACTTGACCAACTGGTAGAGCAGTTTGATATCTCCAAGTGTTCGAAGGCTGGTGCGAAGTTCGATTTCCAGAAGGCTGTATGGTTCAACCATGAGTATATCCTGATGAAGAGCGATGAGGAGATTACTGAGTTGTTCGCGCCTATTGTTATCGGTAATGGCGTCGAGGAGTCGATGGATCGTATCCAGCAGGTGGTACACATGATGAAAGACCGTGTCAGTTTTGTGAAAGAACTGTGGCCGTTGTGCTCGTTCTTCTTCATTCCTCCCACGGAATATGATGAGAAGACCGTACGTAAGCGTTGGAAAGAAGACTCCGCCGTGGTGATGGATCAGTTGGCTACTGTCTTGGAGGGTATCGAGGATTTCTCTGTAGAACATCAGGAGAAGATCGTCTTTGCCTGGGTTGAGGCTATGGGTTATAAGCTGGGTGATGTGATGAATGCCTTCCGTCTGGCATTGGTCGGCATCGGCAAGGGTCCCGGCATGTTCGACATCTCTGCTTTCTTGGGAAAGAAAGAGACACTCAGTCGTCTGCGCAGAGCTATCAGCGTTTTGGGATAATCAACAGTTTCTATCGTAAAGGCAGAAGGTATGATCTATAATATCGTCGTTTACTTGATGCAGTTGGGCATCTCCATTGCCAGTCTCTTCAACGAAAAGGTGAGGAAAATGTGGCGTGGTGAGCGTGAGGCATTCGCCATCCTGAAAGAAAAGGTGGATGCCAATGCACAGTATGTGTGGTTCCATGCTGCCTCGTTGGGTGAGTTTGAGCAGGGACGTCCCATCATGGAGCAACTCCGTAAGGAGCATCCGGAGTATAAGATCCTGCTGACTTTCTTCTCTCCCTCCGGCTATGAGGTGCGGAAGAACTATTCCGGAGCCGATATTATCTGTTACCTACCTATTGATACGATAACCAATGCACGACGGTTCCTCCGACTGGTGCGTCCCTGCATGGCATTCTTTATCAAATACGAATTCTGGTATAACTTCCTGCATATCCTCAAACACAGGGGTGTACCAACGTATAGTGTCAGTTCCATTTTCCGTCCCGGACAGATTTTCTTCAGATGGTATGGCCGTCAGTACGGGCGAGTGCTGAAATGTTTTACAAAGTTCTTCGTTCAGAACGAGGTAAGTAAAGAACTGCTAGCTGGAATCGGCATTACAGATGTGGAGGTGACCGGTGATACACGTTTCGACCGGGTATTACAGATTAAGGCAGCTGCCAAGCAGTTGCCCATCGTGGAAACTTTTGTGAAGGGCAAAGGTGTATCAAATGAAGACCATGCAGTCTTCGTGGCAGGAAGCAGTTGGCCACCAGATGAGGAGATCTTCATCCCCTATCTTGCTGAGCATCCCCAATGGAAGGTGATTATCGCCCCTCACGTGATTGGTGAGGATCATCTCAAGCAGATCATCTCTCTGATTGAGTCGTCCTATCATAATACTGATGGGAAAAAGGTGGTACGCTATACACAGACTACTCCAGAGGAGGCAACAGAGGCTCAGGTGCTGATCATTGATTGCTTCGGGTTACTCTCCAGTATTTACAATTATGGAGACATCGCCTATGTGGGTGGTGGCTTTGGAGTGGGTATCCATAATGTGTTGGAGGCTGCTGTCTGGGATATGCCGGTACTCTTCGGACCTAACAATGAGAAGTTCCAGGAGGCTCAAGGATTAAAGGCTTCAGGTGGTGGTTTTGATTTCCAAACGTCTGAGGAGTTCTGTCAATTGATGGATCGTCTGATCACCGACGAGAACTATCGTAAAGAATGCAGTAGTAAGGCCGGGGCTTTTGTAAAAGATCAAGCTGGTGCTACTGACAAGATCCTGGCAACAGTAAACCGTTTGTAAAGCCGACATATTCGGATTTACAAACGGTCGATATACTTTAATTATCGTGCAAACAGAACGCAGTAAGTTTACTTATTGCTGAGGTGCAGCCGATAATCACGACGAAGTCGTAAACTTTAAACCTTAAACCTTAAACCTTAATCTGCTTGATCGGCACGAAGAGTTTCAGGGTCAGCCATGCTAACAAGTACATACAACTTGCAATCATAAAGATGGTTGCGTAATTACCTGTCCACTCAAGAATCAATCCTACAAATGAAGAGGCAAGTGCTCCACCGATGGCTCCTCCCACACTGCTGATACCGGTCATCGAAGCAACAACATGTTTCGGATAGACATCTGAGACGATGGTGAAGATGTTGGAAGCCCATGCCTGATGGGTGGATGTAGCCAAACCGATGATCAGTACAACAATCCAGATATTATGGATATAAGGTACGGCATTGAGGGGCAATACCAACAACGCAAAGATTAAGATGGTGGTCTTGCGGGCAAAGTCGATAGTCCTGCCAGCCTTGATGAAACGGGAGGATACCGCACCTCCATAGATTCCTCCGATGCTTGACATGAAATAGATGATGATCAAAGGTAATACTGTTGCCTTCAGGTCAACACCGTGTGTCTTGTTGAGGAAATCGGGTGTCCAGAAAAGGAAGAACCACCATACCCAGTCGGTAACAAAACGGGAGAAGACAATAGCATAGGTTTGCTTGAACTTAAACAGTTCTTTCCACGTTACGGTGCTTTTCACCTCCTCTTCTTCCTCATCCTGCTCGATATATGCCAGTTCGGCAGCATTCACCTTTTTATTCTCATGAGGTGTCTTGTAGATAATCCACCAGGCAACGACCCAAACAAAACCTAAAAGACCAGTGATGATGAATGCCCAGCGCCATCCCCATTGCAGGGTGATGCCCACCACGATGATAGGTGCGATAATAGCTCCTATGGTAGAACCGGAATTGAACAAACCAGTGGCATAAGCACGGTCTTTTTTCGGGAACCACTCCGCTATGGTCTTGACAGCTGCGGGGAAGTTGCCTGCCTCACCAAGACCGAGCACGGCACGTGCAAAGCCAAAGCCGGCGACACTCCTGACGGCGGCGTGAAGGGTGGCACCGATACTCCAGACGATGATTGCTATGGAGTACCCTAATTTACTGCCTACCTTATCCAAGAGCCTTCCGCAAGCGAGCATACCGATAGCGTATGCTATCTGGAAAGCGGTGACGATATAACCGTAGTCTGTTTCACTCCATTGAAGATCTTCCTGAATATACGGTTTCAGCAAACCGATCACCTGTCGGTCGATGTAATTAATGGTTGTGGCAAAGAATAGCAGGGCTACCACCACCCATCTGATGTTTGTCTTCTTCTCCATATCTTATTCTGAATAAAACTTCCCCGGACTTTTCAGAGGTTGTAGTATTAATCTGTTTTCCCGACAAAGGCTGCTTCGTAGTCTTTTCTCCGAAAGATTCTCTTAACTCTATACCCTATACTCTATACTCTTAGCTCTAACCCCTTAAACTTTAAACCATCTACTCCTCGCGTTCGCGATACCAGTCCATATAGGCAACGTAATGAGCAGCATTGTCGGTTTGGCCGGGACGGGTCTTCTTGATGAACTTGGCAGGAACACCACCCCAGATCTCGTTGGGTCCAACCTTTGTGCCACCGACAACCAGTGCGCCGGCTGCAACGATAGCACCTTCACCAATCTCACAGTTGTCTAACAGTGTTGCTCCCATTCCAATCAGAGCATGATCATGGATGGTACAGGCATGGATCGTGGCGTTATGTCCGATGGTCACGTCGCTGCCGATATTCAGTGGGCCGATCTTATAGGTTGTGTGCAGACAAGCACCGTCTTGCACGTTCGTACGGTCGCCGATCTTGATATAAGCCACATCACCGCGTACTACCGCATTGAACCATACCGAGCATTCATCGCCCATCGTTACCTCACCCACTATCGTAGCATTCTCACTGAAATAGCAGTTCTTTCCCCATTGGGGTTTCAGTCCGTTTACTTCTTTTATCAAAGCCATAATATCCGTTTTTCCTGCAAAGGTAACACTTATAATTAATAATTAATAAATAATAAATAATAATTAATCTTTTTTGGGCCTGGGAAGAATGGTTTTTACTTCCCACTCAACCGGTTGATACTTCTTTGTATCTCATCCTTCAGTTTGGGCTCCGTCGTACTGATGGCCTGCAGACGTTTCACGATATCTGCGCGGATATAGCTGGTATCATACCATCCCAGCGTATGTACAGCACTGAAACGTACCTCCTGTGAACGACTCTCATCAGCAGCAATCTTCAGAAGTGTCTCTACTATCTGTGGTTTGGGGTGATTACGATAAACACCGATGGTAGAGATCACCGCTTTATCTTTCGCCGAGCGATCATTCAGTTCTGTCAGGTCCTCATTCAGACGCGTTTGTTCACGGTTGACATTCCTACGGAAGTTTTTAACGATAGTATCACTATAGATATATTTACCCACCAGTTGCTTATCCATCTCTTTCAACAACGACTCCGTGTCAAAAGAACCGAGCCCTTGCTCATAACGGAAACGCAGACGTTCTTCATGGCCGCGTAACAATACGGATGCAACAAGATCCTCTATCAGTTCGGGTGAAGCATTACGCTCTACCATCTCTGATGCCAGACGACGCACTAATTCATAACTGTCATTCAGTGCAGCCTTGAGAACAGGGATCGATTGCTCGGGGTAGTTGCGAGCCAGCAAACGTAAAGCCTCGAGACGTACCACGAAGAAGTCACTATTAAAATAGGTCTCCTCCAACAGTTTTGGCATATCCTGATAGTTTGCTTCATGTAACTGTCGGAGTGCCATTGCCTGTACATCGGGTAGGGCATGATTGAGTTTATCACGCCAGAAAGAGACATCACCACGATGGAGGACGATTGCATTGTTGATATCGAAACCAATATGGCTATTGTCTTTGAAACGGAAGGTGGGATCACCGATAAGGTGACTCTCCAGATAAGCCGAGTATCGATTGAACTGTCCGATACGCATACCGGCAGCCAGCAGGCCGACAAACTCATCGGGCCATTTGTCTTGGAGGGCATTCACTGTACCACCGATAGTGGCAATGGTCTTACCATCTGCAAAGATATATGAACCGGCGAGATAGTCTTTCTCATAGAAGGATCCGTTATAACAGGCATCGAAGAGAATGAAACGGGCATTGGGATGCAACGGATGAATATCGTAGGTGTGGATATCCATCAGTTCGTTGTTGATAGAGTCTTTCTCCTGTAAGGCAGGATCAAAAGAACCTTCGCACCAGTTCGCAGGTACGTTGAAACGCTCAGCAAATTCCTTAATAGCCTCCTCCTTACCTATTTTCTTTGCCCTTGCAGGTATCTTACTACGGAGATAAACTTTGACAGCCTCGATATTCTGATCCACATTGGCAGCCTCCGGATAACCGTTGATATACTGTTTGTCGGAAGCACCGTGATGATGGAAGAGCATCACATCCACCGACTCATCCTGCACTTCGTTGAGGTAGATACGCTTCATGGGGAACATCGTATCGAAATCAAAGAACTTCACCGTATTGCCGGGACGGAAGAGTTGGGGCATCTGTTCACGCAATGCCATTTGTTCTCCTGCCCATGCTGCACGGTCTTGTGAGTTATAATGATGTCCGCGTCCCATGCTCAGATGGTCGAGCGTATTTCCCTTGTTCTCTTTTTTCTCACGAACAACCTTTCTTAGATATCTCTCTAGCAGTACGTACTTGTCTTCACCTTCTATCTCCAGGGGTTTGATGCGTGCGGAATAGATATCTGAAGATAACTGATGGTGAGAGTCGGGGCGCAGACTGTAGTAGAAATACAGGGGGATATCGGCATCCTGCTTGAGGAAGTCGAATGTCAGATCGAAATCATCATAGAAACGGTCGGATGCCACACTCGACTCTTTCCAGTCGCGTGTCTGGTTCATCTTGAAGGCGGAAGTGAGGTACTGTGCATCACGGATCATCGGGATGGGGATATCTCCAATGAAGACACATCCCTCCAAAGGAGATTTCTTGTCTGCGTATAAACGCTTGATCTGCTCCTTGATGGGCTCCGGACTTTTCCAGTCGTCCACAAGCAGATAGGTGGCAAGTCCGTCGGCCTCGATGCTCGCTTTATACTCGTTAACGGCAGCCTCAGTCTTGTCGTAACTCTTCTGGTCGATGAAAATGGCAAAACTGGAAGGTGTCTTCACCTTCGGCTTGATGATACGTTGTGCCGATACCGACATGGCTATGGCACAAAACATAAAGGTTAATAATCTGTATTTCATCTTTATTTCAGTCGATTGATGGTTTGTATTAACTCAGCCTTTAATTCGTCAGGTTGTTCTTTTTGCAAGAGTGCCTGGCAACCTTCGATGATGGTTTGCCGTCCTACGGAGTAATTGAACCAACCTAATGCTTCTGCCATGGCTACGCGTAACACCAGCGGATTACCTGCATCATCGATGAATGACAGGAAACGGGGAATGCCTCCCGTGCGGGGATAGTTACGAAGGAGACGGATATTTGACATACGTGCAGCATCGCTCTTGGTTTTGTCGAAGATCACGTCTTCGCGCTGCATACGATCTTCAAATTCTTTTTTCAAAGCATTGATAGCCTTTCCGGCTTCCTCTTCAACATTGACACGGTTCGCTTTGGCAAAGAATTTCTCTAACTCTCGAATGATATCATCACCGTTGAACAGATAGATGGAGTTGTTGAGCGCATATTGGGCACGTATCCGCTCTTCGTCACCCATGAGTGTTTCTACAACTTCAGGAATCAGTTCCGGTGAACATATCTCTCCAGCTAAATCAGCACAGCTGCGTGCCACACGCTCATAAGGATCGCGTAGACCGATACGCACCGCCTCGATAAAATGCTTGTCGTTATAACGACTCAGCATCTTCAGACATTCCATTCTTACTGTGTTGAAGGTACTTTCCCTAAACTTATTCAGGAAGAAAGGAGCTTGGGTATGTTGCTTATCCAAATCGGCAATCTTTCTGAGGGCAAGACACTGTATGTCGGCAAACTCACTGTTCAACACACTCTTCCAATAAGCCATATCTGTTGCCTTGGTCACCACATCGGTAGAAAGCGTGTTTTCTTTGATAGGCGCAAAATGTACGGTAGGGTCCCCGAGGAGGTGTCCTTCCAGTGTTGCCACCTGACGGTTATATTGTCCTACACGCAAACCGTGAGACAGTAATCCCACCATCTCTATGGTCCATCGGTCTTGCAAAACATTACGGGTATTCCCTTGCACCACTAAAGTACTTCCATGATTAAAGATATACCTGCCGGCTATCTGGTCTTTCTCATGGAAAGAGCCGTTGTAGCATGCATCGAACATCACCATCGTAGGATTCGTGATACGGCCATCAAGATCTTTCAGCGTGATATAGACATCGGCATCCTCGATAGAGTCTTTCCTCCAATAGTCAGGATTCTTGTAGTCTTTGAAGAATTCCGGTGTCAAACCGAATTTCTTCTGCATGGCAAGAATCAGCGAGTCTTCATCCAATCCTTTCTTCTCCACATGTCGGCGAATCGAGGAATAGATATTTCCTTTCAGTAAATCATAACGTACGGTGGAAGATGTTCCTTTCTTATTGTCGTTAACCAACTGACTATCGGGATTGCCATGCTCGTGGAACATGAAAAGGTCCAGATCCTTTCGTTGCATCTCACTGAAGATCTTGTACTTCATCGCCTCCTGCATACGGAAGTTCCAGTGCTTGAATGATAGTCCGTCACGGAAGGCTAAGGGGAAATTCTCCCGATAAGCCTTCTCTTCATCCATGTAAACCAACAGACAGTCGTAGTTGTAAGAACCACCATTATAGGTCACTACCTGATCTAAGGGGTTGTTCTTACAATGATATTTGGCATCGGCAGCTTTATTCAGGAAGGCTGTTATACCCTCGTACTTGTCACCACCCATACCCTCTGGATATTTGATTCGGGCAGAGTAGAAGGTGGGTTGAAGCGACTGAGGACTTTCTTCTGTGAGTTGATAGTAAAACAGTCGTTCATTCACAGAGTCTTTCTGCATAAAACGGAACTGCAGATGCAGATCGTCATAGAAGCGGTCTGTAGGAACACTTGATTCATAGATAGGGAATTTTGCTTCATCCATCTTAAAGGCAGTTGTCATATGCTGGGCGTTGCGTACCATGGCAATGGGAATATCACCAACGAGCACAATTCCTTCCAAGGTAGGACATTCTGCATACAACTTCTGAAGCATGTTCCTTACCTCTGTGGGTGACTGCCATCTGGCATGTACGATATAGGTGGAAAGTCCATCGTATTCCACTGCATCACGATATCTGAGGATTGCCTCGTTGCATCGTACGAAGGTAGAGTCATCGGTAATCACAGCGAAGGCCGTAGGATGCTGCTGTAATGGTTGTATGATCACGGGGGTTGGTACCGCTACCGTCTTCTTCACCACACGTTTGGCTGCTCCCACATTCAGTGTGAGCATCAGGACCAATATTATCAGTATGTTTCTTCTCATGATTACTTCAGTCTAAAATAGGTTCTTTCAGCATTTTCCCTAACTGCAGCCGGTGTGTTCACATTGCTCATCAACTGTTGGCAGGCATTCATGATGTCCTGACGACGGTACGACCATTTGAACCATGCCAAAGATTCCAGCAAGGCACAACGTACCTTCTCTTCTTCATCAGCATCGAGAATCAGTTTCAGGTAACCGTCAATGGATGCGTGGATGTTCTCATTCTTCAGTGAGTTGATATACGAGATACGATATCCTTTCTTGCCGGTCTTATCAAAGATATGCTCATCAGCGGAGGTCTTGTACTCATTTTCCTTCAGGAGCACCTCAGCAAGTTCTTTCCTGTCGGTGACATAAGAGTGAGCCAACACATCCTCCACCGCTTTCTTCACCACTTTTTCATCAAAGACCCTCATCTTCATACCGATATCGAAACGCTCACGCTCGGAGAAATAATTCTCGGCATATTCCTTAACTAACAAGGGGACGTAGTCGTTAAGACCGACATAAGCCATGAAGCGTACCGTGGTACGACGGATAAACTCATTACTGTCGTGGATAGACTCTTTCAGGATCTCTTGCAGATTCCTGTCGTTTACCTGCGTCAATAAAGCCAACGAGGTGTATCTTACAACAGCATAGGGTGATGTGCGGTATTTCTTGGCCAGTAAGTTGGAAATGCCTGCATAACCATTGCGATAAAGCTGATGTAAGGCGAGGTTCTGCACATCGGCATACGGGGAATCTACATTCCGTAATGCCTCTGCCTCATTGTAGGGTCGGCTGATCAGTTCGCTGAGGTTAAGAGAGGCATCATTCGAGGTAAAGCGGAAGGTAGGATCACCTATCACATGTGATTCCAGGATATTCGTGAGTTGTGCCCATTGTCCTACTCTTGCTCCTAATCCCAGCAATCCCAGCATCTCGTTTGCCTGTTTGTCCTGCAGTACATTGACACTATTGGCAAAGGCGACGGCACTCTTACCTTCAGAGAAGATATAACGCCCTGCGATATAGTCTTTCTCCCGGAAGTCACCGTTGTAGCAAGCATCGAAGATCACCATGCGTGCATTGGGCTTCATCTTGGTAACATCACTAAGGACAATACCTGTCTTCAGATCAAGCAGGGAGTCTTTCTCTAACAGCTTGGGATCGTCGTATCCCTCAAACCAGGAAGCGTCAAGACCGTATTCCTCACGTTGTTTCTGAATATACTCTGCTATCTTCTCAGGTGTCTTGGCCCAACGACGGATGTAGGACCGTTTGTCAGCCTTTAACTTCTCGATATGACTATTGAGATCCTCCGTGGCTGGTGAAGCAGAGAGATATTGTCTGTCGGGCGTGCCATGCTCATGGAAGATAGCCAAGTCGAGATCCTCACGCTTCATCATATTCATCACCGTTTCTTTCGGATAATCATAGAAGCTGTAACGCATGAAGCGGGCTCTTCCTTGTTTGTCGAATATCCCCGGCATCTGTTCCCTGATGGTAAAAGCCTCCGGTGTCCATGCCGTGAGGGAATTGGAGTACGAGCCTTCCCCTGTATAAGAGAAGAACTGATCCAGTTTGTTTCCGGAACGATGCTGCTCGATGGTCTTCAACAGATAATCACGGATCTGCTGATAGGGATCCACACCGTTATCTACGGGTTTGATACGACCTGAATAGATGTCGCAGTGTATCGTCTGCGGCGACTGTACAGCCAGTTCGTAATAGAAGAAATTCTTTTGTACGGAATCCTGTTTCACATAATCAAACACCAGATGGAAATCATCATAGAAACGGTCACTGGGCACAGATGATTCATTCCATGGGAAGGTGTTCTCATTCATCTTAAAGGCAGAGGTGAGATGTTGTGCCTTGCGGATCATCGCAATGGGGATATCCCCGACAAACACCACACCCTCAAGATGATTCTGTGAGTGAAGGCGCTGAATCACCTTTTTTACTTCCTCAGGCCTTTTCCAGTCTTTATATATTATAAAGGTGGGCAACTGCTCCTCGTTGAGCATTTGCTGGTATGCCACCAGTTCCGACTTACACAGTTTCCACGTCTTTGTATCCGTAATAACGGCAAACGACCGTGTGAGCTGGCGCTCCTTCGGTCGGACATATTTCTGTGCCATTGCCATGGTGGCCAGGCATAAAAGGATGAAAGTCTGTAATATTGTTTTTCTCATGTTCGCTATTAAGGAAAGATGCTGATGATCCTGTCATGGCGGGTTTCATACCGCCAGACAGCACCACCAGCATCATCGATCGTTAGAAATTAAATCCTAAAGTGCAAGTAGCAAAGGTTCGTTTATCGAAGATATCAACTTTCGACTTGTGATAGTCGATGGCTGCCTTCAGATAGACATTCAGTTTCTGATTCTCCTTCACCTGCTGTGAGTAAGTAAGAGAACCACCTACATGCCATGCATCGCTGGTCAGGTAATCCTCGTCGGCTGCCTCCATGGCAATAGTTGGATAATCCTCATGAGTGCCGCCATAGCGATACTCACCGCTCATAGCATTGCGCAGACCACCCTTGACAGCTACCAACAGACGGTTATTCAGGCGGTCACCTACCTTGATGTTCTTCTTAGCTTCCAGGTCAACGAAGAGATTCTTTGAGTCTTTTGTTGAGTTCGGGAGGAGATACTCATCACTGTATCCCACGTAAGCCACGCTGGCATCTACACGCCAGTTGTACTCATCACCGCGGTTACGCATGATACCATACTTAAACGAAGCCGTACGTGTAACATAGGTGGAGCGGATGTCATGATGCAAGTCGATCCAACCCTGCTGTGCCTCGGTGTTATCACGCTCATTGATATACTGAATACCATCGATATGGCGGTAACCCCATGCGGCCTTCAAGGAATGGGTGTAGTCCTCACCCTCACGGAGGATCGTACCGATGACATCAATCTTTTGATCTTTGGCGGCAAACTGCTTGCGAGGCGTAGAGAAGGAGTTCTCTGCATTCTCAACTCGTTTGGCATACTTTCCTTCCAAAAGGATGTTCCATACATCATCTTGATGCTGGTACTGTACGCCTGCCTCCCAAATATGACCGAAATAGTTAATACTTGGACCACCTGAACTATAACCGTAAGTTGATACACCTAAACCGTAATTTGTCCAGTATGCCTGATAAAGGTAGGTATAGGTGTTCTCCATCTTGACATCTTCCTTGATGGATGAGTAACCTATATGAACACCTGCACGGTTCTTCTCATTGAAGGCAAACGTTGCACTTGGGATCAGTTGCAGGGTATAGAAACGGGTGTCCACACTCGGGTCTCGCTGCTTAGCCGCGATGGATGCCTTATAAGTTCCGTCAATACCTAACGTCAGCCAGTTGTTGATAACAGGCGTTGAGGCGCGAAAATGCAGATCGTAGAACTGGTTTCTCCACTTACTGTCACTGTATTCGTCTGTTACATAGTAGGGCATGCCTCTGAACGGATCGGTAATAGAAGCGTTGTAACTGGCATCTTTCACATCCTCATGCTGGAAGATGAACTGTCCCCAAACATAGACATTCTTCAGATCTAAGAATCCTTCACTGCTGACAGAGAGTGTCTTGTCTTTCTCACCCTGTTGCGGACGCTTGAAGTCACCGTCTTCCATATCATAGTTGACAATGATATTGGAGAACTGCCGGGTGTTGTCGTAAACCGTTCCCGCAGCATTCTTCGTCTGGAACCAAAGATTATGCTCCTTCAGTTTCTCCATGGCCGCAGGTGAGTTGTTCACTTGCGCCAAAGCAGGGGTGAGGCCAGACAGAAACACTGTAGCCATTAATCCCCTTATAAATATATGTTGTCTTTTCATAACTTATAATCCTTTTTGTTATTCCACATTCATGACTTAATAAGTAACATTCCATGAAGGTACACCTGTTCCATAACGGTGAAGTTCAGGAACGACACCTCTCTCAAAGTCATCGGTAGAGTTGTTGGTGTCCTGGAAAATCAGGGCGCCGTTTTCACGACGAATAGTATCACCCTCTTCCGTTACACTCACCTTACGGGCAACACCCAGACTGCAATAGGAAGAACCAACCCATGTACAACCGGCATCGAGCACGGCAGGAATACGCTTGGCATCCTGATAGCTCTCACCATTCACGCACTCTACAGCATCCAAAACATAGCTGATAGGGATACGAGCCTTATGCTTTTGGTTGAGATTCTTCAGATCATCAGCCTGCAAATCCAAATTATTCACGGGATCCCATACCTCTCCGGCAGGAATGCGGAATATCGCAAAAGCACCACCAAATACAGATGTAAGGAATTGAGGTATAGTTCCCATCTCTGCTTTACCATTATAATAGACATGAGCCATGTCAATAGCAGGCTGATCAGGGAAGTTAGCATTGTTCATGTTAAACTCAAACTCGGCATGACTACAGTCAACGGGTGAGTTGGGGTTGTAGATTTCCAACTTGTGGTTAGCAGCAAACTGTGCGATCACAGCCGACTCGCCGGGTTGCAATGGATACTGTGTACCGTTGCCCGGGAACTTCCATACGCGCTCTCCATAACAATATTTTCCAGCATCGCTTTCTGGCCACACAGGGAGCGTACGGGTCGCAGCATTAGGATATAACTGTGCAAAGTGGATACCATCGAGATACTGCACCTCGCTGGAGTTGTTGTAAATTTCATAGAACTGATCACGGAAATAAGCGAAACCTACAGGTGGACGTGATCCGCAGTAGTAAATCTCCTTGAAGACTAACGGACTGACCTTCAATCCTTGCATGGAGATCTTAACGCTGTTCACGCCGGCATAGAGGGCTTTATTTACCTCATTACCATTGATATAATACTCGTTTCCTTCGGTATCCAAGGCTGTACCAGATACAGAGATGGTATAGATACCGGGAATCACATCACTTACACTTACTTCCGTGCCTGTAAATTCCTTACGATAGGAAAGGCCATCGCCCGTATTCTCTATTTTCACCACCAAGCCCTCGGCAGATGCCAGGCCCGGCACATCAATTGACAAACTGACATTCACATCGAGTGGCTCGATCTTCGTAGCCTCATCAGCCTCCTTGAACTGGTCGCAGGAGACGAAGAGTACGGTCACCAATCCCAACAGGATATATTGTATCTTTTTCATATTGCTTCTTTTCTTTATAACTTAAGTGATAACTCAACACCAAAATAGAATCTGTTGCCATCATCGCGGAACATCACTTCATACTCACCAGGAGTACGCTTGCTTTCACGACGAGGATAGCTGCGGAACATGTTATTGGCAAAGAAGGACACACGCAGCATATCACTAATTTCCTTTGTCAGATTGAGGTTGAAGAGGAAATAGGGACTGAACGATTCTTTTAACGCATTAGTGTGATTGGGATAGTTGAGCAGGTAGGTCAATCCTGCATCACGCACATCCTGTACGGTCTTATACTGGTTTGTCTGGAAATAGGTAGGCTGTGCCGTTGTCTGTGACAAGTATCCGATAGGAATGGTGTCGTTGTGGAATACGGCCCAGCTCTGATCCTGCCATATAGCCTGCGCTGTCAGTGTCACTACAAATCCGATCTGTGGGATGTTATGGGTAGCACGCAAGGCTGTTGTAAATTGCTGAGAGTAATAGTCGATGCCATGTCCCTCATAGATACCGATATCATGGCGTCCGGCAGGAACCTCAGAGTTGTTATCGTAGAAAGACAATCCCGTGGTATAACTCTGGGACCTCATCCAAGCACCGTTCAACTGGAAGGAGGTGCGGATGGCCTCTATACGACCGATGTTCAATTCAAACTCCACACCTTTGGTCTTTGCGAAACGGTTGTTACATGGTACATTGTAACGGGAAATCACATTGTAGGCCTGATCCAGTACAATGTTGAAATTGTCATCACGCGTGAACTTATTATAGACAACAGGCTGGAATGACCCTAATGTCGTGGTCAGAGAATAACCATTCTTCTGATGCTCGGTAAAACCGGTGACCGACAAGTCAACCTTACCCAGTCGGAGATCGAAGCCGATCTCTGCTTTATGGTTCTTGGCAATCTTCAGGTCTTTATTCTGTGTATCGAACACTCTCGTGGTCGTAATAAACCGGCGGTCAGACTCCGCGATACTCTCATTCGCTAACTCATTCAGGTTCGTATATTCGAAATAGGCTGGTTCCGGATAGAGGAAGAGCAGGGTTGGCATCTTTGCTGTGATACCATAACCTCCATGAATGGTCAGTACATCGGGGATAATATCCAACGAAGCATTGAAACGCGGTGAGATAGCGCCACCCACTACTGATGCGTGGTCGTAACGGACACCGGCTTGCAGACTGAGGACATTCCTTCCAATTGTCCAGTTGAAGTTCTCTTCTGCGAAGGCACCGAAATGCTTAAGCCATGGAATATCTTTGTATGAACGGGATCTGAAGGAGCCATTGACAAATTGGAGATTACGATAAGGAACCTCTTTCTGGTCAAAGGTCTTACCCTTTCCTTCGTTACCGTCAGCCTTGAAGTCTGCACCGATTAAGATACGGTTGTTTACTGATTTCCCAAACTGCTTGAAGAAGTTGGCTGTGAGCTTGGCGAAGAAGTTTATCTCTTTGCTGTCAACATTATAATGCTCAATATAACTGCTTGGAATATAGTATGCAAAGTACTTTGAATCCTCAGCTGAGAAGTTGGTAATTCCTGGGATCTGCTCACCAGCAATATTGGTAAGGGTAGTACCATCGGTCTTCGTTCCTGAATAAGGCGCGTTACCAGAACTCTCAGCTTCCTCGTAATAGCTGCTCTTATCTGTAAAACTACCAGAGAGCACATAACGGATATTCTCCAACCATCCCTTCTGGATGTTCCACAATCCGTTGGTATTCAATGTCAGTCCTATATCCTCACCCTTATGATTGATCATGGAAATCTCATCGATAGGATTCTTGTCTCTGCGACTCTTTCCATAGAAGATATCCAGTGAGGTGTTAGAACGCAGTTTGTTGGCAAACAGCGACTTCGAATAGAGGGCCTTTCCCGTTAATCTTTCGTAATGGATAAAGCTTTGCTTCGGGTCATTCACATTGTAAGCATAGTCAGCACTCAGGTTGAGTGCACCCTTGTTCTCACCTAACTCGAAACCAGAACCAATGCTACCCTGATAAACCTTCGGATTAGCCTTGGCTTTGATACGGAGCGGCTCACGACCGGCCTTAGAGTGGATAATCACTGCACCGGATGTCAGATCACCGTATTCCACGGAAGGAATACCACGGATCACTTCCACATTCTCAATGTTCTCTGTAGAGATCGTACGCAAGTCAACACCCTCACTGGGTGATGCTGTTCCTCCTATACCAGCAATAGAACCACCATTGTCTTCTAAGACGAATGCCGTATTTAGGATAGAGAGGTTGGCATTGTTGGAGATGGGGGCACCATCACGGATGATGGCAGTACCCAAACTGTTTGTAGCCGTGTTTCTGGTACCTGACTGACGTAGGGTCATTGTCTTAGTCTCACTTAAGTTCTGCTCGGATGTTATACCACCCGGTAGCAAGGCCATGATGTCGTAAAGACTGGTAGCCTGCATGTGCTCCATGGCTTGACGGGAGATATTACTGGATGTTGAACTTCCGGCAGCATTGTGCGTTGCGGTTACGGTAACCTCTTGCAAACGGAAGTCTTCATTGAGCAATGTGAAATTCAGACGCATATCACCTTTTACGTTAACGAGTGTGTCGATAGCGTGTTTGCCTACGTATTGCACGCGCATCTTAACCTTGCCTTGCGGTACGTTCAAGGAATAACTACCACCGTTGTTCGTTGTCGTTCCTATACTGAAGTCAGGGAAAGACACCGTAGCAAAATCCAGTGGTACAGTTTTTTTTCCGTCTAATTCGTAAACGGTTCCATAGATTCTGCTCTTGTTTTGTGCTTTTACCGATTGAGGATAGAGGATCCCCGATAGTAAAAGTGTAATAAGCAGAATCATGGCACTAAAATAGTTTTTTCTTACCATAATTTTAACATTTATCAAATATATAGACTATTATCTTGCCAAAAATAGTTA